>NZ_JABMCZ010000004.1:0-346880 GCF_013186535.1 Nocardia terpenica
GCGATGACCGGTTGTTTGACGGGTACCGTCGCGTATTTCTGGGCGGTGCGGAGGTAGGGCGCGGTGACGGTTCCGTAGCGGAACGGGCCTGCGGTGAGCCGCGGCAATTGCCGAGTGTGTCCGTCCGCGAAGGGAATTACCGCGCCGTCGGGGCTCAGATTGGACAGGCCCGCCAGGGGATAGGTGGCGAAACTGGGTTTGCTCTGCTCACCGTCGGTGACGACCGGCGAACCGAGCGATTCCAGCTGTGCGATGGTTTCCCGCACCGCCGTGTCGTAGAGTTCGGCGAGGGCGTCGTCGTCGATCTTTCCGGCGGCGTGGTCCCGAATACCGTTGAGCAACTGCGTCGGTCGCGGAATGCTCCCGATGGGTTCGGTCGGTAATGACATGTGCGTACTCCCCTCGACGCGAAACAGACATGACAGAATGCAGGAACCGAAGAAGTGGCCTGCCGGTGATTGCGGAACGTCGCGACGCCCGATAATCGTAGCAGGGAACGGGTTCCGTGGTTCGCGCTTTCCGGGAACGGAGCAATTTCTCGGAAATCGTTGAATGTCATGACAACTGAGCGCCGAGGCGCCCGCCACTCATCCCCTAGCGGCGAGCGTCCGTCCCTTGGGCTCCTCCCATTCTTCCTGACGGCCGAGCGCGGTGAGGTCGAGCAGGTGCAGGCCCGGCATCATCACCTCGACGCCGCGGCCGAAGGTCGAGTAGGTGTGGAAGACCTCGTCGCCCTCGCGCAGGAAGCAGCTGATGCCCTCGCGATCGCCGGAGTAGTCGTCGAGCAGCCAGGCGTCCTTCGTGGCCCGCAGTTCCTCGCCGTGGCGGTAGTTGTAGGTGGGGGGTACCGCGGGGTCGAACGAGACGTGGAAGTCGTAGTTGAATTCGCTGTCGGCGGAGGAGTACCAGGGGAACGGCCAGCCCCGGGCCGCGCGGACCTCCCGCACCTTCGGGTAGGGCGCGCGCGAGACCGCGGCGAATGTCGTGTCCAGCTTGTGCAGATGGGACAGGATGGTGTCGGTGACCATGCCCGCCATGTAGGAGCAGCTGCCGCAGGGCTGCTCCATCGTCGGGTCGAGCATGAGGTGCTGGACGATGAGTTGCGCCCTGCCCTCGAACAGTTCGGCCAGGCCGACCTCGCCGCCGGGTCCGGTGAAGCGATAGTTCTTGTCGATGCGCACCATCGGCAGCCGCCGCCGGTCGGCGTTGAGCGCGTCGATGGTCTTGGTGAGCTCTTTCTCCTTGCGCAGCAATTCTTTTCGTGCGGCCAGCCACTCGGCGGGTGACACGACACGGGGACCGTTCATCTTCCCATCCTTTCCGACTTGCCTGATAAATTTCGTGATGCAAGTACCTTATCGCTGGTTATCCGGCCAGTTCGGTCGATTCGATCGATCCGACGACGGCCGGGGCCCGGCGGAGCAGCCCGAGCGAGATCAGCACGATGACGGTCACGGTGATCGCGACATTGGCCGCGACGGCGAGGTGAATGCCGGTGAGCAGCACGGCCTGTCCGGCGGCGATGGCGCTGAGCACCGGGATGCCGACGGTGATGCCGATCTGCTGGGTCAGCGTGGCGAGGCCGGTGGCCAGGCCCTGCTCGGAGTCGGGCAGGCCGGTGGTCGCGGTGACCATGAAGGACGCGATCGCGGTGACGTGCCCGAAGAATCCGATGAACAGCGCGGGCATGAGAACCCACAGCCACAGCGTGCTCGGGCCGAGCACCATCAGCGGAGCGGTGAAGCCGGTCTGCACGATCAGGCCCACGGTCAGCACCCGCGCCGGGCCGTAGCGGCCGATGAAGCGGCCCGCGATGATACCGGCGACCACCGAGGCGAGGCCGGGCACGCCGAACAGCAGGCCGGTGGTCAGCGCCGAGAAGTGCAGGACGTCTTGCAGATACAGCGTCATCAGGAAGATCAGGCCGCTCTCCATCGAGAACACGATCAGGCCCGCGAGATTGCCCCACTTGACGGTGGGGCGGTTCAGGATGCTCACGGCGGCCAGCGGCGCGGGCGCCTTGCGCTCGATCAGCCAGAACACCACGAGCAGCAGCACGCCCGCGATGAGCGCGTACACGTTGTGGTTCACCACGCCGAAGGAGAACGACAGCAGGCCGAGGGTGACCGTGATCGCGCCCGGCACATCGAGTTTGACGCCGGTCGAGGCCCGGCTCGGGCTCACGACGAACGGCGTGACCGCCAGAATGATCAGTGCGACAGGCACATTGATCAGCAGCGCCCAGCGCCAGCTCAACCCGGTCACCAGGGTGCCGCCGACCAGCGCGCCCACGGTGAACCCGCCGGACAGCAGCGCGCCGTTGAGGCCGAGCACCCGCGCCCGCTGGCTCTCGTCGCTGAAGGAGGTCACCAGCAGCGACAGTGCGGCGGGGGTGGCGATCGCCGTGGCGAAGCCCTGAAGCGTTCGGGCGGTGAGCAATTCGACCGGGTTGGTGGCGAACCCGCCGATCAGCGAGGCGGCGGCGAGCAGGGTGATGCCGATCAGGAACATCCGGCGGCGGCCGAACAGGTCGGCGATGCGGCCGAACAGCAGGGTGAACCCGGCCGCCGGGAGCGCGTAGGCCGTGAGAATCCACGGCAGGGCGGACAACCCGAGGCCGACACCCGCGCCCACCCGGGGGAGCGCGACATTGAGGATCGAATAGTCGACAGAGAGCATGAACTGGGCACCGAGCAGGAGTAGGACGATCAGCCGCTGTCGGCCGGTGATCGTCGTCGGCGCGTTTGCCGTCGTCGCCATGACGCTGTATTCCCTCTTTCCGGGGCGAGGTCAGTTCGTGGGGAGGTCGCGGATGGGGTGGGCGGCGGGCACGCGGCCCCGGGGTTCCTCCCAGTCCTCCTGGCGGCCGAGCGCGGTCAGATCCAGCAGGCGCAGGCCGGGCATCATGACCTCGACGCCGCGGCCGAAGGTGGAGTAGGTGTGGAAGGCTTGCTCGCCGTCGCGCAGGAAACAGCTGATGCCGGGCTGTTCGCCGGAGAAGTCGAGCATCCACTCGAAACCGGTGGCGGCCAGCTCGTCCGCGTCGCGGAAGTTGTAGTTGGCCGGTTGCACCGCCGGATCGAGGGTGACGTGGAAGTCGTAGTTGAAATCGCTGCCGTAGGAGGAATACCAGGGGAACCGCCAGCCCTTGGCGTCGCGCAGCGCCCGCACCTTCGGGTACGGCGCGCGCGACACCGCGGCGAATGCGGTGTCCAGCTCGGCGAGATGGTTGCGCACGGTGTCGGTGGCCGCCTCGGCCATATAGGTGCAGCTGCCGCAGACGTGGTCCTTCGCCGGGTCGAGCATGAAGTGCTGGACGATGAGCTGCTGTTTGCCGTCGAACAGATCGAGCAGGCCGACCTCGCCGTCCGGGCCGGTGAAGCGGTAGTCCTTGTCGATGCGCACCATCGGCAGCCGCCGCCGGTCGGCGTTGAGCGCATCGATGGCCTTGGTGAGCTCTTTCTCCTTGCGCAGCAATTCTTTTCGTGCGGCCAGCCACTCGGCGGGCGACACCACCTGTGGACCGTTCATCGGCCTCCCCATTCCTCCTGGCTTGCGTGATGCAAGTACCATAGGTCAGTGACTCGCATCACGCAAGCTTCTCGTTTGCGGTACCGTCCAGCGCCACGGTGACCGGCTCGGGGCCGACCAGGGCGGGTCGGCGCGGCCTGCTCCACCGGCGCATCATCGGCTCCTCGACGCGGCTGTGCAGCAACCATCCGGCCAGTAGCGTGAGCGCGCACAGCCCGATGAGCACCAGCACCCCGACCGCGGTCGGGAAGAGCGAATCGCCGAACAGTCGGCGCACATAGAACAGGGTCACGCCCTGGCAGAGGTAGAAGGCGTAGGATACCTCGCCGAGCCGGACCATGACCCGCCCGCCGAATACGGTGCGCCGACCGCGGGCGTCCCGGTCGGCGACGGTGGCGATGAGCACGCCGATCGGCACGATCGTGGAGACGATGAAGCCGTAGGAGACCGGCATGTACAGCGCGGCCGTGTAGCCCGCCAGCAGCAGCAGCGCGGCCGGGACGAGGCCGATCCGGGGCCACCGGCCCGCCCGCACCAGCAGCGCCAGCACTGCCCCGAGCACGAACTCGAACAGGCGGTTGACCGGGAAGGAGTAGCCGAACCACATCTGCATGTCCGGGATCGGGTACTCCGGGGCGCGGGCCGTGCCGGGAATCAGGAACTGGTTGATCAGCTGCACGACGACCGTGCCGACGACCATCGCGGTGGCCCAGAACCACAACCGCCGCACCGGGATTCGCCGCAGCGGCCCGATCAGCAGCGGGAAGCACAGATAGAACAGCATCTCGCTGCACAGCGACCAGCTCGGCGGGTTGCCGCTGAGGCTGATGGTGGGCTGGGGGAAATAGCCGTGCAACAGCAGCAGATTGGTGAACCAGGCGAGGGGCCCGCCGCTGGCCCACGCGAACAGCAGCAGGCACACCGCCCACGTGACCACGTGATTGGGATAGATCTTGACTATCCGTCGCCGCAGGAAGGCGCGTGCCGGTTCACCGGGACGGCTGGACCAGGTGAGCACGAAACCGCTGAGCACGAAGAAGAACGACACGCCCATCGGGCCGCCGTGCCCGAGGACGAACGCGTAGTCGGCCGCGACCCGCTTGTCGGCGAACGGGGTCACCGGGCCGAAGGGCGGCAGCGGCGAGCTGGCCAGGCTGGAGTGGAACAGGAAGACCGACAGTGCGGCCAGGAAGCGCAGGCCGGTGAGCGAGGGCAACCTGCTGCCGCGGTCCGGCGGCGTCGCGATGGATGACATGTGCTGGCCCCCTGATGATCTGGTGGCAGACGGGCGGCCCCGGTCACCCGGCGCGGGCCGGGCGGCCGGAGCCGCGGGGATTCAGATGTAGTAGGTGTTGGGTTCCTGGCCGCACAGCACCCGGCCGTAGACCTCGGCGTTGACGTCCGGGATCAACATCGCGTGCAGGCTGAAGGTCCGCAGGTCGTTGACGAACCGCTGGATCGGCACCCGCAGGTAGGCCGAGGAGCCGCCGCTGTTGGCGGCGAGGATGTCGGCCGCCTCGTTGGCCAGGCGCACCGCCGCGCCCTCGTCCCCGCGGACCCGACCGCGCTCGAGCATCGACCAGGCGTCGCCGGAGGCGCACTTGCGGTCGACCACGTCGGCCAGCCGGTGCGCGTGGAACTCCGCCTCGTCGACCTTCATGACCGCCTCGGCGATCCGCAGGTGGGTCACCGGCGCCTCGGCCATGCTCGGGTACAGCGTGTAGGTGACCTTGCGGCCGGGCAGGCGCTCGAGGAACGCGTCCCGGATCGCCTTGGCGATGCCGGTGGCGACGCCGACCGTGGCCGCCGACCCCATCGAGATCAACGGCGCCCGGTACATCGCGACATCGGCGTTGAGTTTCGAGGCCGACTGGGCGCCCACCACCGCGGGCGCCGGCAGCAGGCGCTCCTGCGGGATGAACAGATCCTTCGCGATGACGCCGACGCTGCCCGACGAGCGCAGGCCGGTGGTGTGCCAGTCGTCGCGAATCTCCAACTCCGACAACCGAACCGGGCTCATCACCGGGTACGGCTCCCCGGCCGGGTCGAGGACGACGGCCGCGACCTGCTGGTAGCGGCTGCTCAGCGCGCCGCTGATGCACGGCCACTCGCCGTTGACCACGACGCCGCCGTCGGCCGGGACGGCGATCGCGGTCCCGGGCCCGATGGTGGTGCAGACCTGCGCGTCGGGATCGTCGAACACCTCGGCCTGCACCTCGTCCGGGAACAGGCCCACGCCCCAGGAGGCGACCCAGTGGCAGGCCACGACCCAGGCCGCGGACCCGTCGATCTGGGCGATGGCGTCGGCCACGTCGACCATGGTCCGCGCGTCGCTCTCGTATCCGCCGTAGCGCTGCGGGATACGCATCCGGAACATGCCCGCATCGGTGAGTGCCTTGACCGTCTCCTCGTGCAACCGGCGATGCTCGGTCGACCATTCGATGTTGGCCCGCAGCACGGGCGCAATATCGGACACTCGCTGCACCAATTCTTCCCTGGACGGAACGGCGACAGTTGACATGTCCTCTCCTAACTCGGGATTTGTGTGAATCAATCGAAATCCACTGACCAGAGTCACAGAGCGGGAACCCTCGGCGCCTCTTCCATTGTGCTTTTGTATTTCAGACGAAGAACGTGTCGAACCGGTCGATTACCGCCTGCGG
This sequence comes from Nocardia terpenica, assembly GCF_013186535.1. Lineage (NCBI taxonomy): Bacteria > Bacillati > Actinomycetota > Actinomycetes > Mycobacteriales > Nocardiaceae > Nocardia > Nocardia terpenica. The sequence goes on from NZ_JABMCZ010000004.1 coordinate 6,195, forward strand.
CCGCTCGTCGACGAAATAATGGCCGGCGTCCGGCAGGACCGCGATCTCGACATCGGTCCCCTGGTTGGGCAGGGTCGCCTGCATCGCCTCGGCGAACATGCCGTCGCCGAGATTGGAGACCATGCCCAGCAGCGGCGCGGTGACCTTGCCGTAGGCGGCGAGGTCGACGACGTCCTGGCCGAACGTCGCGAACCAGGCGTTACCGCTGCGGATCCCGTCCGGGCTGTCGTAGGCGCGCGCGTAGACGGCCCGGTCCAAGGGGGTCACGGAGTTCCGGTCGTCGAGGAAATTGTCGAACAGCCAGTCGATCAGGGTGCGGAAGCGTCCGGCCAGCAGCTGCTCGGGCAGGCCCGTGACCTGGTTGAACGCGAACCACCACGGGTGCAGCGGCACCCCCGGGACCGGCAGCATGCGGATCTCGTAGACCGCCGGGTCCGGGTGCAGGATGTCCAGCATCGCGACCTTGCGGGTGGCCTCCGGGTAGTTGACCGCGAAGCTGAAGGCGACCTGCGAGCCCACGTCGTGCCCGGCGATGTCCACCTGCTCGTAGCCGAGCGCGCGGACGAAGGCGTGGATGACCCCGGCCATCGTCTTCTTGTCGTAGCCGGTGGCGGGTTTGTCGGAACCGCCCATGCCGGGCAGATCCACGGCGATGACCCGCCGCCCGCTCGCCGCGAGCGCGGGCATCACCTTGCGGAACTCCCACCAGGTCTCCGGCCAGCCGGGCAGCAGGATCAGCGGCCGTCCGGCGCCACCGGCGACATAGTGCAGGCGCAGGTCCCCCGCGAGGAGATGGTCGCTGCGGAAGTCCCCGTCCAATGATCGGGCGAGCTCGATATCGCTCGGGACGGTCACGGCCGTCCTGTCGGGTTCGGTGTCGATCGTCATTGTTCACTCTCTTTCCGACGTCTGGCCCCACCTGTCGAGAGGTGTACTTGTCATGATCGGCGACCGAAACGCGCGCGCACGTCTTCCAGCGTGCTCTTCCGGAAACGGGGCAATTTGGAAGACGGTGCGCGGGCGTTCCTGTGGCAGAATTTCTCCAGCGCGTTTCTTCGTATTCGGCTATTCCTGCCGCGTGAAATGGGCGTACATCTGCGTGAGTCGGCGCTCGAGTTCCTTGCTCGAGCCGTTGCGCCAGCCGTCGGCCAGGGGCTGCGACATCGGGTCGGGGAAGATGTCCTCGTCGCCCTTTTCGATCCCGTCGAAGATGCTGTGCGCCACCAGCTTCGGCGACGCCTTCGCGACATCGATGCCCGCGGTCATATCGGTGTCGGTGGGGCCGGTGACGATCGCGTGGACGGTGACGCCCCGGGGCGCCAGGACCGCCCGCAGGGACTGCATCAGGTTGAACGCGGCCGCCTTCGAGACCGAGTACGACGGATTGAGCGCGAAGGCGGCGATGGCGTTGAGCGAGACATTGGTGGCGATGGCTCCCTCGGACTCGATGAGCTTGGGGAGCAATGCCTGGGTCACGTCGCGGACGCCGTAGAAGTTGACGGCGAGCATGTGGTCGAGCACGGCCGGATCGGTGAGGTCGTCGTAGGCGACGACACCGGCGTTGTTGATCAGGATGTCCAGCGATTCCACCCGTTCGGCGGCCGCCCGGATGTGCGCGGCGTCGGTGACGTCCAACAGCAGCGGCACGACCCGCTCGTCCGGGTGGACCAGCGGGCGACGGGTGCCCGCGTAGACCCGTGCCGCGCCCCTGGCCAGCGCCTCTTCGACCAGCTCCTTTCCGATACCGCGATTGGCTCCGGTGACCAGTACTGCCTTGCCGAGGGTGATCATGATTTCTCCTCACACCGCAATAGGTAATTCACCGCAGTATGCAGTACGACTCGTTTCCGGGTGGCAGTTTGTCGGTAATATGATAAAGGTGTGGCCGCGGGGTGGCTACTCGTGGATTGCCCCCTTCCGCCGGACGGCACGTTCGGAGAAGGAAATCCGGTGGGCATATTGCGATACTTGGTCGTGTCCGTGTTTCTATCGCACAGGAAAAGGCACCCATGAACTACGCGGAGATCGTGCATCTGGTGAACACCGACCCGGTGATACAAACCCTGCTGGCGGAGCCGATTCCGATGCGGATCGCGTATCTGGGGTTGGACGGGCATCCGCGCTCGGTGCCGGTCAATCATGTCTGGAACGGCGAGGCATTCGTTTTCGCCACCCCGAATCTGGCGTACAAGGTGGAGGCCATCGCGGCGAATCCTCGGGTGGGCTTCACCATCGATGTCGGCGCCGGATCGCCGGGGCGCGAGACGCGCGCGAAGGTCTGGGCGTCGATCGGCCATCCGCTGCCTGCCCACGATTTCTCGCCGATAGCCGTGCACGGGCGGGGAACGGCCACGGTCGAGAAGACGCCCGGGGTTCCGCAGGAGCACATCGACGCCTCGCGGCGCATGATCGGCGACGACGCCAAATGGGCGGAGTGGGCGCGGGTGCGGCGCGCGGAGACCAGCGGCATGGCGCGGATCAGCATCGTTCCCACCCACCTGGTCGTGATCGACTTCGTGACCCGCTTCCCGCCGCCGGTCGCGGTCAATGTCACCGCCTTCGGTGTGGACCGGGCAATTTAGGAGACGGTATACGCCCATTTCCTGTGTCAGAGTCTTCGGAGACAGTTTATTTCCAGTATTCCGCCTTCTTCCGAGGAGTAGTGCAGAATGTCGTTGATCAAGTCGCAGCCGAGGCCGGATCTCGTCGATCGGGCCAGGGATCTGGTGGAACCGATCCGGAAGTATGTCTCCTGGCACGAGGAACACCGGGAATTGCACCCGGAGGTATTGGACATGCTGGGCCGCAGCGAGCTGTTGAAAATGCGAGTTCCGGCGCGGTACGGCGGCAGCGTGGCGGATATGCGGACCATCGTCGATGTGATCTCGGAATTGGCGCGCGCCGACGGTTCCGTCGGCTGGTCCTGCGTGTCGTTCACGATGGCCTCCTGGCTCTCGTCGCTGGTTCCGGACGAAACGCAGGACGTGATCTGGAACGATCCGGAGGTCCGGTTCTGCGGGTCGGTGGAATTGAACGGCGTCGCCGAGCCGACCGACGGCGGATACATTCTCAACGGCAGGTGGCACTTCAATACCGGGTCGCCGCACGCGACCTGGGACGCGCATTTCGCCGTGCTGAAGCATCCGGACGGCACCGGCGAACCGGCCCTCGCGGTGGTTCCGGTGTCGAGCCTGACGCTCGTCGACGACTGGCACACCTCGGGCCTGCGGGGCACCGGCAGCCGGACCTCGGTCGCGAAGGACCTGTTCGTGCCCGAGGGCTGGCTGGTGCGGATGCTGCCGATGGCGGTCGAGGGCAAGCTCGCGACCAAGCTCAATGCCGAGTACGAGGCGTGGCACGTGCCGTTCATGCAGATGGCGATCGCCGTGGCCAGCGCGCCCGCGCTCGGCATGGCGCACGCGGCGCTGGAGAACTACCTGGAACTGGTGCCGAAGCGGGCCATCACCTACACCCACTACGCGCGCCAGAGCGAGGCGCCGGTCACGCATCTGCAACTGGGTGAGGCCGTGCAGCTGATCAGCGAGGCCGAGTTCCACGTGTACCGCATGGTCGATCGCCTCGACAGCAAGGCCGCCTCCGGTGAGCCGTGGACCAACGAGGAGAAGGCCATCGCGCGCATGGACGCGGGCGCGGCGGTCGGGCGGGCCCGGCAGGCGGTGGACATCCTCGCCGACGCCGCGGGCGCCTCGTCCATCTACTCCCATGTGCCGCTGCAGCAGATCCAGCGCGACATCGGGGCCCTGCACCATCACGCGATCATGTATCCGAACACGAATCTGGAGACCCTCGGGCGCGTGCTGCTCGGCTTCGAGCCCAACACGGATTTCTTGTAATCGGTTGTGGTTCAACGGGCCCGGCCGCCGGAAGGGGAAGCGGCGGCCGGGTCCGTCTCCGCCGTCCGCCCGGGGCGACGAAGCAGGAGGCCGGTCAGTGCGCAGGCCACGGAGATCGCGACCACGACCAGCCAGCCGTGCCGGAACGCCTGCAGGGCACCGGCATTCGCGGCGGGCCTGCCGATGACGGCGACGAGCACGGCGACCCCGACCGCGATGCCGAGCTGCCGGATCATATTGACCGCGCCGGAGCCGGTGGCGAACCGGTCCGGGGGCAGCGCGGCGGTGGCCATGCCGAACAGCGTCGGAACCGTCAGTCCCACACCGACTCCGGTGAGCGCCGCGCCACCGAGCATGCCCGCGAGATAGTTCGGGTGCACCCGCATGGCGAGCACCCACCAGCCCAGCGCGGCGGCGAACGCGAGGCAGCCCGCCATCACGACGGGCCGGGCGCCGATGCGGGGCATGAGTTTTCCGGCGACGATCGACCACAGCGGCACCAGGGCGGGGCCGGGCGCGATCGCCAGGCCCGAGCGCAGCGCGGACCAGTGCCACACGTTCTGCACCCACAGCACACCGGACAGCAGATAGGCGCCCAGCGCGGCGGCGAACAGGAACGTCGACAGCGTGGCCAGGGCGAAGCTGCGGCTGCGCAGCAGGCCGATCTCCAGCACCGGGCTGGGATGGCGGGCCGAGCGCCAGGCGAAGGCCGCCATCGCCGCCACGGTCGCGACGAACAGGCCGAGCACGCGATCCGACGACCAGCCCCAGTCCCCGCCGCGCACCAGCGCGAGCGTCAGCGCGGCGATGCCGACGATGAGCAGCCCGGCCCCGGCCGCATCCGGCCGCGGCTCGCGCCTGCCCTCCACATCGGGCAGCAGCCGCCACCCCATGAGCAGCACCACGATCCCGATGGGCAGGTTGATCAGGAACACCCAGCGCCAGGACAGCAGCACCAGGGGACCGGCGATGACGGGGGAGATCGCGGCCGCGGCGCTGGCCGTGGACGCCCAGACGCGGACCGCGCCCGCCCGCCGCTCCGGCTCGTAGGCCGCGAGCACCAGGCTCAGCGAGGTGGGGACCAGCATGGCCGCGCCGACCGCCTGTAGCGCCCGGAAGCCGACCAGCATCGGGACGCTGACGGACAGGGCGCAGGCGGCCGAGGCCGCGATGAATACCGCGACCCCGAGCAGGAATCCCGTTCTGCGGCTGGTGCGGTCGGCCATCCGCCCGGCGGGCACCAGCAGCGCCGCGAAGACGATGGTGTACGCGTTCAGGATCCAGCTCAGCTCGCCGACGTCGGGGGTGTGCATGCCGGAGGCGATGGACGGCAGGGCGACATTGACGATGAACAGATCGAGATTGGGCAGGACCACCCCGAGCGCCGCGGTGGCGAGGACCCGGCCGGGCGTCCATGTCCTGTCGATGGCCGATGGCGCTGCCATGCCTCGTTCACCCCCGTACCTAGCGCCGCACTTTCATGATAGAAGTACGGTACTCACGGAGATAGCATCATGCAAGCGCTGGAAAAGTGTTGCGGCTCAATCGGAGAACAACCGGCCGAGTCGCTCGAGGGTCGCGGTCATGGCCGCGGTCCACACGGCGCCGTTGCCGAGGGCGGCCCGCTCGTCGGCCGCCGCCTTCGAGCAGTCGTAGCTCTCCGTCACGACGGTGGCGTCCGGGCCGTCGGGCGTGAGCTCGAAGCTCCACCGCTGCCCCCAGAACCGGCCCGCGCGCGGGTGGCCGCGGCCCGCCTGCGGTTCCCAGCCGATGCGCCGGTCCGGCTCGTAATCGACGACGTGGTTGTTCATCTCGTAGTCGCCGAGGCGGTCGGCGTGCATTGCCATGACGAACACATCCCCCACGCCGGCGATCACCGCGCCGGACACCAGGCCGCGCAGCAGGCCCGAGCCGTCGATCTCCGGATGCGCGCGCGGGTCGGCGAGCACCCGGAAGATGTCGGCCGCGGGCGCGGCGATCCGCCGCGACACCCGGACCGGTGCACAGTTGTCCTCGCTCATCGACGGCCTCCTCGTGCGTGTCGCGGATCGCTCCAGTATCCGGCGCGCGGATTGCGCACGATCGAAGTAGCACCCGAGCGGGTTCGAGACGAACCCTGTGACGGTGTGGCGCAATGATGCGGCGACGCCGATCGCCCTGGTGACCGGCGCGAACCGCGGGCTGGGCAAGGAGACCGCGCGGCAGCTGGCCGAGCGGGGTGTGCGCGTGATGCTGGGCAGCCGGGACCCCGATCGCGGGGCGGAGGTCGCGGCCGAGCTGGCCGCCGCCGGGGCGAGCGTGCGGCCGGTGCGACTGGATGTCACCGACCCGGCCACCGTGCGGGCGGCCGCGGACCGGATCGACGAAATCCACGGCCGCCTCGACATTCTCGTGAACAACGCCGGGATCTCGATCGCCGCGCCCGCCACCGAGACCGACGGCGCGCTGCTGCGCCGGGTCGTCGACGTCAATGTGGTGGGCGCGGCGGATGTCATCTGCGTGTTCCTGCCGCTGCTGCGGCGCTCGGCCGCGCCGCGCATCGTCAATCTGTCCAGCACCGCGGCCTCGCTGACGCTGACGCGCGAGCATCCGGACTTCGGGCCGGAGCCGGACACCCGGCTGGCGTACACGACGTCCAAGGCCGCGCTCAACATGCTGACGGTGCAGTACGCCAACGCTTTTCGCCGCGAACCGGGGCTGCGGCACATCAAGATCAATTCGGTGTCGCCGGGTTATGTCGCGACCGATCTGACCCGGCATCGCGGTACCCGCACCGTGGCCGAGGGCGCGGGGGTCGTCGTCCGGTTGGCCACCCTGCCCGCGGACGGTCCCTCGGGCGGGTTCTTCGACGACAAGGGATCCCTGCCGTGGTAGTCACCGGCAGGCGAACGAAGGAGGGAACGGATGGATTCCACCAGCACTGTCGAGCTCGATCGGGTGATCGAGCACTATCACCGCGGCATCGGCATATTCATGACCGGGGACCACGAACCCGCCTCGCGGGTGCTGTCCCGGCGTGGCGACGTCAGCCTCGGTAATCCCTTCGGCCCGTGGGTGCGCGGGCTCCCGGAGGTGATCGCGGCGATGAGCCGCGCCGCGACGCAGTTCCGGGACGGCCGCGCCCTGGGTTTCGACCGGATCTCGCAGTGGGTGGCCGCGGACCTGGCCGCGATCGTCGAATTGGAACGACTGGAATCGAGGGTGGGCGGGCGCCCCGAGGTCGCGCCGGTGAACCTGCGGGCCACCAGTGTCTTTCGTCGGGAGGAGGACGGCTGGTGGCTGGTGCACCGGCACGTCGACACCACCGCCGCCGCCTCGACGGTGGAGGCGGTGGTGAGCGCGCTGCTCGCCAGCGGCGCGTCGGCTCCCTAGGGTCAGCGGCGGGCGGACGGGCGTTCGCGCCGGGAGGCGGTGGGGCGGGGCAGGATCTGCGGCTCGCCCCGCGACACGACGTGATCGGGATGCAGCGACTCCGCGCAGGCCGAGCAGGTGATGGCCTGTTCGATCTCGCCACCGCACCCGGCGTGCTCGTACACCACCGGCGGCCCGTCCGGCGCCGCCCACCGGTCGCCCCACATGGTGAGGGCGACCAGGACCGGCTGGATGGCCCGGCCCTTCTCGGTGAGCAGGTACTCGTAGTGGTCGGGATGCTCCGAATACTTCCGTCGCTCCATCAGGCCCGCGGCCACGAAGCCGTCCAGGCGGGTCGCGAGAATGTTCGCCGCCAGGCCGAGCCTGCGCTGGAAGTCGCTGAAACGCGTGACGCCCATGAAGATGGCGTCGCGCATGATCAGCAGGCTCCAGCGTTCCCCCACCACCTCCAGCGCGCGAGCGATGGAGCAGTTCTGTGCGTCATACGTGCGGCCAAGCATAATCCCAGGTTACCCGATACTTGCATGACACTAGCTGAGCGATGGGCGGATTTGTGCGCCGTCCTCGGCGACCGCGGTCCCCTCGGCCGCCGTCGGGGTGACCGTCATCCAGGTGCTGACCCGGCGGGCCGCGGAAAGGCTTGCCCAGGAGGTCAATTCGATTAGCGTGCGGTCGTCCGGGTGGTCGCGGCGGAACTGTTCCACGACGGATCGGTCGACCTGGTAGGAGGCGATGGCGGTGAGCAGGGCCAGGCGGGCCGCGGGCCGCTGCGCCTGCGGCAGGGCGGCCGCGGCGTCGGCGGCCCAGGCCCGGCTCGGCCCGCGGTGCTCGCCGTGCCAGTCGGCCAGCTGCGCGCCGACCAGCTCGCGGACCGGCGCGGGCACCGACTCGGCCCCGGCGCGCTCCACGGCGGCGTAGGCGCGGGCGAACCCGTCGGCCACGGCCGGGCTGGGCGCCGCCCAAACCAGGTCGGCGGGATGCGGAGCGGGCGGCAGCAGCGGCAGCGAACGGCCGGGTTCGGGGGTGGTGTCGGCGGCCGCGCGGATCATCCCGCCGAGCACCCGCATGACCGGGCCGAGCGCGAGGCGCGGCACGCCGGGCGGCAGCGGGACCTCGCCGAGGAACACATTGACCATGCGGTTGAGGTAGTGCAGCAGCACGGCGGTGCCGACGAGTTCCGGCGCCTGCTCGGCCGGGAAGGGCGGTTGCTGCCGGGCGGCCGTGTCCGCCGAGGCGCTGGCCCGGGCCCACCGCGCGACCGCCCGCAGGGTGGGGTCGGCGAGGGATTCGACCCGATCGTCGGCGAGGGTGGCGGCGTCGGCGGCGCGGACCAGTCCGTGCAGGGTGCCGCTGTGCACGGTGACGCAGAACGGGCACTCGTTGCCGAGCGAGACGGCCGTGGCCACCGCCTCCTTGACCGGCCGGTCGACGACCCCGGTGACCAGCAGCGACTCGCGCAGCATGAGCCAGCTGGCGGCCAGCACCTCCGCCGCGGGGGAGTGCAGCGTGACGGGCGGTGCGAGCAGGCCGAAGTCGCGCTCGAGCTGCCGGTAGACCTGCGCGGTGAGGCCGTCGGCCGCGGCGGCGCGCACCGGCGACACGTACCGAATCTGGGTCAGCCCCAATTGCCCGAGCACCGTCCGCATCCGGTGATTGCTCATGTCCGCACCCCTCCGCATGCCCCTCGCCGATCTCGCGTCGGTGAGCGGTGAGCTTTTGTGATGAAAGCAGTCTACGCAGCCGGGTCGCCGCCGGGCAAGGGGCGGGAAATGCGTAGCGAATCAACGACATTCGACCGCGCACGCTGGGAGAAGTGCGGACCGCCGGTCCGGCGTTACCTTCGACCCATGGTCGAGGTCATTACCGCCGAACAGTGGCGAGCGGCGCGCGCGGCGGTCGCGGATAGCGGGGATCGGTTCGCCGAACTGGTGCGCTCGGTCGCGCCGGACGCGATGGCCACCCGGGACTGGACGGTGGCCGATACGGCCGCCCATGTCGACGCGATCGCGTTGTGGGACACCACACTCGGGCGCACCGACGACATTCCCGCGCCGTGGAACACGCTCCAGGACGAGATCCAGGCGACCGGTGTGGACACCGTCCACCGGCTGAACGACCACACCATGGCGGGGCTTGCGGAGCGCGACACCCGGGTGCTCGCCGAGCAGGTGCGCGCCCACGTCGACGAATTGCTGCGCGCCAGTGCCGATCTGGATCCCGACCTGCCGGTCGGGTGGCTCGGCGGTTCGCGGGTCCCGGTCGCCGGGCTGCTCGCGCACCTGACCAACGAATTCCAGATCCACGGCCGAGACATCGCCCGCGCCACCGGGTCTCGATGGGACCAGTCGCAGGAGTACGCGGCCCAGTTCATGGAGCTGTTCGTGCTCGGCATGACCCGGCACGGGATCGGGCGGCTGCTGCACCACGACGGCCCGCCGAACCAGCGGCGCGTCGCGGTCGAATTCCGTTCCCGGTACACGACTCCCGCGACGCTGGTGCTCGACCACGAGCGGGTGACCGTCGGCCGACCGGGCGACCCGGTGGACGTCCGCATCGGATTCGAGCCGGTCGCCTTCAATCTGATGATGTTCGGCCGGATGGGCAAGCCGCGCGCGGCGCTCACCGGCAAGCTACGGATCGGGGGTCCGCGGCCCTGGTTGCTGCCGACTTTCCTTCGTACCGTTCGGTTTCCATCCTGATCGAATACCCGGCCGAATTCGGCCATTGTGGACGAAACACCGGGCGGGTCCGGCTGCCGCCGTCGCATACTGAGGCCCGTCTCCGGCGCGCCGATCCAGCGGCATCCATCTCTGCGGGACCATGAGAGAAAGGGGCCGCCATGGCGACAGATCTGCGCGATCAGCCAGGGGGAGAACGGTTTTCGCACCCGGTGGCGTTCTGGTCGGGCGTGCTCGCCAGCGTCGTCGGCGTGGCGCTGCACCTGCCGATGTATCTGGGCGCCCGCGATATGGGCTACCACCTCGCCGGTATGCGGCCCGATCCGCCGATGATCCTCGGAATGGCCCTGATCCTGGCCGGGTTGCCCGCCGCGCTGTACGGGTTGCTGCCGCCGGGTTCCGGCGGCGTGCGGCGCAAGGCGGCCTCGATCCGGGTGCGCGCGCTCGACGACGCGCCGATCCGGTTCTCCCATGTGGCGCTGCTGGTGGTGATGGCGCTCGCGGTCACCATCGACGTCATGAAGCCGACCACGCTGTCGTTCGTCGCCCCCGGCGTGGCGAAGGAGTACGGCCTGCGCACCGCGGTCAACCCGCACGGCTCGATCCCGGTGACGTGGCTGCCGCTGGCCGGGATCGTCGGCACCGTGATCGGCTCCCTGCTGTGGGGCTGGGTCGGCGACCGGATCGGGCGCCGCTCGTCGATCCTGTTCGCGGGCCTCATGTTCGTGTCCACCTCGATCTGCGGCGCCATGCCCGGCTTCACCTGGAACCTGGTGATGTGCCTGCTGATGGGCGTCGCGGCGGGCGGCATGCTGCCCATCGCCTTCGCGCTCATCGCGGAGACCATTCCGGCCCGGCACCGCGGCTGGGTGATCGTGCTGATCGGCGGGAACATCGCGGCCGCGTACGCCTTGACGAGCTGGCTGGCCGGGGCGCTCACGCCCACCTACAGCTGGCGGATCATGTGGCTGCTCGGCATGCCGACCGGGCTGATGCTGATCCTGCTCAACCGGTGGATCCCCGAATCGCCGCGCTATCTGCTGGCGACGGGCAGGCGGCAGGCCGCGGAGGCGATCATGCGCCGCTACGGCGCCGCCGTGGTCGACGGCGACGCCGCCGGGCCGGAGGGCGCGGTGCGGATCGGCTTCGCCCGGCTGCTGCGCGGGCCCCTGCTGGGGCCGACGGTGGCGGTGGCCGGGCTGGCGATCTCGATCGGGTTGCTCACCTTCGGTTTCCAGTTCTGGGTGCCGACCAACCTGCAGCGGATCGGGCTGTCGGAACTGGGGTCGGACTATGTGCTGCGCAACTCCGCGCTGCTCGGCCTGCCGTTGACCGTGCTGGTCGCGCTGCTGTACGGGTTCTGGAGCAGCAAGAAGACGGTCATCGTGCTGGCCGTGCTCACCGCGCTGGCCGTGCTGGTGTTCGCGGTGGCCGGAGACTCGTTGGCGCACAACAGGATTCTGCTGTCGGTGCTGCTGGTGATCCCGCTGGCCGGGATCGGCTCGGTGACGGCGGTGGTGACCGCGTACGGCCCGGAGATCTATCCGACCCGGATCCGGACGACCGGCACCGGCCTCATCGCCGGGATGACCAAGGCCGGGGGCGTGCTCGTGCTCGCGATCGTGCTCGCGGCGACACCCACGCCGTCGCTGGCGGTCACCGCGCTCGTCGGTGCCGTCCCGCTGCTGCTGGCCACCGCGGTCTTCGCGGTCACCGCCCCCGACACCCGGCAGCGCACGCTGGAGGACATCACCCGGGCGGAGCTGACGGGCGAGGATGCCCCGGTGGTCACATGAGGAATTCGCGCGCCAGCAGATACCGCTGGGTGCCGATCTTCATCGACGTCGCCGCCTCGGCGGGGGCGTCCCCGGCCCCGATCAGCAGGGTCTCGAGCTGGCCGCGGTAGGAGGTATCCGGATCGTAGGGGGCGACGAGATAGCCGCCCAATTCCAGCGTCGCGAGCCCGTGCACGGCAATCCACATCTGCTCCGCGATAAACGATGGATCGCTGCCGTGGAATCGCCCGGCCGCTATCGCCCGCCGCACGGCATCGACCAGCGATTCCAGCGTATATCGGCCGTGCTGGCGATCGTCGTCGGTCAGCGCGAAACCGCCGAGCGCGGAGCCGCCGAACATGACCGAATACAGGTGCGGGTTTTCCCGCGCATTTTCCCGATACGCGTAACCGAGCACGACGGCGTCGGCCACCGGATCCGCGGTCGTGGCCACCGCCGCCAACGCGCGATCCAGCCGAGCGAATCCCTCGCGCACCATGGCGCGGATGAGATCTTCCATTCCGCCGAAATGGGTGTATACCGCCGTTGTCGAGGTGCCGACGGTGGCGGCCAATCTTCTGGTGGACAGCGCGCAGGGCCCTTCCTCGGCGAGCAGGCGGGCGCCGGCCTCGAGCAGAGTGACCCGCATCAGTGGATCGGATCTGCGGGGACTCACGATTGACATACTCTCACGAAACCGCTACAAATAGAGAAGGAAAACAGTGTTATGTAATGGCGTTACGGCATTTCCGCCGTGTTCCGGGGGGACTCACAAATGGCGATGCGGACCGGGTTCGGTGACTGCTTCGATCCCGTACGAACGATCAGGACCGGTTCCGGCCGCATCGATCTCACCGTGCCGACGGAAAAGGGGTCGCGGGTCGGCCGGGAGGCGATCGGGCGTCTCCCGGTGCGGAGCCGATCCTCATCGACCGGCCAGGACGGCAACGGGGGTCTGCTCGGGCCGCTCGTGCCCGTCCAGTTCGGGCAGGGCCAGCAGAATCGGCAGGTCGATGAGGTGCATCGGCCGCATATCGATGTCCACCTGCTGCACGTCGCCGCAGGACTGCGCCCAGTGCTGCGCGCTGACGAACAGCGGCCGGCGGTTCCACGGTTCGGGATCGAGATCTCGCGTATTGACCGCGACCGCCCGGATGAACCAGTCGCCCTTCGGCACCCCGGTCAGCCGGTAGGGCCGCCGGGTATCCACCACGTCGCACGAGATCGGAGACCCCTGGGCGACGACGCTCTCGAATGCGCCGACATATATCCGCAACGGCGTATCGGTTTCCGGCAGGCGCAGATTCCCGACGATCGAACCGCACGCGTCGGCACTGCTCGGCAACGGGCTCTCCAACCGCGCCAAACCACTTCGGGAAAGATATCGGTACTGGGTGGGCGACATGCCGACACATCTGGTGAAACGGCTGGTAAAAGTGCCGAGGCTGTTGTAGCCGACCCGGTAGGAGATTTCGGTGACCGTCATCGGAGTGGCCAGCAGCAGGTTTTTCGCCTTGAACAGCCGGACGGCGGTGAGAAACCGTCCCGGTGAGGTCCCGGTTACCATTCGGAAAACTCGGGAAAAGTAGAAGCGGCTGAGAATCGCCTCGTCGGCGAGCTCAGCCAGAGTAAGTGGTTCGTCGTATCTGTTCCATATTGTCTCGATAGCCCGTTCAACGGCTTCTTGCATGGTCCCACCCCAGTGTGCAATGGAAAGAAAAAATCTGGGTAAAGATTGAAGAAAAAAGCACAGCGCAAAACAGAATAAATATAGAAAACAACGCCCTTTTGATCCCCCTTCGTCTCGCTTAGTATATCATGCGCGCCTGGTTGTGAAAATGGAACGCTGGTATCAGACGGAATGATCTCCCACCGCCCCCGGACCTGCGGTTACGACAATCCCCCCGTCGGTCTCTCGGTCGGGTGGGGCGGCAAATGGAATGGCCCCCACTCGAATGCGGGCAGCCACCGTCGCGGCTCGGCGCTCCAGGACAGGCTCGCGATCTGTTCCCGGGTGCGCCGCCCCGCGAGGGAGCGGTAGAGGTCGAAGCGGTCGCCGCGCACCGTGGCGGCGGGGCGGCCCTCGCCAGCGATCCAGTACTCGGCCTCGGTCTCGAGGCGCAGGGCGGGCAGCGCGCGCTCGGTCAGCCCGCGCGAGAAGCCCTGGACCAGGAGCTCGAAGGCGTTGGTGAACGCCGGATGTTCCTGTGGCGCAGCGAGGTCGGCGCCGATGGCGTGGCGGACGTCGAGCTCGTGGGTCAGCGAATCCATCATCAGGATCCGGGCCCGCAGCGGCGGCAGCTCGGGCAGCATCCGGTCCACCGTCGCGCCGACCCGGTCCCAGGTCGTGAGCAGGTCGGCGATCTCGGCGGAGGCCCGCGCCGGTGCCGCGCCGCGCACGCCCGGCTCGCCGCCCGATCGGCTCGCCACCTTGGCGGAGATCTCGACGACGTGGGCGATCACCTCGCGGACGGTCCATCCGGGCGTGGCCGGGACGGTCACCTCCGCGCGGTCGCGCAGTCGCGCCGCCAGGTCGGCGAGGCCGCGGCGCACCGCGCGGTACGCGGTCGGATCGATCGGCGCCTCGGCGTGCGGTCGAATCGTGGTCATCGGCATGGTCCTTCACATCGTCGCCGGATCCGGCGGTCACATCTGGAGATAGCCCGCCTGTAATGCCTTGGCGAGCACCGGCATCGCGGTGAACTGGAAGTCGGCCTCGGAGTCGAGCTCCTTGATCCGGCCCTCCAGCACCAGCAGCGCCAGCAGCGGGAAAACGAACTCCGGCGTCACGAACAGGCCGTGGCGGCGTTGCAGATCGAACAGCCGGGCGGCGAAGGCGACGAGGCTGAACTCCCCGGACTGCTTGCGGCTGGAATCGGCGATCAGCTCCACCATCTCGGCCCGGAACGCGTCGAGATCGGCGTCCGCGGCGACCTCGGCGGCGCTGCGGAACACCACCGCGGCGGCGCGTTCCCCGTCGCCGTGCGTCATGGCCAGGAAGAACTCCGCGAACAGGCCCCGCACGTTCGGCCGCAGCCGGACCACGAAACCCGCGTCCAGCAGCACGATCCGGCCGTCCGGGAGCAGGTACAGATTGCCCGGATGCATATCGCAGTGCACCAGGCCGTCCAGGAACAGCATCCGGTACACGCAGGTCAGCACCCGCTCGGCCAGCTCCGGGGTCTCCTCCTCGGCGGTGAGCCGGTGCAGGCCGGACATGAATTCCATGGCCAGCACGCCCGGGCGGCACAGCGCGTCCACGGGTTCGGGGATGCGCAGGTAGTCGACGTCGGCGAGGTTGTTGCGCAATGCGTGCAGCGCATCGCGTTCCAGCTCGAAGTCGGCCTGGCGCGCCACCGCCTCGCCGATCTGGGTGACCATGGCGACGGCGGGCAGCCGCCGCAGTGGCGGCAGGTGTTGCATCAGCCGCGCGCCCGCGCGCATCAGCGCGAAGTCGTCCTGGATGCGGGCCTGCACGCCGGGGCGGCGGATCTTGATCGCGACGGAGCTGCCGTCGGGCAGATCGGCGCGATACACGCACGCGATGCTGCCGCTGGCCACCGAACCCCAGTCGACTCGCTCGGCGCTGATCTCGCCGGCGGGATAGGCGACGCGCAGAATCCGCCGCGCCGTCCGCGCCGGCATCGGCGGCACCTGGTCGTGCAGTTCCGCCAGTGCGTCGCACCAGTTTTCGGACAGCACGTCGCGGCGGGTGCTGAGCAGCTGCGCGCCCTTGATGTAGCTGGCGCCGAGGCCGACCAGCAGGCGCCGGGCGCGCCCGCGCAGGGTGGCCGCCATCCGTTCGCGGCCGCCGAACGCGGCCACCAGCAGCGCCGGGCCGGTCACCAGCAGGTGGCCGGACACCAGCGCGAGCACCACCAGTGCGCGCAGGAAGGTGCGTGGCCGCGTCCGGATGACCGCGGGGGTCAACAGCGCTATGTCCAGGCGGGTCATGTCGGCACTCATTTCGGGATCGGGAAGAAGGACCGCACGAACTGCTCGAAGGCGCGGTCGCCGATGGTCCAGCGCATGCGCGCCACCAGGCGGGCCGGGATGCCGATCCGGTAGCGGATGCGCGGGCGCGGGCTGGTCACCGCGTGTTCGATGGCGCGGGCCACCTGGTCGGCGTCGACCGCGGTCCGGCCCCGGCCGCGCGGGTGCTCGGTCTCCCGGTAGGCGCCGTGCCACTGCACGAAGTACTCCCAGAAGTCGTCGTACAGGCCGGATTCGTGCTCGGCGGACACGCCCAGATCGCCGACCGTGGTCGGGACGAAACCGCCCCGGATCGGGGACGGCTCGATGAGCGAGACCTTGATCCCGAACCGGTCCACCTCGAGCCGCAGCGAATCGCCGAGCGCCTCGAGCGCGTGCTTGGTGGCCTGGTAGAAGCCGCGGCCCGGGGTCGCGAAGTGGCCGAACATCGACGACATGATCACGATCCGGCCGCCGCGCTGCGCGCGCATGCCGGGCAGCACCAGCTGGGTCAGCCGGACCAGGCCGAAGACGTTGGTCTCGAACTGTTTTCGGACCTCCTCGATCGGCGTCTCGTCGAAGGTGCCGTTGAGGCTGTAGGCGGCATTGTTGATCAGCACGCCGACCGCGCCGTGATCGGCGGTGATCCGTTCCACCGCCGCGATCATCGACTTCTCGTCGGTCACGTCCAGCGGCAGGACCGAAATCCCTTGGGCCGCAAGGTCGGCGAGCCGATCGGTGTGCCGTGCCGTGGCATAGACCGGCCAGCCGGCCCGATGCAGGCGCAGCGCCGTGGTGTAGCCGGTGCCCGATGACTGGCCGGTGCCGGAGGAGCAGCCGGTCAGCAACACCGCTCGGGACGCGGTCATCGTTGTCTCCTTCGTCGACGCGGGGTCAGTCGATCGTCTGGCGGGAGATGCGGCTCTCGGTGACCGAGGTGCCGAGCCCGAGTCCGTCGACGAGGCGGTTGATGAAGTTGAACAGCGCGGCGCAGAACACCGCCTCGAGGACCTCCTCGTTGGTCCAGCCCGCGGCCTCGGTGCGCTCCCAGTCCGCGTCGGTGATCCGGTAGGCGGCGGTGCTGACCTTGGTGACCAGGTGCAGCAGCTGCCTGGTCCGCTCGTCCACGGGCAGTTCGTCCGGGGACGCGGCGGTCTCGATCGCCTCGGTGAGTTCCGCCGGGCCGCCGAACAAACGCAGGAAATAGTTGTGCGTGCCGACGCAGTAGGGGCAGGAATTCACCCGCGACGTCCAGGCGGAAATGATTTCCTTGGTCTCGCGGGGGAGCACCCCGCCGCCGAACATGCCGGTGAAGCCGGTGAGGACGACCTCGAGCAGGTCGGGCCGGGTGGATGCGAGCCGGAACATGTCCGGCACGAACGGAAGCCCGGTCGCCTGCTTGACGAGGGCATACAGCTCCGCGGTCCGCCCGCTCGCCTCCGACTCCTCGATCAGCGGAACCCGGACGCCGGGCGCCGTGTGCGGATCGGCCATCTGTCTGCCTCACTCCCTGTGCGGGGTCACCGCGGTAGCGGGACCGTGTCGGGTGGCGGATTCGCCTTATCCGAGGGTTCCACCGCGAACGCGGGAACGACTACTCGGATATTGCCGCCTGTTTTATCCGCGTCGCCGCCGGTGGGCAAGCCCGGAGAAGGCGAGCTGGTGGTCGCGGTGCGATGCTGGTTTCCGATGCGGCCGCCGATATCCCGCACCGTCGGGCGCTCGATCGACCATAAATGGGATGCAGAGACGTCGAGGATGTTCAATGGCAGATCAATACGACGATATCGTAGTCGGATCCGGATCGGCGGGGGCGGTACTCGCCGCCAGATTGAGCGAGGACGGCACCCGCCGGGTTCTGCTCGTGGAGGCGGGCCCCGATTACGCGGGCATCGATGAATTGCCGAGCGATCTTCGCAACGGTAATGCGATGTCACTCGTCGCACACGACTGGAAATATCGGGCCGAAATTCACGACGGGCGGCGCACCCGATTTCCGCGGGGAAAGGTGCTCGGCGGCTCGTCCGCGGTCGGCGCCACCATCGCGTTGCGCGGCGCGCCCGGCGACTTCGACGAATGGGCGGCCCTGGGCAATCCGGGCTGGGCCTGGGACGAGGTGCTGCCGTACTACCGGCGCCTGGAGGACGATCTCGACTACAGCGGCGAATTCCACGGGCAGGGCGGGCCGATCCCGATTCGCCGCTGGCGGCCCGACGAGCTGACCGCGGGCCAGCACGCGTTCCAGGAGGCGTGCCTGTCGGCCGGATTCCCCGAGGTGAAAGACCACAACCATCCGGAGGCGACCGGGGTCGGCGCGATCCCGTCCAACCGCCGCGACACCAGCGTGCGGGTCTCCACCGCGATGGCCTACCTGTGGCCCGCCCGCACCCGCCCGAACCTGACCATCGCCGCGGACTGCCTGGTCGACCGGGTGCTGTTCGACGGTGACCGGGCCCGCGGGGTGCGGTTCTCGCGCGCGGGCGGTCCGGTCACCGACGTGCGCGGCGAGCGGATCGTGCTGGCCGCCGGGGCCGTCGGCTCGCCGATGATCCTGATGCGGTCGGGGATCGGCCCGGCGGGCGAGCTGCGCCGCCACGACATCGAGGTCCGGGTCGACTCGCCCGGCGTCGGCGGCAATCTGATCGATCACCCGCGCACCGGCGTGTTCATGGCCCCGGCCGAGGGCACGGTGGACACCAGCGAGGCGTTCCTGCAGACGATTCTGCGCACCACGGCCCCCGGCTCGGACGAGGTCAACGACCTGCAGTACTACATGGTCAACCACTTCGACCTGAACCTGTTCCCCGAGCTGTACATGCTGTCCGGGGTCCCGGTCATCGTGGGGATCATGCTGGTCGTGCAGCGCCCGCACTCGCGCGGGCGGCTCACCCTGTCCTCCGCCGATCCGGCGGCGCCGCCGGTGATCGATCTGAATTTCCTGGCCAGCGACCACGACGTGCGCCTGCTCACCGAGGGCGTGCGGACCTGCTGGGAGATCGCCAATCATCCGGCGGTGCGCGGCTTCGGCGAGGAGATCGTGGTGCTGCGGCAGCGCGCGATCGGCAACGACCGGATGCTGCGCCAGTACGTCATCACCAGCCTGGACAGCGCCTACCACCCGGTGGGCACGGCACGGATGGGGCCCGGCGGCGATCCCGGGGCCGTCGTCGACGAGCGCGGCGCCGTGTACGGCACGCGCGGGCTGTACGTGGCCGACGCCTCGATCATGCCGAATATCGTCCGCGCCAATACGAATCCGACCAGCATCATGATCGGAGAGCGAATCGCCGCCTGGCTCGCGGCCTGATACCGGAAAATATTCGACCGCACCGGCCGATTACCGCCGTCCCCGCCCGGACGAGAATCGGTCGGTGCGTCGTGCGCGCGTACGGCAGATTATCCGAAAATAAGAGAAGTATCGCGTCGGCGCTGTGGGCAATGTCGGAGAAGCCCGCGGTCGACCCGCAGAATATTGTTGTTCCGAAATAGTGGCGATTTATACGCCAGCCGACCCGTCATTAGGGAGAGGGGAGACGACGGCAGTGAGCGCAGACCGCATACGCAAGCTCGTCCCGGGCTTCATGGCAATTGTTCTCGTGGTGGTGATGTACTTTGTATCGGCCGCGCCGATCTGGGCGAGCGATGTCGACCGGACCGCCGCCAGATACAAATTCAAGGAACTGTCCATTCCCCTTCCACCCGGTTACGACGACCAGCACATGAATACGGTGCGGCAGGTCAATCCCGCCTATCAGAAGATTCGGTCGTGGATTTCCTCGGTGGGGGCGTCGGTGGCGATCAACGACCTGACCGGGCACGGGCGCGCCGACGGCATGTGCATCGTCGACACCCGGACCAATCAGGTGATCGTGACCTACGCGCCGACCGCGCCGCCGCAGGACCGGTTCACCCCGTTCGTGCTGAACGCCGCGCCGCTGCCGATGGATGACACCATGGCCCCCACCGGCTGCACCCCGGGCGACTTCACCGGTGACGGCCGGATGGACCTGCTGATCACCTACTGGGGACGCACCCCGCTGCTGTTCCTGGCGAAGCCGGACGCGCAGACGCTGTCGCCGGACGCCTACCAGCCGCGAGAACTCATCCCCGCGAACTCCGCGGACGGCAAATACCATGGGCCGCGCTGGAATACCGACGCCGTCACCGTCGGCGACTACGCGGGCACCGGGCATCCGGACATCATCGTCGGCAACTACTTCCCGGACTCCGACGTGCTCGACCCGCACGGCGAGAACAACGTGCAGATGAACAACTCGCTGTCCAGCGCCAAGAACGGCGGCGGCGACCACGTGCTGCGCTGGATCGGCGCCACCGCGGGCCCGCAGCCGTCGGCGACCTATGTCGAGGACCGCGACGCCATCCCGTTCGACGCCTCCACCGGCTGGACGCTGGCGCTCTCGTCGGCGGACCTGACCGGCAGCGGGCGCCCGGATCTGTACGTGGCCAACGACTTCGGGCACGGGCACCTGATGCACAACGTCTCCACGCCCGACCGCATCCGGTTCACCGAGGCGCGCGGGCAACGCCAGCCGAACACGCCGAAGTCGTTCGTGCTCGGCAACGGCTCGTTCAAGGGCATGGGCGTCGACTTCGCCGACCTGAACGACAAGGGCCGCTTCGACATGGTGGTCAGCAATATCAGCACCGCCTGGGGCCTGGAGGAGAGCAACTTCGTCTGGGTCAACCAGGCCGCGAACCAGGCCGAGATGGCGAGCGACCTGGACAAGGGCCTCGCCCCGTTCGAGCAGCAGGCCCAGCAGTACGGGCTGGCGTGGACCGGCTGGTGCTGGGACGTGAAGATGGGCGACTTCCTCAACAACGGCAACCAGGACGTGGTGCAGACCGACGGCTTCGTCAAGGGCGACATCGACCGGTGGCCGTGGCTGCAGGAGATGGCCATGACCAACGACGACCTGCTGTCCAACCCGGCCATGTGGCCGAACGTGCAACCCGGTGACGACATCGCGGGCCACCAGGCGATGGCGTTCTACGCCAAGAACGCGAGCGGCAAGTACGTCAATATCAGCGACAAGCTCGGCATGGCCGTGCCGACGCCGACCCGCGCCGTCGCGACCGGCGACACCACCGGCACCGGCGCCCTCGACCTGGCGATCGCCCGCCAGTGGGGACCGCCCGCGTTCTACGCCAACGAATCGCCCGGCCGCGGTGACTATCTCGACCTGAACCTGTACCGGCCGATCATCGGCGGTACCCCGGGCACCGGCCTGACGGGCATCGGCAGCCCGGCCTACGGCACCACGGTCGACATCACCACCGCCGACGGCCGCCATCAGATCTCTCAGCTCGACGGCGGCGGCGGGCACGGCGGGTTCCGCAGCTTCGGCGTCCATTTCGGACTCGGGGGAGACATGGGACCGGTCACCGCGCACCTGCAGTGGCACGACAACAACGGTCGGCTGCACGACCAGACCACACAACTGACCGCCGGCACGCACTCCCTCGTGCTGACCGACGGTATCCAGGAGGTTCCGAACCGATGACCGCGACAGTCGAAAAGCAGGCGCCGGGCGCGCCCGCCCCGCAGCCGAGCCCCGCGGCGGCGAAGCCGCAACCCGTGAAGGATGTCCGGTATCTGGCCCTGCGCAACTTCGCGCTCTCGCTCAGCGTCTTCAACATCTTCGGCTACACCCTGCTGGGGTTCGAGCAGCCCTGGCTGTGGCCGCTGATCGCGATGGCCACCGCGTACGTCACCGAGATCGTGTTCGAGGTGATCAGCGGGTGGGCGAACCGGCGCGCGCCGCGGTTCATGGGCAACGGTGTGCGCGGCATGTACGAGTTCCTGCTGCCCGCGCACATCACCGCCCTCGCGGTGAACATGCTGCTGTACGCGAACAACCAGATCTGGCCGGTCATGTTCGGCGTCATCGTCGGTGTCGCGGGCAAATACATTCTGCAGGCGCCGGTCGCCGGGCGGATGCGGCACTACATGAACCCGTCCAATCTCGGTATCGCGGTGACGCTGCTGTGCTTCGGGTCGTGGATCAGCATCGCCCCGCCGTACGAGTTCACCGAGAACGCCAACACCTTCTTCCGGGTGATGATCCCGATCGTGCTCACCACCGCGGGCACGGTCATCAACGCCATGCTGACCCGGAAGGTGCCGCTGATCGTCGGCTGGATGGGCGGTTTCGCCATTCAGGCGTTCGTGCGGCACTGGATCTGGCACGTGTCGCTGTTCTCGGCGCTGGGCGTGATGACCGGCGTGGCGTTCGTGCTGTTCACCAACTACATGATCACCGACCCCGGCACCACGCCGTTCAAGGCGCGGCCGCAGTTCGTCTTCGGCGCGTCGCTGGCCGTCATCTACGCGGTGCTCATGCTGTTCAACGTCGTCTACACGCTGTTCTTCGCCACCGCGATCCTGTGCGCGATCCGCGGACTCGGTTGGTGGGCAGTGCATTTGATGAAGCGGTCCCGGGCGGCGCGGTCGACGGCGTCGGCCACCCTGGTGACCGAACGCAAGGATATGGGGGTGGTCGCGGCATGAGTGTGCAGCGAATCGCGGTCGTCGGCATGGCCTGCCGCTATCCGGACGCCGAATCGCCCGGCCAGCTGTGGGAGAACGTCCTCGCCGGGCGGCGCGCCTTCCGGAGGCTGCCCGACGAGCGGATGCGGGCCGAGGACTACTACTCGCCGGACCCGTCCGCGCCGGACCGGTTCTACTCGTCGAAGGCCGCCGTCATCGACGGCTGGGAATTCGACCGGGTGCAGTACCGGATCGCGGGCAGCACCTACCGATCCACGGATCTGGTGCACTGGCTGGCCCTGGACACCACGGCCCGGGCCCTCGAGGACGCCGGATTCCCCGGCGGTGCGGGCCTGCCCCGGGAGAGCACCGGGGTGATCATCGGCAACACCCTCACCGGCGAATTCAGCCGCGCGAACGTGCTGCGGCTGCGGTGGCCCTACGTGCGCCGCACCGTCGGAGCGGCGCTGCGCGAACAGGGTTGGGACGACGCGCGACTCACCGCGTTCCTGGACAGCCTCGAGGCCCGCTACAAGCAGCCGTTCCCGCCGATCGACGAGGACACCCTCGCCGGGGGCCTGGCCAACACCATCTCCGGCCGGATCTGCAACTACTTCGATTTCAACGGCGGCGGCTACACGGTGGACGGCGCCTGCTCCTCGTCGCTGCTGTCCACGGCCACCGGCTGCAACGCGCTGGTCAGCGGCCAGCTGGAGGTGGCGGTCGTCGGCGGCGTCGACCTGAGCATCGACCCGTTTGAGGTCATCGGTTTCGCCAAGACCGGCGCGCTGGCCACCTCGGAAATGAAGGTGTACGACCGCAATTCGAACGGCTTCTGGCCGGGCGAGGGCTGCGGGGTGCTGGTCCTGATGCGCGACGAGGACGCGGTGCGGCGCGGGTTGCATCGGTACGCCACCATCGCCGGGTGGGGCTACTCCTCCGACGGTAAGGGCGGAATCACCCGGCCGGAGGCCGACGGTCACCGGCTGGCCCTGCAACGCGCCTATGCGGCAGCCGGATTCGGCATCGACACGGTCGGCTACCTGGAGGGCCACGGCACCGGCACCGCGGTCGGCGACGCGACCGAGCTGCGCGCGTTCGGCGGGGCGCGCCGCGCCGCGGGCAGCGACCGGGCCGCGCCGATCGGCACCATCAAGGGCAATATCGGGCACACCAAGGCCGCGGCCGGGGTGGCGGGCCTGATCAAGGCGATCCAGGCGGTGCGCCACCAGATCGTCCCGCCCACGACCGGCACCGTCGACCCGCATCCCGAGCTCACCGGCGAGGATCCCGCGCTGCGGGCGCCCGTCACGGCGGAGCTGTGGCCCGCGGATCTGCCGGTGCGCGCGGGGGTTTCGTCGATGGGCTTCGGCGGCATCAACGCCCACGTGGTGGTCGAGCACGCGGACGGGGTGCGGCCGGTCGAGCTGGACGAGACCACCGCCCGGCTGGCGCGGTCCCGGCAGGACCGGGAGTTGCTGCTGCTCGACGCCGACGACACGGCCGAGTTGCGCGGCAAGGTGACGCGGCTGGTCGGCCTGTCCGCCAAGCTGTCCTACGCCGAACTGGCCGACCTCGCCGCGACGCTGCACGGCGAGCTCGCCGGGCGGCGGATCCGCGCGGCGGTCGTCACCGGTGCCCCGGAGGACGCCGAGCGCAAGTTCACCAGGCTGTTGAGCCTGCTGGACAACGGGATTCGGTCGGTGATCGACGCCGACAGCGGCCTGTTCCTCGGGGACGCGACGGGCGATCCGAGGATCGGCTTCCTGTTCCCCGGGCAGGGCGCGGGACGGCGCGGCGACGGCGGCGCGATGCGGTATCGGTTCCCGCGGGTGGACGAGTTGTATCGGACGCATCGCCAGGCGACCGACGGCGATCTGGTCGCGACCGCGGTCGCGCAGCCGCGCATCGTCACCTCCTCGCTCGCGGGTCTGCGGGTGCTGGCCGATCTCGGCATCGAGGCATCGGCGGCGGTCGGGCACAGCCTCGGCGAGCTGACGGCCCTGCACTGGGCGGGCGCCATGGACGAGGAGGCGGTGCTCGACGTCGCGGCGGCCCGGGGCGCGATCATGGCGGAGGCCAGTGAGGGCGGCGGCACCATGGCCGGGATCGCCGCGGCCCCCGAGGCGGTGCGCCCGCTGCTGGACGGCGAGCGCGTGGTGATCGCGGGATACAACAGCCCGCAGCAGACGGTGGTGTCCGGCCCGGTCGACGCGGTCGAGCGGGTGTGCGCCCGCGCGGCGGTGCTGAACCTGGCGACCATGCGGATCTCGGTCTCGCACGCGTTCCACTCCGAACTGGTGGCGCCTGCGGCGACCGCGCTGCGGGAGTACCTGGGGCGGCACGAGTTTCGGCCGCTGGCCCGGCGCATGGTGTCCACGGTCACCGCGGACACCCTGCCGCCGGAGGTCGACGTGCCCGCCCTGCTGGCGCGGCAGGTGCTGGACCCGGTCCGCTTCACCGAGGCCGTCGCCGCCATGGCGGAACAGGCCGATCTGCTGCTGGAGGTCGGGCCGGGCCGGGTGCTCGGCCGGCTCGCCGGTGAGATCGCGCCCGCCGTGCCGGTGATTTCGATGGAGACGGACGGTCTTTCGCTGTCCGGCCTGCTGCACGCGGTGGCCGCGGCCTATGTGCTCGGCGCGCCGGTGCGCACCGGCGCGCTGTACCGCGAGCGGTTCACCCGGCCGCTGCCGCTGGACAAGGAGTTCCGCTTCTTCGCCAGCCCCGCCGAATCCGCGCCCACCGACGATCTCGGCGCACACGCGACCGTGCCGGACGCGGCGCCGAACGCCGAAAGCGGTGCCCCGCAGGGCCGCTCGGGTTCGGCGGCGAGCAGTATCGAGGTGCTCCGGCGGCTCGCCGCCGAGCGGGCCGAGCTGCCGCTGGACGCGGTGCGTCCCGACAGTCAGCTGCTCGACGAGCTGCACCTGAGCTCGATCACGGTGGGCCAGATCGTGAATCAGGCCTCCACCGAACTCGGGCTGGCGCCGCCGGTGGCGACGTCGACCTACGCCACCGCGACCCTGACCGAACTGGCCGACATGCTGAATCAGTTGGGGGACACCGCGATCGGCGCGGACGCGCACCGACCGGACGCCGCGCAGGGCGTCGCGCCGTGGGTGCGGGCCTTCGCGGTCGACCTGGTCCCGGCCGAAACACCCACGGCGACAGCGTCACCCGCCGACGGCGAGTGGCGGCTGTTCGCGACCGACGGTCATCCCGTCGCGGCCGCCCTGCTGGATGGGTTGCGGTCCGCGCGGCTGGGCAGCGGTGTGCTGCTGTGCCTGCCGCACGACACCGACGACCGGCACGTGCCCGTGATGCTGGCCGCGGCGCGCGCCGCGCTCGACATCGACGGCGCCGCACGGTTCGTGGTGGTGGGGGACCGGCGCGGGGCCGCGGGCCTGGCCAAGACCCTGCACCTGGAGACGCCGCGGATCGACACCACGGTGCTCACCGTGGCGCTGACCGCGGGCCCCGTCGCCCCGGATCTGGTCGCCGCGCTGGTCGCGGATGTGGCCGCCACCAACGGTTTTCGCGAGGTGCACTACGACCGGGCCGGACACCGGCGGGTGCCGATCCTGCGCCCGCTCACGCTGCCCGCCGCCGCGGGCTCCCCGCTCACCGCGCAGGACGTGCTGCTGGTGACCGGCGGCGGCAAGGGCATCACCGCGGAATGCGCGCTGGCGCTGGCCCAAGACTCCGGCGCCTCGATCGGCCTGCTCGGCCGCTCGGACCCGACGACCGATCGCGAACTCGCCGCCAACCTGGCACGGATGGCGGCGGCCGGGGTCGAACACCGTTACGTCCGTGCCGATGTCACGGCCCCGGAGCAGGTGAAGGCCGCGGTCGACGACATCCGCCGGACGCTGGGCCCGGTCACCGCCGTGCTGCACGGCGCGGGCCGCAACGAACCGCGCGCGCTCGCCGACCTCGACGAGGACTCCTTCCGGCGGACCCTGGCGCCGAAGATCACCGGATTGGAGACGGTGCTCGCCGCGACCGATCCGGCCACACTGCGCCTGCTGGTGACCTTCGGCAGCATCATCGGCCGCGCGGGCCTGCGCGGCGAGGCCGACTACGCCACGGCCAACGACTGGCTGACCGAGCTGACCCGCCGCGTCGGCGCGGACCACCCGAACTGCCGGTGCCTGGCGCTGGAATGGTCGGTGTGGTCCGGGGCCGGGATGGGCGAGCGGCTCGGCGTGCTGGAATCGCTGATCCGGGAAGGCATTTCGCCGATCCCGGTGGAGGACGGCATCGATATCGTGCGGCGGGTCCTCGCCGATCCGCAGGCGCCCGCATCGATGGTGGTCATGGGTCGCGCGGAGGGACTGCCGACGGTCGCGTTCGAGCGCTCGGACCTGCCCCTGCTGCGCTTCCTGGACCGGCCGCAGGTGCACTACCCGGGCGTCGAACTGGTCGTGGACACCGAGCTGTCCGCGGGCGGTGACCTGTATCTGACCGATCACCTGCTCGACGGCGACCTGCTGTTCCCGGCGGTGTTCGGCATGGAGGCGATGGCTCAGGCGGCGGTGGCGCTCACCGGCGACCGCGGCGCACCGGTCCTGGAGGACCTGCGTTTCCTGCGGCCGATCGTGGTGCCGGTGGGCGCCGCGACCACGATCCGGGTCGCCGCGCTGGTCACCGGCCCGGACACGGTGGAGGCGGTGATTCGCAGCAGCGACACCGGATTCCAGGCCGACCACTTCCGGGCCACCCTCCGCTTCCCGGGGGAGATCCCGGCCGCGTCGCGCGACCGCTCCGGCACGTCCGGTCTGCTCCCGGTGGATCCGGGGCGCGACCTCTACGGCCCGGTGTTGTTCCAGGGCAAGCGATTCCAGCGGCTGATCGGCTACCGGCAGCTCGCCGCGACCAGCTGTGTCGCCGAGATCGCCAATGTGCCGGTGGAACCGTGGTTCGCCGCCTTCCTGTCCGGCGATCTCGTGCTCGGCGACCCGGGCACGCGGGACTGCGTCATGCACTCCATCCAGTGCTGCGTCCCCGACGCGACGCTGCTGCCCACCGCCGTCGAACGGCTGTACCCGGCCGATCCCGGCGCGAGCAAGGGCTGGGAGTCGGTGACCACGCACGCGGTCGAGCGTTTCCGCGACGGCGACACCTACGTCTACGACGTGGACGTGCGCGATCCGTCCGGGCGCACGGTGGAGCGCTGGCAGGGCCTGCGGTTGCAGGCGGTCCGCAAACGCGACGGCGGCGGCCCCTGGCTGCCGGTGCTGCTCGGCCCCTACCTGGAACGCCGCACCGGCGACGTGCTGCCCACCGCGCTGCGGTGTGTGGTGTGGCCGGACCGCACGGGTCGCGGCAACGGCGCGGGCGCCCGGCGCGAGCGGACGGCGCTGGCCGCGGACTTCGCGCTGGGCGGCCGGTCCGGGCTGCGCTACCGGCCCGACGGGAAACCCGAAATCGACGGTGCGGCAACGATATCCGCATCGCACGGGGCGGGCATGACCTTCCTGGTGGTGTCGGCGCGCGGCGGCGCGGTCGGCTGCGATGTCGAGGTGGCGGCGCGGCGCTCGGCCGCCGAATGGGAAAAACTGCTCGGCCCCGACCAGTTCGCGCTGGCCCGCCTGCTGGCGCGCGAGCACGACGAGGAGCTGACGGTCGCCGCGACCCGGGTGTGGGGCGCCGTCGAATGCCTGCGCAAGAACGGGCGCGCGCGCATCGAGCCGGTCACCGCCGACGGGCCCGCGCCCGGCCGGTGGGTGCTGCTGCGCTCGGGCGCGACCCGCATCGCCACCTTCCCCACCACGGTGCACGACCTGGCCGAGCCCGTGGTGTTCACCCTGCTCACCGCCCCGGCCGACAGCGTGCCGGGGCCGACGGACGACTGAATCATGGAACCGTATTACGAACTCCGCCACCGGGTCGGCTTCGAGGAGACCAACCTCGTCGGCAATGTCTACTATGTCAACTACCTGCGCTGGCAGGGCCGGTGCCGGGAGATGTTCCTGCTGGAGAAGGCGCCCGACGTGCTCGCCGAGATCCAGGACGACCTGAAACTGTTCACCCTCGCGGTCGACTGCGAATTCTTCGCCGAGATCACCGCATTCGACGAGCTGTCGATCCGGATGCGGCTCGAGGAGCTGACCCAGACCCGGATCGGCTTCGCCTTCGACTACGTGCGGCTGCGCGACGGCGGCGAGGAACTCGTGGCGCGCGGTCGGCAGCGGGTGGCGTGCATGCGCGGCCCGAACACCGACACCAAACCGGCCCGGGTGCCGGAGTCGCTGCGGGCCGCCCTCGAGCGGTACGCGGTGACCCCGGCGGACACCGGCCGAGGGCGGCAGCCGGTCCCCATCAACGGCAAGGTCGGCTAGCCATGACGACGGTCGATCACACCTCGAGCCGCGAACTGCGGGACGTGTTCGGCATGTTCGCCACCGGCATCACCCTGGTGACGGCCACCGGCGACACCCCCCGCGGCATGACCGCCAACGCGTTCACCTCGGTCTCGATCGACCCGCCGCTGATCCTGATCTGCGTGAGCCGATCGGCGACCATGCATCGGGTCATCCAGGACTGCGGCGCCTTCGCGGTGTGCGTGCTCGGCGCCGGGCAGGAGCAGGTGGCCCGGCACTTCGCCGACCGCGGCAGGCCCAGGGGCGAGCGGGAATTCGATATCGTCGAGTGGGTGCCCGGCAGGCACACCGGGGTGCCGGTGGTGATCGGCAGCCTGGCCTGGCTCGAATGTCGGCTCACCGAGGTGTACGCGGGCGGCGACCATTCGATCTTCCTCGGGCAGGTGCTCGACAGCGGCCGCGACCCCGACGGGGACGCCCTGCTGTTCTACGGCGGCGTCTTCCAGCGGATCAAACCCGCGTAGCGCCACCGCGATTCGCGCACAACGAGAGGGCCGGGTGAACCCGGCCCTCTCCGTTGGATATTCGACTATCGATCCAGCGCGTGCACCGTCATCGGCAGCCCGCCGCGCACCCGCAGCGTCAGCATCGGCTCCGGAACAACGGTGCTGCCTGCGACCTTTCGCAGCCGCATCCGGCGCGCGATCGCGGCGATCACGAAGGCCGCCTCCATCAGCCCGAGATTGTTCCCGACGCAGAACCGCGGGCCCGCGCCGAACGGGATGTAGGCGTAGCGCGGCCGATTCGCGGAACGCTGCGGATCGAACCGGTCCGGGTCGAATCGCGAAGGCAGCTCCCAGAATTCGGGATGCCGGTGCAGCGTGTAGGGGCAGATGAGCACGTCGCTCCCGGCGGGCACCCGGTAGCCGCCGACCACGTCGTCGGCCACCGCCCGCCGGGGCAGCAGCCACACCGGCGGATACAGCCGCATGACCTCGTTGAGCACCCGGTTGGTGTACCGGAGCCGGTGCAGGTCCTCGAAGACCGGCCGCCGGTCGCCGAGCACCTCCACCGCCTCCGCGTGCAACCGCTCCCAGACCTCGGGATGCTCGTCGGCGAGGTGGAAGGTCCAGCTCAGCGTGCTCGCCGTGGTCTCGTGCCCGGCCAGCAGCAGCGTGACCAGTTCGTCGTGCATTCGCTTGCGGCGCAACGCCGGATCGCGCTCCCGGCCGGTCGAGTCGACCAGCCGGGACACCACGTCGTCGCCGTCCGCCCGCGGCCGGTCGCCACGTTGGGCGACCAGCCGGTCCACCACGGATTCCAGTTCCCGGCGGGCCCGGCGGAACCGCAACTGCTTGGGCAGCGGGGACCACAGCGGCACCGTGCCCAGCGACATCATGTCGAACATGGCCTGGTCCTGGACGGCCTCGAACCAGTGCCCGACCGACCCGAACGCGCCGAGGTCGGCGTCGAGCAGGGTCCGGCCCAGCACGCCGAGGGTGAGCGCGGTCATCTCGTGCCGGATGTCGACCGGCCCGCGCCCCTGCCTGGCGAGCAGGTGGTCGACCAGCCGGTCCGCCTCCTCGGCGATCGCACCGGCCTGACCGGCCAGCCGCTTCACCGCGAACGCGGGCTGAATCGTCTTGCGCTGCTTGCGCCACAGCTCGCCCTCGCTGGTCAGCAGCCCGTCGCCGAGGGCGCGCTTGGCGTGGATCAGCCCGATGCCCTTGTGATAGTTCGAACTATTGTCCGCGAGAACGTGTTTGGCGTAGTCGGGATGGTTGAAGAAGTGCAGCGTGCTGAGCCCGAGCGGGAGGGTGACCGCGTCGCCGTAGCGGGCGGCGACCGAGGTCATCACCGACAGCCGGTCGCGGGCCATCCGCGGCAGCAGGCTCAGCATCGAGCGGCGCGGCAGTCCGGGTGCGGATCCGGGCGCGTCCCTGAGTTCGATGGCGGTCACGGTCAATTCCTGCCGTGCTCGGCGAATTCCGCGGCGATGCGCTCGCGCCACAGCTGGAATGCGGGCACCTCGCCGTCCACGACCGGATTCGGCCGGGCGCGATAGGTGACCGCCGAGGCGTCCTCGACCGTCATATCGCACAGCACCTGGGTCGCGAGCTCGGTGTGCGGGGTCACCAGTCCCGCGTGCAGCCGGGCCTCGGCGGCGAAGGCGCTGCCCTGCGCCACCACCGCGCGATGCGGGCCCGCGTGCTTGTAGAACAGTTGCAGCTCGGTGTCATTGAGACCACCGGCGTAGGTGACCGCCAGCGCGGCCCCGGCGTACAGGTCCGAGTGCCGGGATTCGGGGAACTTCTCGATCGTGGCCGCGAGCAGATCCGGATCGGCGCCGGTGACGAACCACATCGCCCGCCCGATGCCCTGATCGATCACGCGGTCGGCCTGGGCCGAGCGGCCGGGGGCGGGCCAGGGGAACGCGGGTTCCCGAAACTGTTGCCGCACATACTTTTCGGTGTGGAAGAACGCCTGGTGGAAGCCGTAGCCGTCGAGCAGCAGCCAGCGCAGCAGCGGATCGGAGGCACCGGTCGCGACCGCGCCCCACCGCATCCGCGGCAGCCGGGCGAACGCCCAGCCGATGCCGACGTAGGCCATGTAGATGTGCCGCTCGCCGCGGGAGGCCAGCAAGTCGGTCACGTGATGGGTGTGCCCGAGCGGCAGGCCGTCGCGCACCGCGAAGGCCATGGCCGCACCCTCGTAGGCGAAACCGCGGAAGCGCGAGGGGATCTGCTCGAGCCGGGCCTCCGCCTCGGTCACCGTCCGGCATTCGGCCGCGTGGGCGTATCCGGTCAGGAACATTTCGGCGGTCGTTTCCAGCAGTTCGCGCGAGGCCGGAGTCTTCTCCGGGAAGCCCCGCACGGAGAATTTCGCCTCGGACATGCTCGGTGTCAGAATGCGGCGTCGGAGCGCCCGCAGATTGCCGATCATTCAACTCTCCCTTTTATCGGACGGCGACGCACAGCCGTCCAGGGTGATTTTTCTCCGATCGGAATTCCGCGGCTACTTCCGCTGTGCCCACAATCCGGCGGCGCGGGCGGAGAGCGCACCGGTGTCGTACAGCCAGCGCACCGAATCCGCGACGGTCTCGGCGAGCGGCCGGGCCGATATTCCGTGCGTGTCGACGGGCTCGCCGATCGGTTTCGCGGTCGCGCAGGTGTAGATCGCGCCGTACTCGGCCGGAATATGCCACGGCCATATCCGCTGCACGAGATCGACGCACCGCCCGAACGGCAGCATCGGCCGCGCGGGCGCGAAGACGGCGGGCAGGCCGCGACCGGTGGCCGCGCGCACCGCGCGCACATACTCCCGGGTGGTGAGATAACGCCCGGGGGCGAAATACCGGTCCGCGCCGCCCGCGGGCGCGGTGAGCAGCGCGGCGTGCAGGGCGGCGGTATCGCGCACGTCCCCGATCGGGAAACCGCCCCGCGGCCACACCGGCATCAGCCCGCGCAACAGGTCGCGCAGCCGCCGGTTCTGGTCGCCCAGGTGCGGGTCGTGCGGGCCGAGCAGGCCCGGCGGATAGGTGATCAGCACGGGCGCGCCCTGCTCCCGGTGCTCGCGCGCAATCCGTTCGGCCGCAGCCTTACTCGCCATATACGCCTCCCGCGGCCGCCCCACCGGCGCGTCCGCCCGCAGTGTCGCGCCCGGCGCCGGGAGCAGCGCGCCGAAGGTGGACACGTGCACGATGCGCCCCGCCCCGGCGCGGCGGGCGGCGGCGAGCACCGCCTCCGTCCCGCCGATATTGACCCGGCGCAACTCCGCGCGCCGCCGGGCGTCGAAGGAATAGACCCCGGCCGCGTGCAGCACGGCCTCCGCGCCGCGCACCGCCGCCGCCACGGCGGCGGCGTCGGTGATATCGCCGATGACCACGTCGACCGCATTCCGATCGATATCCAGCGGATCGAGCGCGGCCCGGACCGCGGATTCGGTGCGGGCGAGTAATCGGACCCGGTGCCCGGCCGCCACGACGGCCGCGACCGAATGCGCGCCGACGAATCCCGTGCCACCGGTGACACACACGATCATCGCGAATCCCCTCGTTGTCGCTGGCTTCCGATGATCCCGGAGAGGTCCCGCCCCGGCCTCTTCGATCGTGCCGTTCTCCGATATTCGAGCAAGGCATGCTGGGAGAAGTCGAGCGGTCTGTGGCCGTGTGATTCTCATATCATCGGGCCGCTCACCGATGAATATGTCGACGGCAGCCGGACTCTTCGGCCGATTGTGAGCGTGGACAATCCAAAGGAAAGAATATGTCGGACATGATTGCGCTGGACACGGTGAAAGTGGAGATCGACGGGCCGCGGGCAACGATTCATCTGAACCGGCCGGACAAGAAGAACGCGATGAATCCGCAGATGCATCGCGATATGAACGCGGCGCTGGACGCGATCGAGTCGGCCGATGAGGTGAAGGCGGTCGTGGTGACCGGCGTCGGCGACAGCTTCAGCGCCGGAATGGATCTGGAGGAGTGCTTCCTCGCCCCCTATAACGATCCGCAGCTGTTCTACCGGACGAATCTGGTTGCGCTGCAATGGTTCCAGCGCCTGAAGGCGTTCCCGGCGGTGACCGTCGCCAAGGTCAACGGGTTCGCCTTCGGCGGCGGGTTCGAGGTGACCGGGCTGTGCGACCTCGCGATCGCGTCCGAATCGGCGATGTTCGGCCTGTCGGAGATCAACTTCGGCATCTTCCCGGCGGGCGGCGCCAGCTGGGCCGCGACCCACAACCTGCCCCGCAAGCAGGCGCTCTACTACATTCTCACCGGCGACACCCTCACCGGCGCCCAGGCCGCGGAGTACGGGCTGGTGAACAAGGCGGTGCCCGCGGCGGACCTGGACGCCGAGACCGACCGCGTCGTCGGCAGGATCGTCAACAAGAACCCGGTCACGCTGCGGCTGGCCAAGGAGGTCTACGAGCGCACGACCCGGCTGGATCTGCCCGACGCCATCGACTACGACCAGGCCAAGCTGTGGGAGCTGGCCCGGCTCACCGACAACGAGTGGATCACCGTGGCGCTCAAGCAGTTCGAGAAGCGCAGCTACCGGCCCGGCCTCGGCACGTACCGGCGGGGCGTGGCCTGATGATCTTCGTCGGCCCGCGCCCGCCCGCCCCCGTTCCCGACACGTCGTTCACCGCCTTCGTCCTCGAGGACGCCGCGCGGCACGCCGCGACCGTCGCGACCGTCGACGTCGCGGGGGACACCGCGTACACCTACGCGGAGCTGGCGGACGCCGTGCGCCGGGCGTCGGGCGGGTTGCGCTCCTTGGGATTCGGCACCGGCGATGTGCTGGCGATGCTCGCCCCGAACGTGCCGGAATACCCGATCGCCTACCACGCCGCCGCGCTGGCGGGCGGTGCGGCGATGCTGCTCAACCCGCTCGACACGGCCGAAGACCTTGCGGCACACCTGAATCGGGCGGGCGCGCGCTTCCTCGTGACGGTGCCCGACCGGGCGGCGTCGGCGATCGAGCTCACCGCCCGGACGAAGCTGGAACAGATCGTGGTGTTCGGGGCGGCGGAGGGCGCGACACCGTTCTCGGCGCTGCTGGCCGCCGATCCCGCACCGGCCGATCCGCCGGTGCGCCCGGCGCGGGACGTGGTGACGATCCTGCACTCCAGCGGCAGCACCGGCCATCCCAAGGGCGTGCTGCTCACCCACCGCAACATGATCGCCAATGTGCTGCAGACGAATCTGGGGGCGCCGCTCGGCGCCGACGAGAAGGTGCTCGCGGTGCCGCCGTTCCACCACGCCTTCGGCCTGATCATGGTGCTCAACGCCAGCCTGCGCCACGGCGCGACCATCGTCACCATGCCGCGCTTCGATCCCGAGGACTATCTGAAAGCCGTGCAGCGGCACCGCATCACGCGCCTGTACGTGGTGCCGACCATCGCGGTCCTGCTGGCCCGCAGCCCGCTGGTGGACTCCTACGATCTGTCGTCGCTGCGCGAGATCGTCTCCGGCGGTGCGGCTCTCGACCCGGAGATCGCCCGGCTGTGCCGGGATCGCCTGGGCTGCCGGGTGGCCCAGGGCTACGGGCTCACCGAGGCGCTGGTGTCGTTCATGCAGCTGGAGAACTACGATGCGCCCGGCTCGGTCGGGCCGACGACCACCAATATCGAATGCAAGATCGTCGACCCGGTCACCGGGGAAGAACTGGGGCGCAACCGCAACGGCGAGGTCCTCGTCCGGGGACCGCACGTGATGAAGGGCTACCTCGACGCCGAGGAGGCCACCAGGACGGTGCTCGAGCCGGACGGTTTCCTGCACACCGGTGACCTCGGCTACGTCGACGACAACGGGGAACTGTTCCTCATCGACCGCATCAAGGAACTCATCAAATACAAAGGGCAGCAGGTATCTCCGGTCGAGCTCGAGGCAATCCTGCTGGCGCACCCCAAGATCGCCGACGCGGCGGTGGTCGGGGTGCCGGACGAGGAGGCCAGCGAGGTCCCCAAGGGCTTCGTCGTCGCGAAGGAGCCGGTCACGCCCGAGGAGATCATGGGCTTCGTCGCCGAACGCGTTGCGCCGTACAAGAAGATCCGGCAGCTGGAGTTCATCGACCGGATCCCGCGCACCCCGGTGGGGAAGGTGGAGCGCCGCAGCCTGAAGGAGCGCCGGTTCGAATGGGGCCGGTCCACAGAGAATTCCGAGGAAGTCCGATGAATCTTCCGCACGTCGTGTCGAAACAGGAGTGGTTACAGGCCCGGAGGGTGCTGTTGGAGAAGGAGAAGGAGGTCACCCGGGCGCGCGATATGATCGCGGCCGAGCGCCGCAAGCTGCCGATGGTCAAGGTGGACAAGGACTACCGCTTCGAGGGCCCGAACGGCGCCTGCACGCTGCTCGACCTGTTCGAGGGCCGCCGCCAGCTCGTGGTCCGGCACTTCATGTTCGCCCCGGACGACGAGGAGGGCTGCATCGGCTGCTCGATGCAGGCCGACAGCGTCGGCGAACTGGCCCACCTGTGGGCCCGCGACACCACCTTCGTCATGGTCTCGCGGGCGCCGCTGGCCAAGTTGACACCGTTCAAGGCCCGGATGGGCTGGAAGATGCCGTGGTACTCCTCCTACGGCAGCGAGTTCAACTACGACTACGAGGTCAGCACCGACAGGGGCGAATCGCCCGGGGTGAGCGCGTTCCTGCGCGTGGACGGCGATGTCTTCCACACCTATTCGATCTTCGATCGGGGCGGGGACATCTTCAAGAACTTCTACAACTACCTGGACATCACCGTCCTGGGCCGCCAGGAGGACCAGCTCGAACACCCGTGGGACTGGTGGCGGCACAAGGACCGCTACGGCGCCGAGAACGCGGCGGTGCCGGGCGCCAACTGGTGGAACGGCACCCGATTCAAGGCGTGACCGAGCGCGCCTCGGCGTGGCGGGCGATGAATTTCGCCCGCCGACGTCGTCTGCCTTTCATCCCCGAGATCCCTCGTCATTGGAGGACATCATGAGCGATCTGTCCGATCGGACAACGATCGTCGTCGGCGCCAGTCGCGGCCTGGGCCACGGTATCGCCACGGCCTTCGCGGAGGCGGGGGCCCCGGTGGTCGCCGTATCCCGCACCGCGGCAGTGTTTCCCGAACCGGCCACCGGCTCCGGCTCCCTCGTGTCCGAGGTCGCCGACGCCGGTGACGCCACGGTGGCGGCCAGGCTCTTCGAGCAGTACGACCCGACGGTGGTCGTACTGGTGGCGGGCGCCAGCCCGTACATGCGCCCGCTGCAAGAGCACACCTGGGAGACCTTCTCGGTCAACTGGGAGACCGACGTCCGCATCGCCTTCCACTGGCTGCGCGAGATTCTGCTCGAGCCCATGCGCCCCGGTGGCCGGGTGATCGTGGTGAGCAGCGGTGCGGCCCTTGCCGGTTCGCCGCTCAGCGGCGGCTACGCCGGTGCCAAGGCCACCCAGCGCTTCATCACCGACTACGCTCGCGGGGAGGCCCAGCGCGCCGACCTGGACCTCACCTTCACCGCGGTCCTGCCGCGCTTCGCCCCGGAGACCCGGGTCGGCCACTCCGCGGTCCGCGCCTACGCGGCCCGCGCGGGCCAGCCCCTGGATCAGTTCCTGCGGCAGGCGGGCCCGCTGCTGACCCCGCAGATCGCGGGCGCCGCCCTGGTCGACCTGGCGGAGACCAAGCCCGCCGACGTGGCGAACGCCTACGTTCTCAACGGTGCCGGGTTGCAGAAACTGCCCTGACGCACCCTCGCCGGACGGCGGCACTACGGTGGGTGGGCGTGACCACCGCCGTCGAGACCGCCGCGTCCAGGGTGGAGCGTGTTCGGCGTCCAGGGTGGCTACGGCCGGTGTCGCCGGTCGCCGTCGCGGCGGTGCTAGTGGTCGCGCAGCTGGCGGTGCGGGGGTGGGTCGCCGGGCGGGGCTACTTCTACTGGGACGACCTGATTCTCGCCGGTCGGGCGGCACGGTATCCGCTGCTGTCGGCGGATCTGCTGCTGTACAACCACGATGGGCACCTCATGCCGATGGCGTTCGCGCTGGCGTGGGTGCTCACCCGGATCGCGCCGCTGGCGTGGGCGGGGCCGGTGGTCGCGCTGGTGGTGTGGCAGGCCGCCGCGTCGGTGGCGGTGGCGCGGATGCTGATCGTGCTGCTCGGGCGGCGGTGGATTGTTTTGGTGCCGTTGGCCTTCTACCTGTTCTGCCCGTTGACGGTGCCCGCGTTCGCGTGGTGGGCGGCGGCCTCGAATGCGCTGCCGCTGCAGTGCGCGCTCGCGTGCGCAATCGGCGCTGCGGTGCTGCTGGTGCGGACCGGGCGGCGGCGCTACGCGGTCTCGGGGATCGCCGCGCTGGTGGTGGGGCTGCTGTTCTTCGAGAAGGCGGTGGTCGTGCCGGTGGTCGCGTTCGCCGTCGCCGCGCTGCTGCGGCACGTCGAGGGCGGCGATCGGCCGATCCGGGCGGTGGCGCGCCGCGCCGCGCCGCTGTGGATCGGGTCGGCGCTGGTGCTGGCGTGCTGGGCGGCGGTGTATCTGGCCACCGTGAAAACCGGTGCGGTGCACAGCAGTCCGGAGGGGGTGCGGCGGCTGCTGCACAGCGCGACCTCGCTGGGGATCGTTCCGGCGCTGCTGGGCGGCCCGTGGTCGTGGGCGCGGTGGATGCCCGCGACGCCGTGGGCGGTGCCGCCGGGATGGGCGGTGGTCGCGGCGTGGCTCGTGCTGGGCGCGATGCTGGTGGTGACCGTGTGCGGCCGCCGCCGGACCGGCGCGGTGTGGATCGCGCTCGGCGCGTACGTGATCGCGGCGCAGGTGCCCGTCGCCCTGATCCGCGGCGGCCCCAATACCGCCGCCGAACTCATGCAGTCGCTGCGCTATCTCGCGGATGTGGCGGTGGTGCTGACCGCCGCGGGCGCGCTGCTGCTGCGCTCCCGGCCGCGGCGCACGCCCGTCGCGCTGCCCGGCCGTCGCAGGGCGATCGCGCTGACGGCACTGTTCGTCGCGAGTTCGCTGTGGTCCACCGCCACCTTCGTGCGCTCCTGGTCGCCCAGCCCGACCCGCACCTACCTGACCACGGTCCGCGCGGCGCTGGCCCGCTCCGACGCCCCGCTGCTCGACCAGGAGCTGCCCTGGAATGTGCTGACCCCCTTGGCCTATCCGCAGAACCTCGCCAGCCGAGCCCTCGCGCCGATCGCCCCCGCGGGCGCCTTCGCCGACTCCACCCCGCGCCTGCGCATGATCACCGACACCGGTGAGATCGTCGACGCCCAGGTCTGGTGGAACCGCGCGCTGCGCCCCGGCCCGGACCCCGGCTGCGGCTACCGCATCGATGCCGAGACCCCGCGCGACCTGCCGCTCGACGGCCCCCTGCTCGACCGCGGCTGGACCGCCCAGCTCAACTATCTCGCCGACCGCGACGGCCGCCTCACCGTCGCCCTCGAACACGGCCCGGCCGTGGTGGTCCCCGTGCGCTCCGGCCTCGGCACCGTGTACGTCCGCCTGATCGGCAGCGGCTCCGCCCTCCGCATCGGTTCGCACACACCGGATCTGAACCTCTGCCTCGGGGTGGGCCCGA
This sequence comes from Nocardia terpenica, assembly GCF_013186535.1. Classification (NCBI taxonomy): domain Bacteria; kingdom Bacillati; phylum Actinomycetota; class Actinomycetes; order Mycobacteriales; family Nocardiaceae; genus Nocardia; species Nocardia terpenica. The sequence continues at coordinate 44,710 of NZ_JABMCZ010000004.1, forward strand.
TCGGCGTCACCTCCTACGCGCGGTGAGCGTCAGTGCGCGTCGAGCCACGCGGTGATGGCGCGCGCCCACTCCCCGTTCTTCGTGGTCTCCAGCAGTTCGCTGCGGTCGATGAGCAGATACAGGGTGCCCGCGGCGATGGTCTGCAGGATCAGCGGCTTGCCCGAGTTGAGCAGCCCGCCGATGAAGCGGCCGTAGAGCTCGGTGTAGGTGCGCGACAGCGAGGTGATGTCGCTGGGCCGCAGCGTGAGATCGCCGCCGTCGGCCCACGCCGACAGCGTCAGGACCGAGTCGGTGAGGGTGATGTCGCCGCGGCGGTGGAACAGCGCCTTCTGGCTGATCACCCCGGCCGCCTTGTCGAGGGGATCGCTGCCGCGCAGCTCGGTGGCGGTGGCCCCGATATAGACACCGGACTTGGCGGGCACGGGCGGATCCTTTCGGCGGAATTCGGGTGCTGCGCGCGGATTCCCGTTCATCCTCGCGCCGTGGCCCGCCGTGCCGCATCCCTCGCAGGTCGCGTCGGCGACCTCCGCGAGAACGATTTTCGCCGCCGCCGGGTGCTACCGCAGTCGTATTCGGCGCCCCGCCCGGCCCATGGATACCGGGCCGTCGGTCTCTCGCGGGCGTGACCTTCGGCCCTGCCGGTCACCCGCCCACCGCTGGTCGGATGGGAGCGCCGGGGCCGAAACAGAAAGGGAGACCGCACCGTTGGCACGCGAACTGACGCAACGCGAAATTCTGACCGAGCTGGAACCGACGGCCGAGGCGGCGCTGAACCGGCACCTCACGGTCGTGCGGGACTGGCATCCGCACGACTACGTGCCGTGGGACGCCGGGCGCAACTTCGCCATGCTCGGCGGAACCGACTGGGAGCCGCACCAATCGACGCTGAGCGAGGTGGCCAAGGCGGCGCTGATCACGAACCTGCTCACCGAGGACAACCTGCCCTCCTACCACCGCGAGATCGCCGAGAGCTTCTCCCGCGACGGCGCGTGGGGCAGCTGGGTGGGCCGCTGGACCGCCGAGGAGATGCGGCACAGCACCGTCATTCGCGACTACCTGGTGGTCACCCGCGGCGTCGACCCGGTCGCGCTGGAGCGGGCGCGGATGGTGCACATGACCGACGGTTTCGCCCCGCCGCTCGCGCAACTCGACAGCGCGGGGGAGGTGGGCTTCCTGTATTCGGTGGCGTACGTGAGCTTTCAGGAGCTCGCCACCCGTATCAGCCACCGCAATACCGCCGTCGTGTGCGACGATCCGGTCGCCGACCGCATGCTGCAGCGCATCGCCCTGGACGAGAACCTGCACATGCTCTTCTATCGCACGGTCTGCGGCGCGGCGCTGGATCTGGTGCCCGATCAGGCGATGGCGGCGATCGCGACCATTGTCGAGAACTTCCGCATGCCGGGCGCGGGCATGCCGAATTTCCGCCGCAACGGCGTGCTGATGGCCAAGCACGGCGTCTACGATCTGCGCCAGCACCTCGAGGAGGTGCTGTCGCCGGTCATGCGCCAGTGGAATGTGTTCGGCCGCACCGACTTCGGCCCCCGTGGCGAACAGGCCCGCGAGCGCCTGGCGGCCTTCCTGGATCGCCTGGAGCGCGAACAGATCCCGCGCTTCGAGGAGCAGCGCGACCGCGCCCTGGCCCGCGACCGCGCCCGGGCCGAGCGCGCCCGCTAGGTGCCGTCGTCCGCGGCGGGTCGGAAGCCCGCGCCGAGATCGCCGCGGGCATCGGCGTCGGCCAGCACGGCGGCCATGGTGGTGCCCACCTCCGGCCCGAGGCACCCCACCCCGACATAGGCGTTGACCATGCCGACCAGCACGGTGCCCGCGGTGACGGGTGCGCCGGAATCGCCCGGCAGCACACACATCTGCGTCCAGGTCTCGCTGCCGGTCATGGCGACGTCGCCCCACACCGGCCCGCAGCTGGTGCCGGTGGTGCGGCCCTTCTTGCACACCGCCACCGGGAATTGCGCGGGCGCGCCCACCGCGGTGATGACGAAGTTGTCCACCCGCGCGCTCGGCGCCACCCGATCGGAATCGAAGGCGATGACCGCGTAATCGAGCCGATCGTCGACGAGGGCGATCCGCCCGACCCGCCCGCCGCCGCGATCCCGCTCGGCCGTGACGCTCGCCCCGGGTCGCCCGCAGTGCCCCGCGGTGAATCCGACCAGCCGCCCGGCCCGATCGTGTCCGATGGTGGTGAGCGTGCAGGACGCCGAGTCGACAACGATCCCCGCGCCCCCGCCCAGCGAGACGGGCTCCTCGGCCTGCGCGACGCCGACCGGCCCCACCAGCGAGGTCACCGACGCGGCCACCGCCAACGATCCACGGACCAGCAGAGCAATGGGCATTCGGCCACTTCCTTCCTGGCGGCAGCTGTCCTACCGAGGATGTCCTCCTATCCTCCTCCGAAACATCAACGGACGCAGTCCATCAGCCCCCGAATGTGGCCCAGCTATCACTTGGCGAACGCATCGAATACCGCCTCGTCCCGCTCCCGCTCCCGATACAACTCCCAGCCCGCCTCCGCAATCAGATCCGGATCCAGGGTATGACCTGCGGTTATCCCATACCGCTCCGGTTCGGCGGCAACCATGGCGTGAATATCACCGCGCTCGACGAGACCGCCGATGGTGAGGGTGCCCGCGTAGACGCCGCGGTCGGCGAGGGCGGCATGCAGGGTGCGGGCGTAGTTGCGCAGGGCCGCCGTCGCCAGCGCCAGCTGTCCCAGCTGCGGCATGGGCCGCACGCCGGACAGCCCACCGGCGAACAGCAATCCGCCGCTGCCGCGGGCCAGCATGCCCGGCAGCACCGCCCGGACCACCCGCACCGCGGGCCACACCCAATCGAACGCCGACTGCGCGACGGCCACGTCGACCTCGGTGATCGGCACGATGTGCCGAGTCGTGGGACCCGGGCCGTAGTAGGCGAATTCGACCTCGCCGATCGCGGCCAGCGCGGCGCCGAGCGCGGCCGGATCGGTCACGTCGGCGGCGTGGGCGGTGGCGTCGATGCCCGCGGCCGCGAGCTCCGCGAGGTAGCCGGAATGCCGTGCGGCGCCGCGCGATATCAGCGCGACGCGGAAGCCCTCCCGCCCGAGCCGATGGGCCATCGACATGCCGAGGCCGGGCCCGACTCCGATGACGGCCGCTGTGGGATTCATGATTCGCTCCAATCTGAGGGGTGCCTCAACTTAGGCCAGAGTACACGGAAAATGAGGCACCCCTCGAGTCGATAGACTGTCGCCGTGACCAGACCGATGCGCCGCGATGCCGCCCGCAACCGGGACCGGCTGCTGCGGGAGGCCGCCGGTGTCTTCACCGAGCAGGGGCTCACCGGATCGCTCGAGGAGATCGCGCGCCGGGCCGGGGTGAGCATCGGCACCCTCTACAACCATTTCCCGACCCGCGACGCGCTCATCGACGAGCTGGTGCCCGCGCGGCTGGCCGAACTGGACGACCTCGCCGCGCGGGCCGCGGCCGAACCGGACGCCTGGCGCGCCTGCGCCGGATTCGTCGACGCCCTGCTGACCCGGCTCACCGCCGATCGCGGCCTGCGCGAGGCGTTTACCGGCGACCATCCCGCGGCGGCGCAGGCCGCGGCCGCCTGCGAGCGCGGCATGATGCACCTGTCGGCCGTCCTCGACCGCGCCCGGGCCGCCGGGGCGCTGCGCGCCGACGCCACCGACGCCGATGTGGCGCACCTGATCTGGATGTTGTCACAGCTCGGCGAGGACGCCGCCCGGCGGCGCGCGCAGAAATTCGTGCTCGACGGTCTGCGCCCCCGATGACATACCGTGGGAGCATGCGCACTTTCGTACATCTGGTGCTGTTCGTCTGCGCCCTCGTGATGGGGGTCGGCGCGTTCGGGCCGCTGGTCAGCTCGCTGCAGGCCCGGCATGTCCCGCTGACCGATCTGCGCGACGGGTTCCCCACCGGTCGCGCCCTGGATCAGGTCGGCTCCTCCTCGGTGACGCTGCAGACGTCGCTGGCCGTGGTGCTGCTCGCCGCGGCCGCGCTGGTATTACTCGCCGGGCTGGTCGGCTTCCGCGGCCTCGGCTGGCTGGGGGTGCTGGCGGGGCTGGCCGGGCTCGGCGTGCTCACCTGGCGCCTGAACGAGCGCTTCGACCAGCAGCTACGCACCGACTACCAGCACCTGCTCACCGGCACCTGGGGGCTGTACCTGTTCGGCGGAGGACTGGTCGTCGCCCTGCTGGCGCTGCTGGTGCCCCGGGAGCGGCGCGGGTTCTGACCGGACGGATCAGCGCTCGCGCGGGTGAGATGGACCAGCCACGCCTGCGCCGCCGGGGCGGTCATCGTGACGTGATCGCCCGCGTCCAGCACCAGGAACCCGAGCGGTATCGAGAGCCGTTGCGGGCGTAGCGCTTTCGCGCCGAGAACAACCTCCGGCCCCGTTCCCGCACGAAAACCAGGACGCCCCGGGCGAATCCGCGGCCGACGAGCGCGATCCGCAGCCCTCACTGCGGACAGCGTTCGCGCCGGTGCTTCCACCCCGTCCTCCAGAATGCCGCGCGCAAGGCTGCGGTCTGCTCAGCGGACCGGGGCCTTCCGTCGCGGGCGGTCCTGCGGGCATGCTCGGGGGGCGAATCCGCCGGGGGGCGGGTCGCTTCGTGTCTGTCGACGGCAGTTCGGCTCGGCGAGTACGGCAGTCGCTCGGGGATGGATCCGTAGATCGTCGTGGATATCGACGTAGAGATCGCGAGGGGGCGATGGGCGAAACGGGTCTGCGTGGGGGCGGGAGCGACGGCGGTCCCCTGCAACTGGATGTGCTCGGACCGGTGCGGGTCCGGGCCGGGCGGTGGGATGTCGGCGTGGGGCGGACGCTGGAGCGCGCGGTGCTCGTGCGGCTGGCACTGGCCCGCGGCATGCCCGTGCCGGACGGCCGCCTGGCGGTCGAGCTGTGGGGCGACGGGGAGCTGCTGCGGCCGATTCCCCGTCTGCGCGTGCTGATTTCGCGGCTGCGCCAGGCGCTGGGGGAGCACGGCGCGATGGTCTCGCGCTCCCCGGCGGGCTACCACACCGAGGTGGTCGTCGCCGATCTGCGCGCCGCCGAGGCCGCCGCCGACCGCATGCACGCGGCGCGGCGCGCGCACCGCTACGCCGAGGTCCGGGCGGCGGCGGGCGAGGCGCTGCGGCTGTGGCGCGGTCCCGGCCTGGCAGATCTGGCCGCGGTGCCGTTCGCGCACGCCGAGGCGGTGCGACTGGAGGAATGGCGGCTCGGCCTGGCCGTCGCCGGATTCGAGGCCGCCCTGCGGCTGGGCGCGGAATGCGAAGTGGCCAACGATCTTTCGATGCTGGCCCGCGAGCATCCGCTGCACGAGCCCCTGGCCCGGCTGCACGCCCTGGCCGCCTACCGCACCGGCAGCCAGGCCGACGCCCTGGCCCGCCTGCACCGCCTCCGCCGCGCCCTGGCCGACGAGTTGGGCGTCGACCCCGCCCCCGAGACGGTCGCACTCGAACTCCGCATGCTCCAGCACGATCCCTCGCTCCGCGCCCCGAACCACGAGGCGGCACAGAGTATTTCGGTAACCGCGCCGACACGACCCGATGCCGACGAGCGCGACGAATGGCCCGACAACGATTGCCGCGCAACGCTTCCGCGGCCGACCGACCTCTTCGTCGGCAGGCAGCGGGAACTGGCGGCGGTGGTCGCGGCGGTGACCGGGCCCGGCCTGGTCACCCTGGTCGGGCCGACGGGCAGCGGAAAGTCGCGGCTGGCACTGGAGGTCGGATGGCGGGTGGCCGCGGCGGGGCGGCGGGTGGTGCCGGTGGAACTGGGCTCGCTGCGGCCGGGTGGCGCGGTCCGGGCGGCCGTCGCCGTCGCCGCCGGGGCGGCCTCCTCCGACATCGCGGCGCTGGCCACCGCCCTGCGGGGCGCGCTGCTGATTCTCGACGGCGCCGAGCACATCCTCGCCGAGGTCCGCGCCGAGGTCGATGAATTACTCTCGTGGGCAACGGAATCGGCCATCCTGGTCACCTCGCAGCGCGGCCTGGACCCGCCCGGCGAACAGCGGATCGAGATCGGCGCGCTGGACCGCGCCGCGGGCATCGACCTGTTCCTGGCCCGCGCCGCGGGCCCGCTCACCGCGAGCGAGCACGCCGATATGGTGACCGTCTGCGCGGCGGTGGACTGGCTGCCGCTGGGCATCGAACTGGCCGCGGGCCTGACCCGCATCCTCACCGTCGCCCAGCTCGCCCGGCGCATCGACGCCCGGGTGCGGCTGCTGGTCGGCCCGCGCGGCGGTCGGCACGCCAGCCTGCGGGCGGCGCTGGACTGGAGTCACGACCTGCTCGACGCCGCGGAACGGGCCGTGCTGCGCCGGATTTCGGTGTTCTCGGGCGGATTCGCGCTGGAGGCCGCCGAGGCGGTGGCCGCGTTCGAGCCGCTACACCCCGCCGATATCGCGCCGGTGCTGGCCGAACTCGTGCGGCGCAGCATGGTCACCGTGGTCGTCGACGGCGACGGCCGCCGCTTCGCCCTGCTGGAGACGGTCCGCGAGTACGCGGCGACCGCGCTGGCGGCGGCCGGGGAGACCGGCGCCGCCCGGCAGCGGCACCGGGACTGGTTCCTGGAACCGGCGACCGTGAAATCCCCGTGAGACGCCGGTGAGATGCCCGGCCTCGAGACTGATGTCGATCGCGCCCGAGCGAAAGGAGTTGGCATGGTCGACAGCCTCTTCGCCGACGTCTCGTACTACCAGACGGCGGTGGACGATTCGTATCCCTACCGGATCTTCAGCCTCCGGTCCAACGACGGGACCATCGAGGATTCGAACTTCGCGGCCAATTACGCCTGGGCCGTCAAGGCGACCGACGCGGGACGGCTGGCGTGTTTCATCGTGTATTTCTACTGGCGGCCGAACTGGCTCGAGACCGTGAACACCCACCGCGACATGGTGACCGCGGCCGGGGGCCCGCACCCGCGCATGATCGCGATGATCGACGTGGAATCCGGGGGCAATCCGGGCGGCGATCAATCCGACGGCATCAATCGCGCCTACTGGAGCCTGGCCGGCTGGCTGGGCGACGCGCGCCGGGTCATCGGCTACGCGAATTCCGGTGACCTGTACGGCATGTGGCCCGACCGGCCCGCCGGGCTGCGCCTGATCGGCGCGGGCTACGGCCGGAATCCGCTGCTGCCCGGCCAGATCGCGCACCAGTACACCGACGGAAACGGCTACGGCGGCGGCCTGCCGGAGGGCTGCCCGCCGTTCGGGAATTGCGACATGAATTCGGCCGACGGCCTGTCGCCCGAGGACTTCGCCGCGGCCTGCGGCATCACCACACAGGAGGGACTCACGACCCCATGAGCCAACTGGTCGACACCACGCTGCTGCGGCTGGCGACGACCGCGGGAATCCACGATCTGGTCTTCCCCGCGTCCGATACCGGGCGCACCCGGATCCGGACGTTGCTCTCGGCGATGTACCAGCTGCCGTACGCGGCCGTGCACGACGTGACGGCCGTGGACGTGCTGGACGCCGCCTGCGCTCGTCCGCTGTTTCCCCTCGTGCGCCGCACCGGGAACTGGACGCAGACCATGCCGGGACATATCCGGACCGATGTCGATCTGGTCGGCAGCGACGGCGCGGCGCCGCACTGGATCGATATCACCGCCGACCTGTCCGCCACCGTCGTGCTCGAGATAGATCCGGGGGAGCTGGCGTCGCTGCGAGTCGGCGATCTCGGCGACTTCGCCACCCTGGACGAATTCCGCGCGAAATTCCACTATTTCGACCTCGACGCGTTCCTGCGCGACCGTCACCTCACCACCGTGGACGACCTGCGGCGCGCCTTCCGCTACCTGCTGGCGGAGGTGCGGCTCACACCGGCCCCGGCCTTCGATCCCACCGATCCCGCCAACACCCGGCGGCTGCCGGTGCGCATCGCCGTGCTGATCCGCGACGCCATCGACGTGACCGGCGCGCTGCGCGACGTGCGGCAGGCGCTGGCCGCGCTGGACCCGGTCGTCGACGAGCACACCGACGCCGACTTCGCCGAGGTCGTCGCGCCGCTCGCGCCCGCAGTGGTCTTCCCCGCCGCCGCGGTCGCGGGCAGCGGCCTCACCCAGGACCAGCTCACCGCGTTCTTCGCGAGCCAGCACGTTCTCGCGGTCTTCGTCTGAGGCCGCCCCATCCGAGTAAGGAGCACCCCCATGGCAGAGGAGACGACGCCGCCGGCGGACGCCGAGGCGGCCGAGCCCGCCCCGGAACCGGCCGCGCCGAGGCCGCGAATCACCCTGTCGCGCACGGAGATCGAGGCATTCCGCGCCACACTCCGGGCCCGCTACCACGAGCAGTGACCACCACGTCCCATTCCATCGATTCCCTCAGGAGTTCCGCATGCCTGTCCATTACGTGCGGGTGAAAACCACGCTGGACAATTTCTCGCCCGCCGTCCGACCGACCGGCAATCTCGTGATCATCGGCGACGCCACCGCCAACACACCCAATGTGCCCGTCGAAGTCACGACGCCGGGCGAGGCGGCCGCGAAATTCAGCGCGCCCGGCCCGAACAACACCCCGCCGCCGGTGCTCTCGGCACTGTCGAATTCGCTGATCCTCGCCATGCAGCAGAATCCGGCCCCGAATCAGATCTGGGGCATCAAAACCGGTACGGCACTGGCCGATGCGCTGACCGCCGCGGAGGCGCTGAACGTGCAGTTCGTGGTCCTGGCCAATACGCCGCTGACCGCCGACTCCGCGAAGGCGGGCGGCGCGATCGCCGCGCTACAGACCCATGTCGATACCGTGTCCAATGCCGGGGACGGCAAGGAGCGCATGGGGGTCGCCATGCTGGCCAAGGGCGTCACCGATCCGACGCTGGTGGCGGGACCGCTGGCCGACGACCGCATGGTGTTCGTGGCGCATCAGAGCGACGCCGACGCCGCCAGCGCGGTCGCGGGCACCATCGCCGGATATCCGCCGAGCACTTCCATGGTGCTCAAACAGGTTTCGATCGCCAGCGCGCCGTTCACCAATGCGCAGATCGATGCGATCAACGGCGCCGAGGGCGAGGACGGCCCGCCCGCGGGCAACGGCGTGATCTGGCTGACCTCGCCGGTACTGCTCGGCAACGGGACCTACCTCGGCGAGGGCTACACCGGGAACCGGGGCAAGTACAAGTACATCGACGTGCAGCGCACCATCGACGACGTCACCTTCAAACTGAAGGCGCGCCTCATCGGCGCCATCGGCAATCTGCGCATCAGCCGCTCCGGGCTGCGGGCGCTGGTGGTGGCGATGGAGGCCGAGCTCAATCCGCTGGTGGCAGACGGCGTGCTGGACGGCTACGTCATCACCATTCCGATCCTGAATCTGCTCGACGCGGATCCGTCGACGCTCACCGACGCCCAGATCCAGGCCGTGCACGACGCGCACACCAACCGGTGGGCGCAGGCCCTGGTCAGCGTCGAATACGCCGGTGCCATGCACCGCATCAACGTCGACCTGAAGTTCAACTGACGAGGACGAAATCATGCCAAGCTGGAATACTCGCCTGGAAGTTCGCCTGGGCCGCACGGTCATCAGTCCGATCTCCCAATTCACGCCCACCTTCACCGTGCCGCACCAGGTGGTGCACAGCGTCGAGGACGACAACCTCGGCTACGTGCGCCAGCCGCAGACGTTCACCTTCACCATGACCGTGCAGGCGTTCGCCACCGTGGTCGCCGAACTCACCCAACTCGCCGTCGCCGGTCGGGAATTCGACATCGCGGTGGCCGAGCGGACCGGCACCGACTGGTCGTTCAAGGCCCTGAAGTTCGGCCGGTGCGTCATCACCTCCGCCAATCCGAGCAATGTGGTGATCGACGGCGTGCCGCAGGCAACCTTCACCTGCATGTGCCTGCAACCCGGGATCGAGTAGCGATGACCGAGCCCGACAACGAGACGCCGGACGCCCCGCAGCCGCTGTACCGCTTCCCGGTCGAGGTGGAGGTGGTCGGGGAGCTGGGGGAGGACCACCTGCGCCAGGTCGCCGCCTACGTCTTCGACCAGCTGCACACCGCGCTGCGCAGACGTGGCTGACATGGCACCGGAAATCCGCCCGCGCCACCGCCTCCCGACCTCCGGGCAGGCGGCCGTGATCCCGATCAAGGTGCGAATCCTCGGCACGCCCTCCGCCGCGGACCTGGCGCGGCTGACCGACTCGACGGCCCGCGCGGTGGGGCGGCAACTGCGCGGTCCGATGAACGCCGAAGACGCACTGCCGCAGCCGATCTCGATGACCTTCACCGGCCCGCTGACGCTGGAGAATCCGCGCGGCGTCGAAGCGGCGGTGCGCGCGGGAATCGACCGCGCGCTGCGCGAGCAGCGGCGGTCCGTACCCTCGGCGCCGCGAAAGACGCTGTGGCAGCGGGAGATCGTGGAGCAGGGCGATATCCTGCGCTTCGGCCCGGTCCCGGTCGTCCCCGTGCTCTCCCTGAGCCGAGACTTCCCGGTGTGGGTCAAGGCGGGCGGATACCTCGAGGTCGAGACCACGAGCCCGGTGCGCGCGGTGCAGTGGGGCCGGTACCTGTTCGGTGCACGGGGTTACGCGGTGCTCGGCAAGCCGGACGACCCGAACCGGCTGGTGGTCCGCGCGCTCACAAACCCCTTGCATACCACCGACTTCGGCGGCTTCGTCCCGGCGATCAGCCACGAGCCGGGCCGCTACGGCACCCCCGCCACGACAACCGCGAGCGGCGCGACCTTCGTCACCGATGCCGAGACCCGGCCGCTGCTCGTCTCCACCGCCGAGGGGCTGCGCCTGTATCGCGTCGGCGCCGCGGCGTCGCCGACCGCCTGGGCGGGCGAGAATATCGAACGCTGGCTCGCCGCACCGGATTCCACCGTCGCGCTCGACGAAGAAGGGGCGAGCGCGGCGGTGGGACGCCTCACCGGGGGCCAGGCCGACGACCTCGAGCTCGCGCATCTCGTTCTCGCCCTGGATCGTTCGCTGTTTCACACCTTCGGCCTGGCGGATCGCCGCCGCTATCTGCTCGCCCTGATGCGGGTCGCCGAACGCGCGTTCGGCGGGGTGGACCGCGACGAACTCGACTCCGCGATCGTCGCCTTGGTGGCGTCGTGCACGGGCACGTCCGAGCTGGACGCGCTGCTCGCGCCGCTGGCCGCCGACGGCACCCTGATCCGGCTGTTCGCGCAATTCGACAAGCCGACCTTCCGCCTGCTCGTCGCGGTCGGCTCGCTGGTGACTCCGGCGCCGCCGACTCCGCGCGAGCTGCTGGATCTGGTGGTCTATCAGCTGGAGCATCCGCTCGCGGCGCTGGATATCGTGGAATTCCTCGGCACCGTCTACGACTGGCTGCGCGGCACCGTCAGCGGCCTGGGCGACCTGCCGCTGCTGCCCTTCGAACTCGGTTCGGGTGTCACGAAACTCGTGGATCTGTACCGGCTGCTGGCCCGCGCCACCGGCGTCGCGCCGCTGCCGATTCCCGGGCTGCCGCCCATTGCGATCGACCCCGACCCCGAAGCGCAGGCACAGGTGCACGCGCTGCTGTCGGCCGCGAGCAGTGCCGGGCGCACGGCCCTGCTCGGGCTGCGGCATCTGGAAGGGCTCCCCGGCATGGCCGCCGGATCGGTCGCGGGCGAACTCGTGAACCGCCTGCGGCTGGTGGCGGTGCTCGAGATCCTCGCGGCCTTCGTCACCGGCCTGCCGGAGGCGCGGCTCGCCGAAACCGTTGCCGCACAGGCCCGTCTGCTGGAGGCCCTGGCCGGTGCGGCCGACCTGGCCGACGCGGGCGCGGCGAGCCGCCTGCTGTCGCTGCTGCCGCGCTCCTACACCGAGGACATCGCCCTGCTGCTGCGGCGGGCGCCGAGCCGGTCGACGCGGCTCGCGCGTTTCGTCGCCGGTAGCCCCGAGGCGCGGGCGGCGGGCGACCGGCTGACCGGGGCCCTGCGCATCGCCCGCGTGGTGGAGCGGAAGTGCGGAGCCGCAACGGAATTGGCCGAGGATGTGGTCGACGGAACCCACCGGCTGCTCGACCTGGTGTCCGGCACACCGGGCTGGTCCGCGGACGCGGTCCACACCCTGCTGACCGGCATCCCCGACACCGCCCTGCCCGATCTGCTGCGGATCGCCGCTCGGCTGACCCCGCAGCATCTCATCGATCTCGGCCCGGCGGCGTTCGCCCGGGCCGCGCGGGCACCGGGCGCGCTGGCCTTCGTCTACGACGCGGGCGGCGGCACCTTCTCCTCGACCGTCCGCGTCTTCGGCACCAATCCGGCCCGCTACGAACATTTCCTGCGCCGCGTCGCCGAGGCACGCGCGACCCTCGGGCCCGAACGGTATTACGAGCTGCTGGAGCGCCTGGATGCCGGTGACATCACCGGTTTCGACGACGCCGACTGGCTGTCGCGGGCCGCCGAGCAGGCCGAGAAGTCCGTGCGTACCTCCACGCCGCGGCCCGTCGTCCCGGCGGCCGACCTGGGCCCGCTCGGCACCATCGGCTCCACCCAGGTCTTCCGCGCCGCCGTGGAACGCGTGCTGCGCGCCGACCCCGGGCATCCGCTGCGATTCCTGTTGGACGAGAGCGGAAGCCTGCGGACCATCGAGGGCGGGGCCGCCGACTGGCTCGAACATCCCGAAGCCACCGAGATGGGCCACATGACCAGCGACAAGGCCGGTGGCACCCATTTGGCGCTGATGTCGAAGAACCAGAACCGGTTGATATCGCGCACCGTCGAGGCCCCGCACGTCGGCGGCTACATCAGCACCGACACGGTGCTCGAAATCGGCGGCATCCCCGTCGATCCGGATACCGCCGTCGAATGGGTGTCCGCGGGCTGGCTCGACCCGCGCGATCTCGCCGCCGCCCGCCGCGTCCGATTCCCCACGCCCCCGGCGGAATTGATCGTGTCGCCCACCGACCTTCCCCCCGTCCCGAAGGAGCCGTATCGATGACAGCGCAACCGGTACTGATCGGCCCGGTGCCCCTGCTGTATGTGCAGAACATCGTGATGACCGAGGGCTACCAGATCCAGCGCATCGCCGACAGCCCGTTCTCGCAGGCCATCGCGCCGACCCGGCAGGGCATCGCGATCGAGGCCGTGCTGCTGGGCCCGGATCGGCTGCTGCTGAAGAAGGAACTGGAGGCGCTGGCGCTGACCTCGCGGCTGCTGGTGGCCGCCACCGCGCCGGCGCTGGCGGTCACCGGCATCCCGGTGGTGTGCGGGCTGACCATCAGCCTGGACATGCAGATCACCGATCTGCGGTTCACCCAGAGCGCGCAGAAGCGGGACGCGATCGACGTCTCGATCACCCTCGAGCACGTCCCCCGCAGCACCCTGTCCGCGCTGCTGGGCGAGCTCGGCGACCTGGCGCTGGCCGCGGGCACCGCGCTGGCGGGCGGCCCCGCCGTCCCCTCCGGGGTGCCGTCCGTCCCGTCGATCCCGTTGTGAGGCAACCGATGACATCTGTGTACCTGCGCATCCCGATCGACGCCGACCAGGGCTTCCCGCAGGCCGTGCGGATCGCCCTGGGGCAGCGCATCTACGTGCTGACGTTCTCCGTGACCGTGACCGACGAGACGCTGCTGGCGCGCGACGAGCCCCTGACACTGCCGCGGCCCGGCGCGTACCTCGTCCTGGATGTCTCCGCCGAGCACGCGAACGGCACTCGAAACCTGTTCCACCGCAAGCTGGTTCCGCCGCTCGAGTACGGCGCGCACGAACTGGGCCTGGTATTCACCGAACTCGCGGTGCATCCGCGAAACCTGAACGGGGCCGGTGCGTTCGGCTCGGTCGTGACGGGAGGGGTGCGCACCCGATGGGCTTCGTGATCCGCTACCGCCTGGCCTTCCACACCGGCGCGCCCGCCGCGCCGCTGCTGCGGGTGTCCAACGACGCGCTGGCCGGTGATCTGCTGCTCGACGCCGCGGTGACCACGCAGGCCGTCCTCGGCCCGCACGCCACCACCTTCGATATCACGCTGTGGGATCTGCCCGCCGACGATGCCCGCGGGCTCGCCGAGGCGTGCCGCTCCCGGGCCGGGACGGACACCCCGCTGCTGGTCGATATCGAGCTCGGCTATTTCGATCGGCCCGCGCCCGGCGGCTCGCCGGTGCTGCGCGGCGCGGTCACCGAGGTCCGCGCCGAGGTGGCCGCCGACGGCAGTCTCCTTACCCGCGTCAAGGGAGCGGAATTCGCGGGCTATCAGCTACTGCGGCAACGGTTTTCCTACCACAAGCCGGGGCGGACCGAGGTCGGCGAGATCTGCGCCGCCGTGCAGGCCGCGACCACCGTCCCGGTCCTGCACGACGGCGTGACCGGGACCGACACCGACCTCACCCTCGCCGACACCACCGCGCTGAACACGCTGGGGCTGCTGGCCGCCCGCACGGGCGCACCGCTGGCCGTGCGCGCCGGGAAGGCGGTGCTCGGCACCGTATCCGACCCGCTGCCGCCGGTCCGTTTCGATCCCGCGATCAATGTGGTGAGCAAGAAGCGCTGGGACAGCGGCGCTCCCGATCTGCAAGCCGCGCCCGGCGCCACCACCCGCTACGAGCTGACCGTGCTCGGCGATCCGGCGCTGCAGATCGGCGCGCCGGTCGTGCTCGACGGCGACACCGGCCGCGATCTGCGCCTCGAGACGGTGCGGCACCTGTTCAGCCTGCGCGCCGGATACACCTGCGAGGTCGCGCTGCTCGACGCCGCCGCCGCGAAACGCCCGGACGCGGTGCAGGGCCCGCAGGCCGTGGTCGACGGTTTGCAGGCGCTGACCCGCGGCGTCCTCACCGACCACCCGGCCGTCGACATCGGCGACATCGCCGCCTACGCCGAATCCGGCGACGGCGAGACCGGCGGCCACCGGGCCACCCTGAACTACGGCCGCCCGCAGCCGCCCGCCTCCGCCGCCGACGACGGCACCGACGACGGACTGCAACTGCACGACCGCCCGATCGCCTCCGTGTTCGCCTGGGACCGAACGGGTTTGATGGTTCCGGTCTACCCCGGCATGCGCGCGGTGCTGCTGCACGACAGCGGCGAGGTCGACAATGCGATCGCGGCGGGCTTCGTGTGGTCGCGGCACGCCGGGCACCGCCCGCCGCGCAACGAACCGGGCGACTACTGGCTGTGCCTGCCGACCGAGGTATCCGACGGCAGGCCGTCCGGCAAGGGCGTCAACGATCTCACCGACGCCGCCGGGTACCGCGTCGTGCAGGCCGCCGGGCTCGACATCCACCTCGGCGCGCAACTGCTGCCCGAGGTCGGCGAGCGGCCCACGCCGCCGAGCGCCGCGGCGCTGACCATCCGGCACGGTGCGGGCACCACCATCACCGTCGCGGACGACGGCGCGGTCCGGATCACCACCGACGGTAAGGATCTCGAATTCGGCAACGGCTCGGCCTCGATCGCGATCCGCGGCGGCGAGATCACGCTGACCGCCACGACCATCAAGCTCGCGGCGTCCGCGGTGGAGGTGGGCTGATGGCGAAGGTTCTGGTCGCGAGCGCGCGACTGAGCTGCGGCCCGGTCCCGCCGCACGGGCCGATCACCGTCACCGCCACCGCCGCCCTGACCGTCGACGGCAATCCGGTGCTGGTGGTGGCGGATTTCGCGCGGGCGGTGCTGGCGTGCGCCGTCGGGCCGCCCTCGAAACCGTGCACGAAGCTGCTGCCGTTCACCGCCGGGGTGTCGACCGTGCTGACGGTCGGCGGGCAGCCCGTGGTGCTGGCCTCGGCCGTGGCGCAGACCGACGCCACCGCGGCCAACGGCGGCGCCTTCACCGTCCTGGCCCCGGGCCAGACCATTCTCGACTCGAAATAAGGAGGGAGCCCACGATGACCACGACCGCGAGCAACGGCAC
Organism: Nocardia terpenica; assembly: GCF_013186535.1. Classification (NCBI taxonomy): domain Bacteria; kingdom Bacillati; phylum Actinomycetota; class Actinomycetes; order Mycobacteriales; family Nocardiaceae; genus Nocardia; species Nocardia terpenica. The sequence goes on from NZ_JABMCZ010000004.1 coordinate 60,537, forward strand.
CGGGATTCGGCTCGACAGCGGCGATCTCGTGTGGGAGCGCGGCGATCTCGCGTCAGCCTCCGGGCTGCCCAATCTGGCGCAGGCGCTGCGGCTGCTGGTGCTGACCCCGCTCGGCAGCGACCGCTACGACACCCGCTACGGCCTGGACTACCGCTCGGTGTTCACCACCGCAGCCAGCGCCCAGCAGACGCAGGATCTGGTGCGGCTCACCATCGTTCGCACCCTCGGCGGCGACGCCCGGGTGCGCGACATCCGCGACGTCCGGGTGAGCGCCCGCGATCCGTACCGCAGGCAGTGGACCGTCGACGTCTCGATCATCACCGCCACCGGCGACGCCGCGGTGCTGACCACCACGATAGGAGCCCGGCCATGACCGAATTCGGCGTGACCAAGGACGGTTTCGTGCTGAAGGGGTTCGCCGAGATCCTGGCGTCGGCCCAGCAGCGGGCCCGCGACGCCTTCGGCCCCGACATCGACCTGAGCCCCACCAGCGTGCTGGCGAAGCTGTTGCAGATCAGCGCCGACGAGGATGCGATGCTGTGGCAGCGGCTGGAGGACGTCTACTACAGCCGGTTCGCCTCCACCGCCGACGGCGACGACCTCGACCTGCTCGGCGAGGACATCGGCCTGCCGCGCAATCTGCTGTTCGCACAGGGCATTGCCCAGCTCACCCTCACCGGCGGCCAGCCGGGCCGGAGCTACCTGCTCCCGGAAGGCACAGTGCTGCTGGACAAGTCGCAGCCGCCCAACGCCTTCTTCCTCACCGCGCCGGTGACCCTCACCGCGCAGGCGCCGACCGCGACGGTGCTCGCCCGCGCCTTCGTGGCCGGACCGCAGGGGAATATCGTTGCGCAGCAACTGGGTCGGGTGGACCCGGACTATCTGCTGAATCAGCTGCACTTCCCGAACACCGTGCAGGTGACCGCGGCCAACCCGGGCATGTTCACCGGCGGCGACGCCTACGAGGACGACACCTCCTACCGCGCACGACAACTCGGTTTCCCGCGCGATATGTGGACGCTGCAGAGCGTGCGGGCGGCGGTGCTCGAGGTGCGCGGGGTGGTCGATGTCCTGCTCGCCGACGCGCTCGGCGGCCCGGACGTCACCAAGAGCATCTTCGCGCAGTTCGACTTCGGCGACCGAACCTTCAGCGGGCTACGGAAATTCGGCGAACCCTACTTCTTCGACGTCGTGGTCGCGCACGAATTCGCCCGGCCCTGGCGCACGACCGGCCCGGTCACCGGGATCTTCGAACAGGTCGCCGCGGCGGTGGACCGGGTGCGACCGGTCGGCATCTACCCGAATATCGTCGAGGCCGACCACATCGAGATCGGTGTGCGCGCAACGGTTGTCATCGAACGAGGCCAGGACCCCACCTCGCTGCGCGCCGCGCTGCTGGACCGGCTGTCGCAGAGCCTGGGCACGCTGCGCCTCGGCAACGACGTGCTGTTCTCCCAGGTGCTGTGCGCGCTGGTGGAGGTGCCCGGTGTCGTGGACGTGCAGGGCCTGCGGCTGCGCCGGTTCCCGCCGCTGCTGGGCCGGATCACCTTCGGGCCGGAGCTGTTCGGGGCCGAGCCGATCGAGGCCGGATTCGGCGAGAACCTCACGCTGGCCGCCACCGAGATCGCGCAGTTCCGGCAGGACAGCGGCCTGATCGACCTGTGGGTGGTGGCCCGATGACCGCGCCCTACCCGGCCGCCGTCGACCGCATGGCGGGCAACCTCACCGTCCCGTTCGCCGCGGGAGCGGACCGGCTTCCGCTGCGATACCGGGGCGAGCCGTCCGCGCACACGGCGTTCGCCGACTACGACTTCGCCGAGCACCTGGCACGATTCGGCACCGACCCGCGCCCGCGCTATATCCTCACCGTGCTCGAGGACATCCCCGGCGACACCGCCGTGACCGTCGGCTACCGCACGCCGCAATCGGACACGGCCACCGTGACATTCACCGTTCCCGGCGGCACGATCGCCGGGACCTCGCTGATGGTTCCGCTCGGCGCGGACGCGGCGAAGGCGGTGCTGAAAACCGTTGCCGTGCAGGGGCCGAAGGGGCAGCAGCCGCCCGTCGCCGCGGGCTCGTTCGGCTTCACGGCGCTGCTCGGCGATCTGGCCGCCCTGCTGTGGGTGCTCGGCGGCGACCGCGATCTGCTCGCGGACCACTACGGGCGGGTGCGCGCACAGCACACCGTCGAGCGGGCCACCGGCCTGTCGCTCGATCTCCTCGGCTCCGACCTCAGCATTCCCCGATTCCCGCCGCTGCCTTACGGTTTCGCGGCGGACACGATCGCGCTGTATCACTGCGAGGACACCTCCGACACGGTCACCGTCGCCGACGCCATGACCCTTTACACCGGCGCGGGACACCCCGGCACCCGGCTGCCCACCACCGTGACCGGCGCCGACGGGCGGTTCGGGTCGGGCCTGGGCTTCGTCTACGGCCAGTCCGAGGTCACCGTCCCCGATCACGCCGACTTCGCGCTGCCCGCGACGGCGAGCCTCACCGCGGAATGCTTCGTGCGGCCCGCTCCGGGCGGCTGGCGCGGGGCGGTCCTGTCCAAGCACACCGACATGCTCGACCCGGCCAAGCCCGGCTGGGGCCTGCACCTGGGCAACTTCCGCGGCCTGGATCGCGATGTGCGGCTACTGGTCTCGGACGGGACCACCCGGGTGGAGCTGTTCGCGGACCTGTCGCTGGACACCGACCGGTTCCACCACGTCGCGGCGGTGCTCGACCGCGTCCGCGGCGTGACCCGGCTGTACGTGAACGGTGAACTGCGCGCGAGCGATTCGACCGCGCTCGGCGCCCTCACCAATGCCGCGCCGCTGCGCATCGGGTTCGACGACACCACCGGCGGCGGCTTCAGCGGCAGCTTCTTCGGCACGCTGGACGAGATCCGGATCTCGCGCGCCGCGCTCACCTCCTTCGGCCCGGTGCTGGGTGAGGACGACGAGAGCTACCGCTCCCGGCTCATGCTGTTCCGGCGCTGGAACCTGCCCACGCCCACCGAGATCGCCGACGCGCTCAACGGGATCGTCGGATTGATCGACGGCGTCGTCGATCCGATCACCGTCTCCGACGCCTACGAGAAGTCGCCGGTCGGCTCGCACACCCTCACCGTCCGGCCGACCACACTGCTGCCGGGCGAGTCGATCGATGCGCTCGGCCGCCGCGGCATCGACGAGGCCGAGGTCTGCGGCACCCTCGCCGACGACCCGTTCGACCCGCGCTGGCTGACCTACTACAGCGGCCCGGCCGCGAACTTCCCCGTCGGCGATCCGCGCATGCGGCAGCCGCTGACCCGCGCCCTGGACGCGCTGCACGCCGTCCTGGTGGAACTGGAAGGCCACAGCGAACCCGTCTGGGTCAGTGGGGGATACGACCCGAAGGCCCCGGATCTGCGGGCGGTCGGCCGCGCCCTGATCGTGTGGCATCCGTTCGTGCCCGCCGCGCGGCTGGCCGCGCTCGCGCATCGCGCGGGGTTCTCCTGGGTGCGGCACCGGGCCGCCACCGACGACGTGTACCTGTCGATCGCCGACACCTCGGTCGTCGAGATCACCGGCGGCACCGGCTGGTTCGGCACCGACCTCGGCGCGGGCAACCCGACGACCCCGCTCGGCATCCAGCCGCTGCCGCCGCACGAGGCGCAGCAGCGGTGGTCGCTGCTGCAGGCCGGGCCCGGACGGGCGGAACTGCTCGGCACCGTCGTCGCCAACGTGACCAATATTCATCCCCTGGCGCCCGGCGAGGTGACCGTGGCGCTGGAGATCCGGCTCGGCGGCCGAACCTATTCGGCCACACGACGATTCACCATCGGCCCGCAGACCCTCCCGGCCAGCCACACGATCGGCGCGGACGGCACCCAGGGCGTCGACGAATCGATCGCGGGCAGCCCGGCCGACGGCGCGTACGCGGCCGACTACCTGGTCACCGTCACCGACCCGCTGCTGAATGTCGCTGTGCCCGGGTCGAATCGGATGCAGGCGAATGTCGCCGACCGCCTCGGGCGGCTGCTCGCCATCGCCGGGAAACCGATCACCCTGGCGTCGGGCTGGACCCCCACCGGCAGCGGGCTCGATGCCGTCGGCCGGGCGCTCACGCTCATGCCCGGCGACGCGTCGATCACGCTGGCGACGCTGGGTGTCATGGCGCACGGGGCCGGATTCGACTACGTGGAGAACACCGGCAGCGTGATCCGGGTGGCGCAGCGCGCGGGCGAGCACCTGGAAATCCTCGGCCCGCGCGATGTCGAGGAGGGCAGCGCGACCGCATTCTCGTTGTCGCCGCAGGCGAGTCCGGCGGGCGGACGGCGCGTGGAGTGGTCGGTCGCGACCGCCGACGACGCGGCCGCCCGCCTCGACGGATCCACGGGGGAGCGCACCACCCTGCTCGCCGACCACGCGGGCGCGATCCAGGTGCGCGCCCGCGCCCCGATCACCGACGGCGGCAACCCGCCCTACACCGTCCGGGTGGGGCTGGCGCAGCAGCTTCTCGACCGGGAGAAGGCGGGCACGAAGGTGGTGATCCGCCGCGACCAATACGAGCGAATCATGAACGTGCTCAACGAACTCCACCCGATCGGCGTGGAATTCGACACCACGGTCATCCGCGCGCACGTGCTGGAACTGGCCGTCGGGCAACTGGATTCGTTCCCCGCCTACACCTACCCCACCTACCGCCTGCGGGGGCAGCACCGCACGCGGCCCGACAGATTGGACTGACCATGGCCTTCGACATCGAATTCACCCGCACCTTCAAGCATCTGCCCTGGACCGACAATGTGGACCGGGTCACCGCCGGTGGCGACAACGGCTTCAACGTCCGATTCCAGGCGCTGGAGGCCGATCTGGACACCCTGCACGACCGGTTCCTGAAGGTCACCGCGGCCCTGAACTCGCTCGCCTCCGGCGCGGGCAGCGACCGGGTGATCACCGTGTCGCCGCTGTTCGTCTCGACCGCCGGGAATCCGTGGGACCTCAGCACCGTCGGCATCGCCCGCAAGCTCGCCGCCTCCTCGGACGCGATCGGCGCGGTGCAGGTGGCGCTGCCCGCCGCCGGTGTCGTCTCGTCGCTGACCGTCAGCGGCACCAATGTCGGGACCGGTCAGCTGACCGTGCAGCTGGTCGCCCGCGACACCCACGGCACCGCGAAAACCATTGCGGAGGTGGACATCACGGGCACCGCGTCCACCGCGCCGTTCACGGTCACCCAGCCCGCCAACCCCAACTCCATCGACCCGGCGTCGTCGTATTTCCTCGTCGCCGAGGGCGCGAGCCGGACCACCACCGACAGCATCACCATCACCGGCCTGCAGATCGCCTGCAAGGCCGCGTGATTCGACATTTCGAGAGAAACGAGGAAATCATGGACTGCGCGGCAACCAGCGGCACCACCAAGGGACTGATCGTCGGCCTGGCCCCGGCGGCCACCGACACCGGCGATCGCCCGATTCCCAAGGACGCCCAGGGCAATTACACCTTCGCCTTCTGGGTGAGCCCGAATATCCGTCTCGTGCCGGTCGGCGAGGTGACCGCCTGGCAGGACCCGGCGCACTGGGACGGCAAGGACCTCACCGTCGAACAGGTCGGCACCGACACCGAGTACAAACTCGTTGCACGGCTGCGCAATTCGGGCACGGTGACGTTGAAGCGGCTGACCATGCAGGGCTGGGTGTCGAGCCTGAACGCGGCCGGACCCGGGCCCGATTTCGCCATCCTGGCGGACCCCGATCAGCCGTTCGATCCGCAGCGGAATCCACAGATCTCGTTCAAGACCGACTTCAGCATGAGCGCGTCCGAGGTGAAGCCCCAGGACCCGGCCAACCCCGACAACCCGGCGAATATGGCCGTGCTGGTGTCGAAGGAGACCTGGCAGCCCAATGCGAAACAGCTCGCGCGCAACGGCGGTCACGTCTGCCTGATCCTCAATGTGTACGCCCAGGCGACCCCCGGCGAGGAGGGCAGCGGCACCCCGGGTGACGGCGACGCGTTCCTCGGCACCTACATCCAGCCCTACTGCGATCGCCGCCAGGGACAGCGCAACCTCAACATCATTGCGCGCCCGGCCGGGACCACGGCCACCCGCGCCGTCATGGTCGGGGTGCCGCGCACCGATCGCTGCCCGCTGGAGGCGGAGGTGGCGCTGAAACAGCTCGTGTTGCAGCAGGGCGCCGCGAATCTGGTCACGCTGGCGGCGAAAGCCGGTCTGCCCGACCATCATTGCCCGCCCGAGGACACCCCCTTCGACGCCGTCACCATCGACGACAACGGCGACCCCGGCCACGAACTCGGCGTTGTCCTGCGGCCCGGGCAGCAGCGCGATGTCGTGGTCACCGTGGCGCCCTACGACAACGAGAAGCCCGGCGACGTCTACGCGTTCGATCTCATCACCACCAGCGAATCCGACCACAGCGTCTACGGCGCGGCGCGGTTCTACGTGCTGGTGACGGCCCCGAGCGAGGGCCGCTGAGTTAATACAGTTGATGTAGTAGTGTGTTCCCGTGCCGCCGGTCGACGATGACGCACGCGCCGCGCTCAACCCGGTCGCGGCGACGTTCGACCTGCTCGGCGACCGGCTCACGCTGACCATCCTGCGGCACGCCTTCGCCGATCACGCCCGGCGCTTCGGCCAGTGGAGCGCGCACACCGGTGCGCCCCCGGCGGTGCTCAGTGCCCGGCTGACCGCCCTCGTCGACGCCGGAGTGCTCACGCGCACACCGCAATCCGGCACGGGCGAGCGGTTCGAGTACCGGCTGACCGAGCTCGGCCTGGCCACCTGGGAGATCCTGGTCTGCGTGTGGGCATGGCAGCGCGAGTGGACCACCGAGGGCGCGCTGCTGCCCGAACTCGTACACCCGGGCTGCGGCCACCGCGGTCCGCCGACGCTCGGGTGCCGGGGCTGCGGGCGCACCGTGACCACCCGCGACACCGCGGTGGAACTCGCGCCGGATACGCTGTGGCGCTTGACCTCCGGGCGGCGGCGCTCGCCCACCCCGGCGCGCAGCGGCGGCGGCTTCGGCGAGATCATGGAGGCGATCGGCGACCGCTGGAGCGCCGTGGTCACCGGGCTCGCCCTCGCGGGCGTCCGGCGCTTCGGCGAATTCCGTGCGGCACTGCATATTTCGCCGACCACGCTGACCGAGCGACTGTCCCGGCTGTGCGCCGCCGGAATTCTGTACCGCGCGGATGGGCCGGGCCGCGAGTACCGGCTCACCCCGCGCGGGCGAGCGTTGTTCGGCGTCTTCGCTTTTCTGCTCGCGTGGGCGGAGCGCGCCCACCCCGACGGGCCCGAATCGGGCCTGCGCATCCGGCACCGCGACTGCGGGGCGGCGCTCACTCCGGCCCTGCGCTGCCGGGGGTGCGATACCACCCTCGAGCGCACAGCCGTTCGCTTCGAAGCGATTTCGCGGCTACCGACCGCCGAGCCGGGGCGGCGGCCGAGCGCTTGACACGCCACCGTGCGGCGCGTATCACTTCACTAAGTGTAGTTCCGCCCGCGGGCCGGTGCCCGCACACTCTCGGGGAGGCGCATCGTGACACTGAGGGAAGAACTCGTCGCCCCGGCGGCCGAGGCGCTCACCAACCCGTACCTGGAGGGCCCGTACGCGCCGTGCGCCGACGAGGTCACCGCCACCGACCTCCCCGTGCTGTCCGGGGAACTCCCGGCCGACCTCGACGGCGTCTACGTGCGCAACGGTCCCAACCCGCAGTTCGCCCCGCTGGGTCGCTACCACTGGTTCGACGGCGACGGCATGCTGCACGCGGTCCACTTCGACGGCGGCCGCGCCACCTATCGCAATCGGTACGTGCGCACAACGGAATTCGAGGCCGAGCGGGCGGCGGGCACGGCGCTGTGGCGCGGGGTGATCGAACCCTGGGACGCCAACCCGCCCGGCGACCGCCGCGAACGCAACTCCGCCAACACCGATGTGGTGTTCCACCACGGCAACCTGCTGGCCCTGTGGTACCGCGCCGGGAAACCCTATGCGCTGGACCCGATCTCGCTGGAAACACGGGGGGCCGACTCCTTCGGCGGCACCCTGCCGGGCGAGGTGTCCGCGCACGCGAAGGTGGACGAGCACACCGAGGAACTGATCTTCTTCGACTACGGCATCCACACCCCCTACCTGCGCTACGGCGTGGCCGACCCTTCCGGCGCGGTCACCCACTACACCGGTCTCGACCTGCCGGGCCCGCGGCTGCCGCACGACATGGCGATCACCGAGAACTACTCCATCCTCATGGATCTGCCGCTGTACAACGATCCGCGCGCCGCGGCGGCCGGGCGGTTCAAGCTGTTCTTCGATCGCGAATTGCCCAGCCGCTTCGCGATTCTCCCGCGCTACGGCCGCGGCGGCGAGGCGCGCTGGTTCGAGGCGCGGCCGGGCTACATCTACCACACGGTCAACGCCTGGGAGGAGGGCGACGAGATCGTCCTGGTGGCCTGCCGGGTCGCCCGCCCGAGCCCGGCCTCCGACCGCACCCACCCCCTGGCGCAACTGCTGGCCTACCTGCGTCCGGAGGCAACGCTGTACCGGTACCGCTTCGACCTGCGCACCGGTGCCACCAGGGAAGAACCCCTCGACGACGTCAACACCGAATTCCCGGCCATCGACCAGCGCGGCACCGGCCGCCGCGGCCGCTGGTCCTATCACATGCGGTTATCCGTAGACCGCACAATGCTTTTCGACGCCATCGTCAAATACGACATCCGCACCGGCGCGAAACAGACCCGCCCCTTCGGCGACGGCCTCTTCGGCAGCGAACTCGCCGTGGTCCCACGCCCGAACGCCACCGCCGACGACGACGCCTGGCTGACCATGTTCGCCCACAACAGCCACACCGGCCTCGCCGAACTCTGGATCTACAACGCCGCCGACCTGACCCCGGGCCCGATCTGCCGCCTCGGCATCCCCGCCCGAGTCCCCCTGGGCTTCCACGCCACCTGGATCAGCGGCAACCGCATGCGCGCGGCCGCACGGCCGACCGAGTGAGCCTGCCCGACGGGTCAGGGCAGTCCCGGGCAGCCCGGTGACGGCGCGGGCTCGGCCAGGGGAGCGTCGAGCGGGAGCGTGTACAGCGCGGTCAGCAGCACCGGCTCGGTGCCCTCGTTGACCCCGATGTGCACGTACCCTTTTCCGCTCGCCTCGCTGATGACGCCCCCGGGGCCGTACACCCCGTCGCTCGCGCAGGTCGAGTTGTAGTGGTGCAGCGTGCCGCCGCGCACGAACCCGTAGATCGGGCCGTCGTGATAGTGCCAGCCCGTCGACTTCCCCGGCGGCATGGAGATGTCCAGCAGCCGAATCTGCTTGTCGCCCACCGTCGTCGAGAACAGCGGCGTCACGGTGATCTCCCCGTAGGCCGGGGGTGGATCCGCGTGCGCGGCCACCGGAACCAGGGTCGCGGACATTACCGCGCCCGCCGCGAGCAAACCCGCTCGAATCGAAGCGTGCATAGCCGACCAGTCCCCTCGGTCTCGTGCCGCAGGCGCGGCGAACGAACAGAACTACTATCTGTGTACGCAGATAGTAACAGGGTTCGGTGAGCTGTCCAGGCGAGGAGCGGCCGCGCCCGTCAGTACCGCGAGATCCGCAGCTCGTCGTGCAGAATCCGGGCCACCTTCGCCATGCTCGCCTCCGCGTCCGGCTGCGTCGCCGCCGCGACCCGCGATTCGGTGAGCGCGGCCACCGCGAGCGCCTGGCCGTCGGCGTGCTCGACCACGCCGATCTCGTGCCGCAGATTCAGCAGCGTGCCGGTCTTCGACGACCAGCGGGACGCGTCCGAACTGAAATCGGGCGTCAGCCGCTGCCGAATCAGGTTGTCGCCCATGAGTTCCCGCACCCGCGCCGCAACCTCCGGCGCGATGGTGACCGGCCGCCACAGCCCGTGCAGCAGCTCCACCAGCGACCGCGCCGAGGCGACGCTGGCCCGGCCGACATCGAGCTGCGGCACCGGATGCCCGCGCCCCGAGGTCGCGGCCTCGATGGCCAGCGCGTGCGCCAGATACACCCGCTCGGGCCCGTGCCATTCGACAGGTGTGTCGGCGAGGTCGCGCATGAGGTGGCGCACCGTGATGTCGTCGAAACCCAGCCGCCGCAGCTCGGCGGTCACCGCCGCGGGCGGGGTCAGCTCGAACAAGGCGTCGGCCGCGGCATTGTCGCTGATGGTGGTGGCCAGATAGACCAGATCGCCCAGCGCGATGGTGGCCGGATACCGGAACTTGCTCACCCCGGTCGGCCCCGGCGTGACGCTGCGGCCCGGCGGCACCACGATCGGCGTGGCCGCGTCGAGTTCGCCGCGGGCCACCCGCTCCAGGGTGGAGACCGCGAGCGGCACCTTGGCCAGCGAGGCGATCGGATAGTCCCGGTCGGCGTCGATGCCGAGTTCGTCGCCGGAGTCCAGATCGCGGACCAGGAACGAGCCCCGTAAACCGGCCTCCGCCAACGCCTCCCGGGCCGCGCGCAGCGCGGTTGTCATGCCCACCGGTCCGATCCTCCCTCGCGTGCCGGGCCGGGCGCGCCCAGGCACCGGCCGATGATCTCCTCCGGCAGCTCCCGCAGCCGCCCGGCGTCCTCCCGCTGCCCGGCGGCGATGTCGTAGCCGCGGGCCGGATCCAGCTCCCCGATCGGCCGCCAGTGCAGGCCCAGCTCCCGGGCCTCGCCCGGCGCGCACAGCAGCAGATCGGCGGAGTCCAGCACCTCGGCCATGGCCGCGACGGGCGAGGCGGCCACCACCACCTGCCCCGGTTGCAGCCCCAGCGCATCGCGCAGCCGGGTGAGCGGGTCGCGAATGTGGGGCACATCGTCCTCGGGCTGGATCCACACGCGCCGTCGGCGGGTGTCGCGGTCCGCGCGGCCCGGCCGCAGGGTGGCCAGATACAGCGCCGACGCGTGCGGCCCGGCACCGTCGGCCACGCCCAACGGGATTCGCCACGCGGCATCCTCGGGCGGGGTCGCGACCAGCGCCGCCCGCACCTCCTGCGTGCGCGCCAGCGCCGCCCGTTCGGCGGGGGCGGCCGGATGCGGATCGATGGTCAGCCCGTGCCGCCGCCCGTCGGCCACCAGCCGGGCCAGCAGCCGCGCGGGGCAGTTCGCGGGCACCGCCACCCGGAACGGCCGCAGCTTGGCGCGCTCGGCATCGTGGTCCATGGCCTCGGCGAGCTCGACCAGCCGCCGGGCCGTCGGCAGCATCTCCCGGCCGAACGGTGTCAGGGTGGCGCTGCGCGCCGACCGCGTGAACAGCCGCGCGCCGAAATGCCGCTCCAGCGCCGCGATCCGCCGACTGGCCACCGACTGCGGAATCTCCGCCGCCGCGGCCCCGGCCGTGAAACTGCCCTGCCCGCCGACCGCGACGAAGGCCCGGCACGCGGCTACCACATCCACGGCTGGAGAGTGTAGGCGAAGCCGCTATGCCGATTCGGCATGGTTCCCCGCATTCTCGTCTTGGACGGCATAGGTGGACGAATGCAAGGCTTCGATCGCTCGACGGCCCGATCGGGTCGTCGAACCGAGAACCAGCCCTGCGACGATTAGGCATCGATGATCAACACCGCTGTTCACTCCGTGCTGGACCGACCCTTCTTGCCGCATTCGGCTCGGCGCTGCGGCCTCGCGCTCGCACTCGCGGCCGCGCTCACCGCGCTGACAGCGTGCGGGAGCGACAAACCCTCGCCCGCGACCGCACCGGTGACCAGCGCCGCTCCGGCCCCCGCCGGGGCGGAGGCCGAATTCGCAAGCCTGGAAACCGAATACGACGCGCGCCTGGGCGTGTACGCGCTCGACACCGGCTCCGGCCGCATCGTGGCGCACCGCGCCGACGAGCGGTTCCCCTACGCGTCGACGGTGAAATCGCTGGCGGCGGGGGCGATCCTGCGCTCGCTGCCCCCGGGCGCGCTGGACGAGCGGCTCACCTACTCCCGCGCCGATCTGGTCTCCGGCTCGCCGGTCACCGAGAAGCACGTGGACGACGGCATGACGCTGCGCGAGGCCGTGGACGCGGCCGTCCGCTACAGCGACAACACCGCCGCCAACCTGCTGTTCGCCAAGCTCGGCGGCCCCAAGGGCCTGCAACAGAACCTGCGCGACCTCGGCGACACCGTGACCCAGGTGGATCGGACCGAACCCGATCTCAACGAGGCCACCCCCGGCGACCCCCGCGACACCAGTACCCCGACGGCCTTCGCCGCCGATCTGCGCCGGTACGTCCTCGGCCAGGCCCTGGCCGATCCCGCGCGGGCGCTGCTGACGGACATGTTGCGCGCCAACACGACCGGCGCGGAACTCATTCGCGCGGGCGTCCCCGCCGGATGGGTGGTCGGCGACAAGACCGGCCTGGCCTCCTACGGCAGCCGCAACGATGTCGCCGTGCTGTGGCCGCCGAACGCCGCCCCGATCGTCCTGGTGGTGTTCACGACTCGTCCGGACAAGGACGCCTCCTACGACAATGCGCTGATCGCCAAGGCGGCCGCCGCGGCCGTGAAAGCCCTGGGCTGACAACGGCTTCCGCGGCCGCCTCCCCGACTACCGCGCGGACTGTTGCAGCTCGCGCACCCGGGCCATCGCCTCCCGATTGCCCACCACCGTGTCGTACAGCCAGGACAGGTCCTTTTTCAGGGCGGTGCGGGAATTGCCGTCCAGATAGATCATGTGCCCGGAGTGGTAGAAGCGGGTCTCCAGGTTCTGCCGCACCGTCTGATCCTGCAGCGGCATGTGCTGCAGGTCCAGCACCGTCTGGTAGCAGGGGGTGACGAAATCGAAATATCCGTTGGCCGACAACACCTTCAGATCCACATTGATCGCCATCACCGCGGCCAGGTCCGCCGCCGTGTACAGCGCGGTGGGCGACTGCTTGGTGCCGGTCGGGTCGACGTGGCTGTAGTCCCAGTTCAGGAACACCTGGTCGTTGAGGTCGATGTAGGACGAGTTCGAGGTGTACTTCAGCTGCTCGTTCAGGTACAGGTTCCACATCGTGGTGTAGACGCCGGACACGGCCGCCATGGTCGGATCGTTGCCGCCGGAGTTCGGGTCGACCTTGCCCGCGATGCCGGAGTCGATACCGGTGACGCGGCCGTCGTAGGCGCCCAGCGCCAGGCTCTTGTCCGCCAGCAGCGCGGTGAGGAACGGGTAGCCCAGCACCAGGCTCCACGACGTGAGGACCGTCTTATCGATGCCGGTGTAGGCCGACAGCTTGTCGACCGTGGCCGGGTCGGGCTTCGGAAACGCTTGCAGCGCAGCGGCATACGGCCCGCTGGCGAACTGCTCCACCTCGGTCACGAACGCGCCCAGATCCGGCGGCGGGGCAGTGATGCCCAGGCGCTGGTGGTACCAGGCGTCGGCGGCCGCGGTGGGCAGGATGCCGATCGGGTTGCCGGACTGCGCGTAATCGAGGATCGACGACAGCAGCGTGATGCCGTTGAGGTCGACGCCGTCCTCGTGCAGCCGATAGGCGAGCACACAACTGCGGGCCGTGCCATAGGATTCTCCGAACAGAAATTTCGGGGAGTTCCAACGGTTGTTCTTCGTCAGATAGCGCTTGATGAAGTCCTTGATGGATTCCGCGTCCTGATCGGTGCCCCAGAACTCGCGGTTCTTGTGCGGCGCAACGGCCGCCGAGTAACCGGTTCCTACCGGATTGATGAACACCAGATCGCTTTTGTCGATCAGACTGTCCGGATTGTCCTCGAGGGTGTAGGGGGCCGGTGGCGTGAAATCGGGCATATTCGTCTTGATGCGCCGCGGCGCGAACGAACCGAGCAGCAGGAACACCGACGAGGAGCCCGGTCCGCCGTTGTAGAAGAAGGTGACCGGCCGGGTCTCCTCGGCCTGGCCGTCCTCGGTGAACGCGACGTAGAACATCTTCGCGTTCGGCTGTGAGCTGCTGGGATCGACGGTGACCAGGTGCCCGGCGGTGACCGTGTAGGCGATCTGCCTGCCGCCGACCGTGATCGAATGATGCGTGATCGCCGCGGTTTCGGTGACGTCGGTGACATTGTCGTCGGGTCCGTTGCCGTACACCACCGGATCGAAGAACGGCTGATCGCCGCCGTTGCTCGCCGCCGGGGCGCCGCCGCCGGAAACCGGATCATTGCTCATCGCTTCTACCCCACAATCGGATGACGTCGGGCAATGCCCTGGGGCAGAAGATCTTCCGGTCCATGAATACGCGGAATTCACCGGCCCCCGTATAGTATCGCCCGCTGGAATTCCAGCCTACACGCACGCGATGCCCCCGGCCCGAATTCGGGCTTCTCCCCGATGTTCCGGGGCGGCCCGTCCGTTCCGTCGCCGTTACTCCGGACCGGCGGACGGGAGCGAACCGGGCCTGCGCTAGCGTGTGTGGATGCCTGTGTATTCGGGAAACCCCGTGTCGTTCACGGTGGCGGAGATGACCCCGCGAGATGCGCATGCCATTCTCGCCTGGCACTACGAGCCCCCGTACGAGATCTACGACATGGACGACGATTCCGTGGAGGACGAGCTCCTGGATCCGCGCAGCCCGCACTACGCGGTCCGCGATCCGGCCGGTGATCTCACCGGATTCCTGGCCTTCGGCACCGCGGCACTGCCGTGGGGCAGCCCCGAACCGGCGCTGTACGGTCCCGACGGCGAGGTCGCCGTCGGGCTGGGCATGCGCCCGGAGGTGACCGGCCGCGGCGTCGGCCTGTCCTTCGTACAGGCCGGGCTGGCCTTCGCACGAAACACCTTCCAGCCGAGCTATTTCCGACTGTTCGTCTTCGGCTGGAACGAGCGAGCCATCCGCGTATACGAACGCGCCGGTTTCCGCCGCGTCGGCACCTACCTGCAACCAGCAGCGGTGGGAGACAACGAGTTCTGGGAAATGCGACGCAACTGACCCCTTGCCCCGGCGCGCCCCCAACTGTCGTCCTGCCCCGGGCGCGCCCCACCTGTCGCCTTGTCCCGGCGTGCCCCCAATTGTCGTCTTGCCCGGTGCGCCACAACTGTCGTCTTGTCCCGGCGTGCCCCCAATTGTCGTCTTGCCCTGGCGCGCCACAACTGATGTCTTGCCCCGGCATGCTTTTGGCCGGGGCATCGCAGCGACTACCCCTGCGGCAGTGCCAGATTCGGGTGATCCAGCAGCGCTCGCCAGGCTTGTTCCCACGGGAAGCGGGCGGCGTGGCTGCCGCCGGTGCGCGGCTCGTGCGGCGGGTCCTCGGTCAGCATGGTGACCCCCCACTCCGACAGCTTGCGCGCGGCGTCGCGAATCGGCGGAAAGCTCATCAGCGCCCGGTTCGCGAACGGCGCCGCCACCACGGGTAACCCCAATCCGACCGCCTCCACCAGTAATCCGAGCGGCAGGGTGTCGGCGATGCCCGCCGCCCACTTGGCCATCGAATTCGACGTGATGGGCGCGACGATCATCCCGTCGGCAGGCGGCAACGCATCCGGCGCCCCCGGCTCCTTGTACCTGCTCCGCACCGGAAACCCGGTCAGGTTCTCCAACATCTCCGCATCGATGAACCGCAGCCCCTCCGGCGAAGCCACCACGCACACCTCCCACCCGTCCTCGTGCGCCAGATCCACAAGCGTCGCAACATCTCGAGCCACGGGCGAACCGGTCACGATCGCATACAGCACGGGGCTCCCATGATCGTCCATCCCTCTATGGTGCAGGGGCGAAACGTCCGGTCGTGGCACCGGGTCCGCGAATCCGCTGGCGCCGAATCCCGGCCCGCTGCTAGCCTATGACCAGATGACCAAAGGAGTCATAGCTATGGCGATAGCCTTCACAGCCGAAGAGAAGGACCGCATCGGGCGCGTTCTGCTCGATACGGCCGAAAAGCTGTTCACCACACAGGGTTTGAAGAAGACCTCGCTGGACGAGCTGGTCGGTCCCGCGGGGATCGGCAAGGGCAGCTTCTACGCCTTCTTCGAGTCGAAGGAGTCGCTCTATCTGGAGGTCATGCTCCGGCGGGCGCCGCAGGTCGCCGCGGATGTCTCCGCCGCGCTGGCCCATCCGGCCGGTGAGGAGAACCTGATCGCGGTCATGCGCGCCATTACCGATGTGCTGGTCAGCGACCCGCTGTATCGGCGGCTGCTCACCCGCCCGGAGGAGCTCGACGCGGTCACCCGCCGCGTCGGCCCCGAGCAGATCGCGCGCGTCACCCCGCAACTGGTGACGCCGCTGCTGGACTACCTGGCCGCGGGTCAGCGCGACGGGGTATTCGTCGACGACATCGCACCGGAGATTCTCGTCGAGGTGATCCGCGCCGTCGGTCTGCTCGTCATGCACCGCGACCGCTTCGGCCCCGCCTACGAGCAGGTGCTGGAGGCCACCATCCGTACCTTGGCGAGAGGAATGCTCCGATGAATGTGCTGGACAAATACGCAAGCATGGCGGGCATGAGCGAGCAGGCGTGGAAGCGCCACGCCAACCCGTGGAGCGTCTGGACCAGGTTCGCCGCCATTCCGCTGATCATCGTGTCGATCTGGAGCCGCACCTGGATCGGCTGGTGGGCGCTGCTCCCGCTGGCCCTGGTCATCGGCTGGCTGTGGTGGAACCCGCACGCGTTCGCGCCGATCGACAAGCCGACCGCCTGGTCGTCCCGCGGCATCTACGGCGAACGCCTCTGGATGCGCGACCGCTCCCGCATGCCCGCCGGTTTCGCGGTGGTGCAACGCATTTGGCTCGCGGGCGGCCTGGCCGGTGCCGCCCTGCTGCTCTGGGGTCTCATCGCCCTCGAGATCTGGCCGACGGTATCCGGCGCGGCCCTCATCGTCTACGGCCAACTGTGGCGCATCGACCGCCTGGGCATCTTCTACGACGAACAAACCCGGCAGAGCTGAATCAGCCGATCACGACACGAAATCCACCGACGTAACAGCGACATCGGCATAGCTGTAATACCAACCATCCCAGGTATCGGCAACATTCACCTGAATCCCATGCCCGCGCCCCGGACCACCGGTAATCAACCACAACCCATTGCCGTACCCGATTCCGGTACTCACACTCCCATCCGACCACGCAAACCGTGCCGCACTGGTAGCACCGGGCGCATTCCACGGAATGGTCACCGTGAACTGCCCGGCGTTCACACCCGGCAGCAGCGAACTGACACACCCCCACAGGCTGGCCGTGCGCTGAATACTCTGCCCCGCACTCCCGGACCCGGGAACCAGACGACCGGTCATCAAGCTACCCTGCCGACAGCCCCCTTCGTCCGGCGACTGCGCCCGCCCCAGCGGCGCACCCAGCACCGACGCGGCACACAGAACCGCCACTACCAGCGCACTTCGGCGGACGGGCATGGCACCACCTCCCTGCGATAGGGACTAGATCAGCAGTTTAACGGTCTCACCGCGAGCGCGGGAACCCAAAGGTTGATCCCCTATCGATACTCGCCGCGAACCGATTATTTCCGCGAATGCGCCGAAAACTGGTCGGACGGGCGTGCGACCATGGGGCCGCAGCCGGAATTGCCGCTGCGCGAGGAGGTTTCGATAGTGCGTACGCCGCCGGTGTGGGTCGCCAGGGTCGTGAACGGTGTGCGGGCGGGGGCATTGTCGGCGGTGCGGCGGGTCGTACCGGCGCAGGTCGCGGTGCTTGAGGCATTGGATGGGGCCTGGTTCGCGCAAATGATGTATGCCGCAGCGGAGTTGGATATCGCCGGGGCGCTTTCCGAGGGGCCGCGAACGCCGGAGCAGGTGGCGCGGACGGTCGGGGTCGATGCGGACGCAATACATCGGCTGCTGCGCTCGCTGGCCGCGCACGGCGTATTCGCACGGACCGATGCCGGGCGCTACCGCAACAACCGGATGTCGAACACTCTGCGTGCGGGGGTAGCGAATTCGACCCGTGACATGGTGCGATTCGTCGGGCATCCGGTGCTCCGGGAACAGTGGAGCGGCATCGTGAACGTGATCCGCACCGGCGTGGACGCCACCCGCACACTGCGCGGCATGCCGTCTTTCGAACATATGGACGCCGATCCGGAACTGGCCGAGGTATTCCACGCGGCCATGGCCTCGTTGTCGGCGGTGGAGGTGCCATCGGTATTGGCCGCCTACGACTTCGGCCGCTTCCCGGTCATCGCCGACCTCGGGGGCGGGCGCGGAAGACTTCTCGCAGCAGTGCTGCGGCAGGCGCCTACCAGCCGGGGCGTGCTGTTCGATCTGCCGGGCGCCACCGAGGGAGCGGCGGATTACCTTGACGCGGCCGGTGTCTCGGACCGAGTCACCCTCGTGCACGGCTCGTTCCTGTCCACCGCCGACCTGCCCGAGGCCAATGCCTACCTGCTCAAACATATCCTGCACGACTGGGACGACGAGGAATCGATGAAGATCCTCTCCGCGATCGGAGAGAAAGCCCCGCCCGATGCGACACTCCTACTGATAGAGATGGTGGTCCCTCGCACACCACACCGGCACGCCTCGTTCAGCCTCGACATCGAAATGCTGGTGCAGACCGGGGGCCGCGAGCGAACCGCCGAAGAATTTCGGGAGCTATTGTGGGACAGCGGCTTCCACCTAGAGCGAATAGTACCGACCGCAGGACCGACGTCGCTGCTCGAAGCCCGCCTCCGATGAATGCACACTTCCCATTTCACGTGTTCCCCCGAGTGATCGAGCACCAGAAGTCGTGACGCACTGCATCCCAAAGCTTTTCGAGCTTCGGGTACTGCCTGCGAGCCTGAACGAGGTCCAAGTGCCGATCGGAATCGAACGTCGCGATAGGCAGGTTCTCGGACCTGTTGTGTATCTTGATGATTCCGACTTGTGGCGGATGATGGAGCTGCCAGGTCGCCTCGAGGCCGTCGACCTCGGTCCGATATATGTCGTACATACCGCATCCTATCCGGAGTCATTGTGTGCGAACGCTTCTCGTGAATGCCGGTCGCGGCATCGCTACGGCTTCCAAGCGAACCTGCGCCCCTTGGTCGCCTGTGCCGCTCGCCCACGATCGGTGATCTGCCACCGCGCCCGGTTATAGGTCGGCATGATCAGACCGCGCCCCTGGAGCCGGAGTACGGCCCCGCGTGTGGTCCGCATGGTCTGGTGAGTCTGGGCGGCGAGCTGGTCACACGTGAGTAGCCCGCCGGGCGCGAGGATCGTCAGCACGGCCATCTCGGCCGCCGAGCCGACCGTGTCCGGATACTGTTTCCTCGTGCGTGTCCGGCGAGCTGGGAGCCCTTGAACGGTCACGGGTACCTTTCCAAATCCATTGCGTACATTGGCTTTCGGGTTGATCGGACACTCGGCTTGGAGCGTTCCGAAGTGCCGGTGCGTCTATAGATCTACGCCCCCGATGCGATGGTTTGGAAGCTTCAGGCTCACCTATGGCCCTGGTTGTGCCAAACTTTCAGGCGCGATACCCCCGAGCGGGGTGCTTCCAGATCAGGTACTTCCAAAACGACAGCCATTCGATAGGGAGGCGAAGTAATGGCTGACTCAACCCTTGCGGCTAGAGGTCTCGGGCAACTGCTGACCAAGTACCGGAAACGGGCCAAGCTGACCAAGTACGCGGCAGCTCAGATCGTGGACACCTCTCAACAGACCGTGACCCGGATCGAGGACGGTACGAAGGCCAAGGTCTCGGACCTATGGATCAACGTCTGGGCCGATGCCTTCAAGTGCACCGACGAGGAACGCCGAACGATGCTGTTGCTGTCCCTCGAGCTACGAACGGCGAAAAAGAGCTGGTGGCGGGCCTTCTCCGATGAGATCGCCTCGGACTTCAACCATTACATCTCGCTGGAGGACTCGGCGAACCGCCTCACCCTGTGGGCCACGAATCTGGTCCCGGGGATGTTGCAGACCGTCGGCTACCGACGCGTGATCGCATGGACGGAGAACCCGGCCTGGAGTCACGACGAAGTGGAGCGACGAGTCCAGATCGCGACGAATCGCCAACAGCGCCTGCAAGATCCGGATTTCCACCTGAACGTGATGCTGCATGAGTCGGTATTGCACAACCTGGTCGGGAGCGATGCCGTGATGGAGGAGCAGCTGACCAAACTGCTCGAGTTCTCCGATCTTCCGAACATCACCATCCGCATCGTGCCCTTCAGGGCCGCCAACCCGCTCGGACTCCTCGCGGGAAGCTTCACCCTGCTGGAGTTTCCGTTTCTGCCTTCCACCAAGTTGCCTTCGGTGGTCTACGTGGAGGGCCACCGGGGAGCTCTGTACCTGGAGGAAGAGGCCGACCTCGATCAATATCGGGATGATGTCAAGCGCATCGGACAGGTAGCGTTGGACCCCATACAGTCCCGAGCACTGATCGTGGAAGCGATAGAGGAGTACAGGCGATGAGCACCACCTTGTCCGGCGCACAGTGGTTCAAGTCCAGCAGAAGCCGGGATACCTCAGCATGTGTGGAAGTTGCCTTCCTGGACGCGGGACATGTCGGTACGCGCGACTCGAAAGACCCCGCTGGCCCAGCCCTCGTCTTCACCCCCGGCGAGTGGGACGCCTTCACCGCCGGAGTAAAAGACGGCGAGTTCGACCGGTCATAGCAGCATTCGAGACCAGAAGCCCTCAGCACCGCTGAGGGCTTCTCCCATTGAATGGCAAATCCGCCGTATGGAATCCGTTCGATGACAATAGGACTCCGCGAGTTCGATCCAATACTCACCGCGTCGCAAGACGAGGAATTCCAGTCGAAAGGAGTCCCGGTGCCAATCCAAGTCGCCGTCTGTGGTCCTCGGGAATGCAACGAACACGAAGCGGCGCAAGCTCGCGATGTCGGCCGACTACTGGCCGAGGCCGGTGCCACGGTCTTGTGTGGCGGCGGCAGCGGGGTGATGGCGGCCGTGGCGGAGGGTGCTTCGGCGGCAGGGGGATTGGTGATCGGCGTGCGGCCGGATACCGATCCGGACGGGGTGTGCGAAGGGTTGTCCGCAGTTCTCTACACCAATATGGGCGAGGCTCGGAATGCCATCCTGGTCTGGTCCGCCGATGCGGTGATCGTGGTCGGCGGCTCGTGGGGCACCCTGTCGGAGGTGGCGTTGGCGAATCGGCGCGGGGGTGTACCGGTGGTGCTGCTCGGTGGGTGGCGGGTGGTCGACTCGCGGGGGAGTGCGGTGTCGGCGGGTGTCGTTGCCGAGACGGCGGGCGAGGCGGTGTCGGTCGTGCTGGAGCAAGCGACCCGCCGGTCCTGAACGCTAGGGGTTGATCGTCGACTTTTCGTTCGGAAATACTGTCCGTGGGATGGCAGGCAGGTGACCGGAGTGGGCGGACACTGAACGTGGCGTGAATATCCGATGTCGACATCTCGTGGAACATCGAGGGATTCGAAATGTCCGCTGCGGCTTTCGTATCTTTTCGGTGACAGATCTGTTGATTCGATCGGTGATCGGAGAATCCGGTGACACGCAGCTTCGGGACGGCAAATCGGCGGACGGTGCTGGGCGGCATGCTGGCCGCCGCGGGATTGACGGGTGCGGCCGGCCTGCCGGACGGTATGGCGGAGGCGCTGGCCGAGCCGCGGCGGCGCGGCAGCCTCGACAAGGTCGAGCACGTGGTGATCCTCATGCAGGAGAACCGCTCGTTCGACCACTACTACGGCACCATGGCGGGGGTGCGCGGCTTCGGCGACCCGACCGCGCTGCGGCTGCCGCCCGGCGGTCAGGATCCGGCGTTGCAGGCGCTGACCGATGCCGCGGTGGTCGGCCTGCCCAGCGGCAGCAGCATCCCCACCGGCAGCAGCGGCGGGAACGGCTCGGTCTTCCAGCAGCCCGACTCCTTCAGCAGCACCGGCTACCTGCTGCCGTGGCACGTCGACACCACCAGGGTCGACGGCCAGGACATGGGCGACCTCGCGCACGACTGGTTCACCACGCACGCCGCCTGGGCGGGCGGCGCCTACAACTCGTGGATCGCCGCGAAGTCCCGCATGACGATGGGCTATTTCACCGATGCCGACATCCCCTTCCACCGCGCGCTGGCGAACGCCTTCACCCTCTGCGATCACTACTTCTGCTCGATCCAGGGCCCCACCACGCCGAACCGCCTGTACCACTGGACCGGAACCATCGACCCGGGCGGCACCCTGGGCGGCCCCGCCACCGGCAACCCGGCCGACTACAAACCGGTGTACCGCTGGACCACCTACCCGGAACGGTTGCAGCAGGCCGGAATCACCTGGCAGGTATACGCCAACGACCGGGTCGGCGACGACGGCGCCAACGGTTTCCTCGGCGACTACGGCGACAATCCGCTCTGGCTGTTCCAGGCGTACCACGACGCGCTGGACTCCGGCGATCCGGCGGTCCGCCAGTTGGCCGACCGCGCGAACGTCACCAAGTCCTGGCTGCCGCCC
The DNA here is from genome assembly GCF_013186535.1 of Nocardia terpenica. Lineage (NCBI taxonomy): Bacteria > Bacillati > Actinomycetota > Actinomycetes > Mycobacteriales > Nocardiaceae > Nocardia > Nocardia terpenica. The sequence continues at coordinate 82,811 of NZ_JABMCZ010000004.1, forward strand.
GACGGCGCCGACGGCAAGAACGTCGACTACGTCCTGGAGCAGTTCGTCACCGCCTGCTCGTCCAACACCCTCCCGCAGGTGTCGTGGATCGTGGCGCCCTACGGCTACTGCGAGCACCCCGCGGCCCGGCCGGTGGACGGCGCGGCCTACATCCAGCGCGTGCTGAAAGCGTTGTGGGACAACCCGAAACTATGGGAATCGACGGTCCTGCTGATCAACTTCGACGAGAACGACGGCTTCTTCGACCACATCGTGCCCCCGACCGCGCCCCCGGGCACCCCCGACGAGTTGCTGCCCGTCTCCGGCGGCGGGGCCACCGGCTCGGCTGCCGAGGCCGCCGCGGGCGCGAAACTCACTGTCCCCGACTACGGTTCGCTCACCCCGATCGGTCTCGGCCCGCGCGTGCCGCTGACGGTGATCTCGCCGTGGAGCCGCGGCGGCTGGGTGAATTCGCAAGTGTTCGACCATACTTCGGTGCTGCGGTTCCTGGAGCGGTGGACCGGCGTGGCCGAACCCAATATCTCCGACTGGCGCCGCGCCGTCTGCGGCGACCTCACCAGCTGCTTCGACTTCGGCAGCCGCGACACCAGCATCCCGACCCTGCCCGACGCGAACGCCCTTCGCGCGCAAGCGGATCAGACGCAGACCAAACTTCCGAAACCGGCCCCGCCGTCGCCGTCGGATCAGAAGCCGCCGTTCCAGGACCCCGGCCACGCCAAGGCCCGCGCGCTGCCGTATCAGCCGGTGGCGTGGGCGGAATTCGCGCCGGGCGCGCTCGGTGTGCACTACGCCAACCACGGCGAGGCCGCCTTCCCGTTCCAGACCTACACCTACCATGCGGGCGGCGGCCAGATCCGGCAGACGGTGGTGGCGCCCAACGGAACCGCCACCGAGCAGCTCACCGCGACCGACGCCTACGACCTGGCCGTGCACGGGCCCAACGGTTTTCTGATCGAGGCCGCGGGCGCCTCCGACACCGCGCCCCTCGCGGTATCGGCGGCGGTGCAGGGTTCCGCGGATCAGCCGACTTTCGTTGTCACCGTGCGCAATTCCGGCCCCGTGCCCGCGAATATCGAGCTGGCGGGCGGCACCGGCTTCGCCGTCCCGCCGGGCGGTTCGCACGACCTGACGGCGAAGACATCCGACGGCTGGTACGACGTGACCCTGACCCTGACCGGCAACAGCGCCTGGCGCCGCCGTTTCGTAGGCCACCTGGAGAACGGCAAACCCAGCCGAACCGCCTGACGCTCAGCGCAGCGGCCAGTCCCCGGGGTCACCGCTGCCACCCGCCACCGTGATCGCCGTGCGCAGCGTGTCCCGGTCGCGCCCCGTTGCGAGCAACGCGGCCAACAGGATTCGCGCCTTGATCGGACTGAGGAAGCCCGCGGGTATCAGCCCGCGGGCAAGCAGGTCCCGCTCGGATCCGGCGAACCCATAGGTGGTTTCCAGCACCGACCCGGCCCCCGTCCGCGAGGCCAGCACGACCGGCACCTCGGCCGCGAGCCGCTCCAGCACCGGCACCAACTCGGCGGGCACGTGCCCCGCACCGAAGGCCGCCACCACCAGGCCATCGATCCGCCCGGCGAGCGGATGCAACGTGGTGCCGTCGTCGCCGAGAACGACGGTGTGAATCGGAATGCGAACCCCCGCAATATTATCGGCGGGAACGAGGAACCGGTGCGGGAGCCGATTGAGAAACCGAGGCCGACCCTCCACCAGATAGCCCAGCGGCCCGCCGTCGGGGGAGCGGAAGGCGCCCGTGGCGGCGGTATGGGTCTTGTGCACCCGCCGAGCGGCATGGATCTCATCGTCGAAGACCACCAGACACCCCTGCCCGCGCGCCTCGGGATGCGCGGCGGTCAGCACCGCGCCCAGCAAATTCGCGGGCCCGTCCGCACCCGCAAGCGTCGGATTCCGCATGGCCCCCGTAACCACCACCGGCCGCTCACCCCCATGCAACAAATCCAACAGATAGGAGGTTTCCTCGATGGAATCGGTCCCCTGCGTAACCACAACCCCATCCACCCCCTCCGGCAACACCCGAATCGCCCCCGCCAGCGCAGTAATATCGGAAAACGCCAACGACGCCCCCGAAACCTGCCGAAAGTCCACCACCTCCACCGCAACCCCACTCTCACCCAGCCCCGGAACACCCCCGACCAACTCCCGCGCAGACAACGCGGGCACCACACCCCCCTCCGCCGACCTGGTCATGGCAATAGTCCCCCCGAGAGCAAAGACGACGACACGGCAGCCAACATAATCGGACACCCCGGCAGCGTAGCGAGTGATGCGCAGGCAGCGAAGCACCCACGGATCGCCCCGCCCCGCCGACATCGCATCATGACCTGCCCATATCGCCCGAACGCCTATATCCCGATTTCGCCCCGCTGCACCGAAAGACACTCGCGGCCAGCCAGATTCGACCACCATGGTGCGGACATGCCTGTGCTGTCATCTGCCGGGACCGGAGCGGGCCGCCGTGCCGTGAGTTTGGGTGCTGTCGTGCGTTCGGGCCGGACTCGATCATCGCGACAGGAGGATGCCATCACGCGGTCGGGCCGGGTTCGATTGTCTTGGCGTGGAGTTGGTGTACTGTCGTGCGTTCTGGCCGAATTCGGTCGTCGTGGCGTGGATGCGCGGGCTGTCGTGGACTCTGGCGGAATTCAGTCGTCGCGACGTGGGGATGAGCGTGCCATCATGCGCCCGGTGGTCCGTCGTGCCCGCGAGCGCAGTGGTGGGGTCCGGCGGGTCGTCCTGGCACATCGGTGCCGGAATGCGTGTGGGTGGCCCGGCGCGGCTATCGTAGGTGGGTGCCGCAGCCGCTGGTGGGGACCGATCATGCGCTCGCGACCGCGTTGCTGGCTACTCCCCGTGCCTCGTGGCGGGAGTTGGCGCGGCGGCTCGGGATCTCCGAACGCACTGTCGTGCGCCGGGTTCCGCCGCTGTTCGATCGGGGCGTGCTGCGCGCGACGGCGGTGCGGAATCCGGCATATTTCCCCGACCTCATCGCAATGGCGCTGCGCATCCGGTCCACGCGCGACCGCATCCGCTCCCTCGCCACCGCCCTGGCCCGGCGGCCGGACGTCTTCGGGGTCGGCCTGCTCGGCGGCGGCTCCGAGATCGGCGCACTGCTGTTCCTGGACGGCATCGCCGCCCGCGACGCCCTGCTGCGCGACCTACCCGACACGCTCGCGGTGACCTCCTGGGACGAGCGGCGCATCATACGAATCTTCCCCGCCGCCCACGACATCTGGCCAGGCCCCCGCGAACCGCGGCTGGGCATCGGCCTGGAGGACCCGCTCGACCCGCCCGAACCCCTCCCCATCGACCGACCGCTGATCGACGCCCTGATCCGCGACGGCCGCGCCACCTACACCGACCTCTCACGCGCCGCCGGAATCACCGTCCACGCCGCACGCCGCCGACTCGACCTCCTCCTGCGGTCGCGCGTGGTCCGCCCCATCACCGTCGTCGACCCGACCCTACTCGGCCTGACATCCCAAGCCCTGCTATGGCTTTCGGCCCCACCCGCATCGCTCGAACAAATAGGCCGCCGCCTCGGCACGCACCCCCGAGTCTTCTTCGCCGCAACAATGACCGGCCCCGCAAACCTTCTGATCGGAGTAGCCGCCCGCGACCCCGAAGAACTCTCCGACTTCCGCACCGGCGGCGCCCTCCGCGAGGTAACAACGGTAGAAACCGCCGAAATCCTGACCCCCCCCGAAACCTTTGCTCGACAGCGCATGTTGACAACCCCCGCCCCAGCGTGCGCGGCATCCACTGCTCTCGGCCGGGAATCTATGCGATCTTTGTGGTAGAGCAGCCGACGAGAAAGGCACGCGCATGGTCGAATTCGATCCGGGACGGCTCCGGGTACTGGTGTTCGATATCTTCGGGACCACCGTGGACTGGTATACCGGCGTCGCCGACCAAGCCGCCGAGATCTTCCGTGCGGCCGGGGTCGAACTGGATGCCGGGACCTTCGCCGAGGAATGGCGCGGCATGTATCTGCCTGCCATGCAACGGGTTCGCGACGGCGACCGGGACTGGGCCTACCTCGACACCCTGCATCGCGAGTCGCTGGACAGCCTGCTGGAGCGGCACGGCGTCGGCGCGGCCGTGGACGAGCAGCAGCGCCGAAACCTGGTGCGCGCCTGGCACATTCTCCCCGCCTGGCCCGACGCCGTCGCGGGCCTGGCCCGCCTGCGCCAGCACTACACCGTGGTCGCCCTCTCCAACGGTGGCTTCGCCCTGCTCACCCGCCTGATCAAGGCCGCGAACCTCCCCTTCGACAGCATCGTTTCTGCCGAACTGGCCCGCACCTACAAACCCGACCCACAGGTCTACCTGACCGCCTCCGGACTCCTGGACGTCGCCCCCGAACAGACCCTCATGATCGCCTGCCACATCTGGGATCTCACCGGGGCACGGGCAGCGGGGCTGCACACGGCATTCGTGGAACGACCGGGGGAGAAGGGCCCGCGCATTCCCGCGGACCGTCCCGAGGACGCGGCCGCCGACCTGACGGCCGGAAACTTCGTCGAGCTCGCGGAACTGCTCGGCTGCTGAAAGCTCGCTTTCACCTACCGAGTGGTTGGTCGGGTAGCCTCGGTGGCGCGAGACATTGCAGTCGAGACGAATGGGGCAGCGGATGGACGACCGGATCGAGGAGTTGCTGGCGCGGCTGGATCTGACGGCGAAATTGAGGCTCATCTCCGGGGCGGGGATGTTCCGGATGGCCGGTGAACCGGCGATCGGGCTGGCCGAGATGCCGATCTCCGATGGTCCGTCCGGGGTCCGCGGCGAGCACTGGGACGAGCGCGATCCGTCGGTGAGCCTGCCCTCGGGCACCGCGCTGGCCGCCACCTGGAATCGCGAACTGGTCGGGGAGATCGGCGCGCTGATTGCGGCGGAGGCCCGGCGCAAGGGCGTGTACGCGGTGCTGGGACCGACGATCAATCTGCATCGAACCCCGTTGGGCGGCAGGCATTTCGAATGCTTCTCCGAGGATCCGATGCTGACCGCCGAACTCGCCGCGGCCTATGTGTCTTCGGTGCAGGCGTACGGCGTGGCCGCGTGCCCGAAACACTACGTGGCCAACGACTCCGAGACCGACCGATTCACCGTGGACGTGCGCGCCGACGACCGCACCCTGCGCGAGCTGTATCTCTATCCGTTCGAGCGCAGCGTGGCGGCCGGGGCGTGGATGGTGATGGCCGCCTACAACTCCGTCGGCGGCACCACCATGACCGAGAATCCGCTGCTGGCCGAACCACTCAAGGGCAGTTGGGGTTTCGACGGTGTGGTGGTCTCGGACTGGACCGCCGTGCGCAGCGCCGAGGGCGCGGCGGCGGGCACCGACCTGTGCATGCCCGGCCCGCCGCTGCTGTGGGGCGAGCCGCTGGCGGCCGCCGTGCGCGCGGGCACCGTGCCGGAGTCGGCCATCGACGACAAGGTCCGCCGCATCCTGCGATTCGCCGAACGCGTCGGCGCGCTCGGCGAACCACCGCGCCCGGCACCGGCTTTCGACGACGACAGCGCCCGCGCCCTGGTGCGCCGGGCCGCCGCCGAGGCCATGGTGCTGGTCCACAACGACGGCGTGCTGCCGCTGCGGCCCGGCGCGGATATCGCGCTCCTGGGCCCGGGCGCGGCCGAGCCACGCTTCATGGGCGGCGGCAGCGCCACCGTAATCCCCGGCCACTCCAGCACCCCGCTCGAGGGCCTGAAAGCCGTTGCGCCGGTGACCCATACGCCAGGCGTGCGACTGACCGAGGGGCTGGTGCCGGTCCCGCTGGAGCTGGTCACCGACCCCGACACCGGCACCGCCGGGGTGAGCTTGCGCTTCCTGGACGAGGCGGGGGAGGTGTTCGATGCTCAGCACCGCACCGCGGGCACTCTCGTTCTGTTCGGCGACGATTCGGCCGCCCGGGCCGCCGCGATCGAGGTGCGGGCCCGGCTGCGCGCCGACACCGACGGCGACTGGCGGATCGGGGCGGCCACCGTCGGGCAGATCCGACTCACCCTCGACGGCGAACCGGTGCTCGACGAGCAGATCACACCCGAGGGCTCCGATCCGCTGGCCGCCCTGCTGGATCCGCCGCAGCGCGCGGTAGCGCGCACCCTGGCGGCGGGCGACGAGGTCGATGTGCACCTGTGCGTCGAAACCTCTTCGGCCATCCCCGGTTTGGGTGTGATCGTCGGCGTGATGCTGGGCGTCGCCCGCCCGCAGCGCCCGGCCGACGCGGAATTCGAGGCCGCGGTGGCGGCGGCCCGCGCGGCCGAGGTTGCGGTGGTGATCGTCGGCACCACCGAGCAGATCGAGAGCGAGGGCGTCGACCGCACCACTCTGAGGCTGCCCGGCCGCCAGGACGAACTGGTCGCGGCGGTGGCGGCCGCGAATCCGCGCACGGTCGTGGTGGTGAATTCCGGTGCCCCCGTGGAGATGCCGTGGCGCACCGAGGTAGCGGCGGTGCTCCTGTCCTGGTTCCCCGGCCAGGAATTCGGCGGCGCCCTGACCGACATCCTCACCGGCGCAACCGAACCCGGCGGCCGACTCCCCACCACCTGGCCCGCCACCATGGCCGACGCCCCCATCCTGAACACCCGCCCCGACACCACCGGCCAGCTCGCCTACGACGAGGGCATACACATCGGCTACCGCGCCTGGCTCCGCGCCGCCCGCACCCCGGCCTACCCGTTCGGCCACGGAATCGGCTACACCACATGGGAATTGAGCAACCTCGAGGTCGACGGCCGCACCGTATCCGTTACGGTACGCAACACCGGCACCCGCACAGGCAAACAGGTCGTGCAGGTCTACCTGTCGCGCCCGAACAGCACAATCGACCGCCCAACCCGCTGGCTATCGGCCTTCGAAACAATCACCCTCCCCGCCGCCCACTCCCACCGCCTCCAAATCCCCCTACCACAGCGCTCATTCGAACATTGGACCCCCCACGGCTGGACCACCGAACCAGGCCCATTCACAGCCCACATCGGCACCTCATCCACCGACCTACCACTCACAGCAACCATCGAATAAGCCAATCGACAGATCTCGCTAAGCACGCCGATAGAGGTCCCCCTCGCCATCCTGAAGACAGAGGTCTCGCCCGTCGTCCTGGGGACAGAGGTCTCGCCCGTCGTCCTGGGGACAGAGGTCTCGCCCGTCGTCCCGAGGACGGAGGTCACCCCCGCCGTCCCGGGGAAAGGTCCCGCTCGCCATTCAGGAAGGGTCCCCTCGTCATCCAGGGGAGACGTTCCGCTCGCCATTCCAAGGAGAGGTCCCACTTGTCATCCCGGCGTGCTCTTGGCCGGGATCTCCTGCAGCAGAGTGGATTCCGGCCAAAAGCATGCCGGAATCACGAGGAGAACTCACGCCGGAATCACGAGAAGACCCTTCGATCACCCGCTCAGGCCGGGCGCTTCGACGTCGATGTTGCCGCCCGGGTGCTCCCGCAGTCGGTCAGTACCCCGCGCATGGCGTCGCGCTCCGGGGCGGTTACCCACAGGCGGTAGGCGGATTTCACCTCCACCTGGGTGATTACCAGGGAGCAGCGGAACAGGGGGTTGGGTGGTAGCCAGCGGGCGGCGTCGTTGTCGCCCTTGTCGCGGTTGGCGGCGGTGGAGACGGTCAGGAGGTTGCGGGGGTCGTTGGCGAAGTTGCGGCGCTCCTCGGTGGACAGGGCCTGGGCGCCCTTGCGCCAGGCGTCGGCCAGGGCCACCACATGGTCGACCGACACGGTGGCGGTCTCGGGGGTCGGCGCGCTCGAGCGCAGGGCGGGGACGTCGGCCCCGGTGTACGGGTCGTGCAGGACGCCCGAGAGGACCTCGCAGCCGCTGCTGCCGGGCTCGGTCACCAGGTCGCGCAGGTCGCGGCGCAGGATGTCGTTGCGGGTGTCGCAGCCGTTGTGGCCGCCCGCCACGGTCACGTCGTCGGACCAGAGCGGACCGAAAGCGTCCGGGTCGAAGGGCGTGTCCTCGGCGGAGTCGTGCACCGGCAGCACGGCCAGCAATTCCAGGGCATTCGCCGCGGCGAGGTCGGAGGTAAGCGATTGGCCGCCGGTGTGATTGGCGATCCAGATGGGATGCGGGGCGACCCGGGCCGGTGGCGGATCGGCCTCGGCCGCAGCATTCTCGGCCGGGAATCGACAGCCCACCAGGATGGCGGCGATCGCGGCGAGGGCACCACCGACAACGAAGCGCCGAGACGGCATGGTCATTGCGATGCGCTACTCCCGTGTCGACGAACCGATGGCGGGCCTCAATGTAACGGCGGTGTTTCACGAGACCAAGCCAGGCGCCTGTCGAGCGGGAGTTCTCGGGTGGAAATGCGCAGGCGTGGCCGGTGTATCCGCAGGTCGGCGCGGTCGGCGGCGGCCGGGGGTGTTTGTCGTCACATTTCGGGCAGGAGTGATCACCGGGCACCGGGCCGTGCAATTAACACAGAATTCGGATGCGCGCGCTGGGAATGCACTGTCAATCGTCCCGGAGTTGACCGAGAAAATTGCCGGAACAATTGTGAGCGACCTTGGGGCGCTGTACTTTTCGGTCGTCTCGAAGTTATTCCCCGGAAAGGGTCGGGTCATGATCATCGCTCTCCTCCTTGCCGCGCTCGCTACCGGCAGCGCCGCCGTATCCGGACTGGCCGCCGGTGCGGCCACGCTCACCGGCAACCTCTGAGCAGCGGGCGGCCACGCGCCGCCGCCGGGCATTCCCCGTCCGGACCGGGCGTGGCTGCCTCGCGATCCCCGCGCCGACTGGCAGGATCGGTGCCCTCGGCCGTCGGCGCGTGATGCTCCGGGAACTATGGCGTATTGGACAGTTGACCAGTACGCTTCGCCGAACAGGTGACGGATGTGGCGACGAGGCCGCGTCCTCGGAAAATCCGAAGGAGCCACCGATGCGGGTCTCTCGGCGATCCATGCTGGCCGGTACCGCGGCCGCGACGGTTGCGGGTGGGCTGCGGGGTGCGGGACCCGCTGCGGCGCAACAGGTTCGGCGCGACGAGGACGGCCAGAGCTATCTGATCGGCTGCGGCATCGCCGATATCACCGGCGCGCCCGCCGGGCAGGGCATGATGGGCTACTCCGAGCTGGATCAGGTGGCGACCGGGCTGCTCATGCGGTGCCGGGCGCGCGCCTACATCGTGGTCGACCGGAAGACCGGGGACCGCGTGGTCTTCGTCAATGCCGACAATGCCTGCCTGTTCCAGTCCGTGCATCTGGCGGTATTGCAGCGGCTGGCCCAGCGGTTCGGTGACACCTACACCGAGCGCAATGTCAATATCAATGCCACCCACAATCACAACTCCTGCGGCGGCACCGCCCGCGAGTACGCCTACTCGCTGGCCGCCTACGGTTTTCAGCAGAATTCGCATCGGGCCGAGGTGAACGGCATCGTGGCCGCCATCGCGCGGGCGCACGACCGGCTCGCTCCCGGTGAGATCCTGCTGGGCCACGGGGAATTGCACGATGCCGCGGCGAATCGGTCGCGGGTGGCGTTCGAGCTCAACCCGCCCGAGGACAGGGCGCAGTTCCCGAACGCGATCGATCCGCAGGTCACGGTGCTGCGCTTGCGGCAGGGCGGCCGCGATATCGGCGCCATCACCTGGTATGCGACGCATGGAACCTCGCTGACGGATCGCAATACTCTCCTGTCCGCCGACAACAAGGGCTATGCCAGTTACCGCTGGGAGCACGACGAGATGGGCGTGCGATATCTCGACGGGCAGCCCGGTTTCGTGGCCGCGTTCGCGCAGACCAATCCCGGGGACATCACCCCGAACCTGAATGTCATCCCCTGGCATCCGTCCGGGCCGACCGAGAACAATCGGGTCAATTGCGCCCTCATCGGCGAGCGCCAATATCAGGCCGGGCGTGCGGCCTTCGCGGCGGCGCGGCCGATGTCCAGCGGAGGCGTGGACGCGGTGCTGCGGTATGTGAACATGGGCGACACCGCGATCGATGGCGACTACACCCCCGATGGCAGGCCCGCGCGCACCAGCCCGGCCATGATGGGCGCCTCCGCCGCCGCCACCAGTTCGGAGGACAACTGGAATACGCAGTTGCCGTTCCTTCAAGAGGGCGACACCAATCCGGTGGTGGCCGCGCTGGGCGGGGTGAACGGACCGATCGAGCAGTGGATGCGGGATGTGCAGGCGCCCAAGCTGATCGTGGCACCGCTGGGGACTCTGCCGCCCCGGCCGTGGGTGCCGCTGGTGCTGCCGATTCAGATTCTGCGGATCGGTGACCTGGTACTGGCGTCCGGGCCCGCGGAATACACGGTGGTGTCGGGGTTGCGGATCCGGCGGCTGGTGGCGCGGGCGCTCGGGGCGCCGCTGGAGAACGTGCTGATGCAGGGGTACGCCAATGGGTACAGCGGGTATGTGACCACGCCCGAGGAGTACGTGTCCCAGCAGTACGAGGGCGGGGAGACGCTGTTCGGGCGGTGGACGCTGTCGGCGTACATGCAGGAATTCGACCGGCTGGCACGGGCTTTGGCGGCGCGCACCGATCCGGGCCGGGGTCCCGCGCCGTTGGACTGGACCTCGGGATTGCAGCCGGACCTGCTGCCGCCGGTGCCGCCGGACGTGCCGGTGGCCGGACATCGGTTCGGGGACGTGCTCACCGCGCCGCAGCCCTCGTACGCGACAGGGCAAACGGTGTCGGTGGATTTCGTGGGTGCGCACCCCAACAACGACTTCCATACCGACGGAACGTATTTCGTGGTCGAGCGGTGGGCCGGTGGGCAGTGGGCCGGGGTGTGCGACGATAACGACTGGTGTACCGAGTTGCACTGGTCACGGCCGGAAGGGCAGCCCGCGGCGTCGGTGATCAGGATCGAGTGGACCGTGCCGGAGGGTACCGAGGCCGGGCGGTATCGGATTCGGTACACCGGCGACAGCCGCGACGCCGGGGGAGTGGTCACCGGATTCACCGGCGTCTCACCGGAATTCGCGATCGGCTAGCCGTTCGAGAGTCAGTTGCGCCGCAGGTCCCACACCTGCGCGGAGATGCGGGCCAGCAGCCGCGAGGCCGGATCGCCGACGGCCCGGCCATTGGCCAGGGGGCCGGTGTAGCACACCGCCAGCGCGTACGGCGGTGCGTCCGTGGGGAAGACGAGTGCGCCGCTGTGCCGCACACCGTGAAACCAGCCGTTCTTGAACGCGATTCGGGTGCGGTGCGGGAGCCCGGCGGGCAGGTCGTCGCGAAAGGCATTGCGCTCCAGCACCTCCAGCTCGTCGGGGCGCATCTCGAGCAGGAGTTGCGCCAAGCCCGCGGCGGTCACCTCGTTGGTGGTGCCCGCCTCGCGGGCGGGGTGATCGTCGATGAGCCGCTCCATGCGGGTGCCGGTGGCCCCGGTGTCGCGCAGCACGCGGGCGATCGCGGTCAGCCCGATGTGTTCGACGCAGAGGTTGGTCGCCAGATTCGACGAGTGCGTGATCATGCGGGTGGCCAGCCAGCGGACCGTGGCCCGGCCGCCCAGCCGGCGCCAGGGCGCGGGGTCGCTGTCGGCGTCGGGCCGATTGTGGAACCAGCGGCCGGGAACCGCCGAGGCGAAACGGTCGTGCACCGAGACGAGCGCGTCGAGATCGGTGTCGCCGCGGTACAGCGCCGCCAGCACCGCCGCCTTCACCGTGCTCGCCGCATCGTGGGCGACCTCGGAATTGATTGCGTAGAACGGGCTTTCGTCACGCCGAACCGCGCAGATCGACAGCATGCTCACAGGATAGCGGTGATAGTTGGTAAAGTCTTGGTAATACAGAGGAAACATTTGCCCCCTGTGCGGTAACGCCGGACGGGTCGTCTGTGATGCCCGCGGCCGCCGTCGGTGCTGGTGGTAGCTCGGGCCCGGCCGCCCGATACGGTGGTCGCGTGCTGAGGAATCCTTTGCCTGCCATTGGTCGAGCTCTTGCGCGCCGCCCGCTCGTCATGCGGGCCGCGCCCGCCGTCGCCCTGCTGGAACGCTGCGTCCGCACGCTCACCCGCGGCCGCCACGGCGTGCTCGACCTGGCGGGCGTGCCCTCCATCGAACTCACCGTGCTGGGCCGCAAATCCGGCCTCCCCCGCACGGTCGCACTCCTCTACATCCCCGACGGCCCCGACACCTACCTGCTGGTCGGCTCCAATTGGGGCCGCCCCGACCACCCTTCGTGGTCGGCCAACCTGAACGCCGCCGACCACGCCGAAATCCACACCCGCGGCGAACGTTTCAAGGTCCGAGTAAACCGCCTGACCGGCCCCGCCCGCGAAGCCGCCTGGCACCGCGCCACCACCTACTGGCCCGGCTACACCATGGAAGAGCGCCTGGCCCACCCCCGCCAATTCCGCCTCTACCAACTCACCCGAATCTAGCCACGTCGGCAGAGGTCCCGCCCCGCCATTCCAGCGTGCTCGCGGCCGGAACCCACCCTCCCGCAGGAGATTCCGACCACAAACCCGCCGGAATACCGACGAAAACCTTCGACTACGCACTCAGACCCGGCCGAAGCAGCGGAGCCCGCCAACCTTCCCCACAACAATCGGTTCTTCTAATGCACCGCCGAGCCCACTACCCGGGACGCCGTTCGGTCCCGAGCACGGATTACCCGGCCCACCCTTCCGCCCCGCGCTCGCGCACCGTCTCGGCCAACTCCCTGCCGTGTCCGCCCGCAGTGTCAGTGGTACCGGTGCCGGGGTTTGAGTGAGTTCGGCGAGTTCCGATGCCCTGCGGTGGCACCTGGCGGGCCGCGTTTGCTTTGCCTCTGGGCGGTTTCGGCCGACTCTGATCCGTGTTTGCGCGCGGTGTCAGTGGGTGCCGGTGCGGGTTCGCGTGATCTCGGCGAGTTCCGATGCCTTGCGGCGGGCTTGGCGGGCCGCGCGCTTGCCTTGCTGCTGGGCGGTTTCGGCCAATTCCGGTCCGCGCTCGCGCGCCGTCTCGGCCAACTCAGCGCCTCGTTGCTTGGCGACCTCGGCGATTTCCGAACCTCGTTGCTTAGCAACCTCGGCCCAGTCCGCCCCCCGAGCCTTGGCCACGTCCGCCCAGTCGGCCCCACGGTGTTTGGCCACGTCGGCCCAGTCGGCCCCGCGATGTTTGGCCACGTCGGCCCCACGATGCTTGGCGACGTCCGCCCAATCGGCTCCGCGATGCTTGGCCACGTCGGCCCAGTCCGCGCTCCGATGCCGAGCCACGTCCGCCCAGTCGGCCCCGCGGTGTTTGGCGACCTCGGCCCAGTCGGTCCCGCGGTGCCGGGCCACCTTCGCGAGTTCCGTGCCGCGGTGTTTGGCCACGTCGGCGGCTTCGGTGCCGCGTTGGAGGGCGGTGTCGGTGAGTTCGGCGCCGCGGGATTTGGCGGCTTCGGCCAGTTCGGTGCCGTGGGTCTGGGCGGCTTCGGCCAGGGATTCGGCCAGGTGGCGGCCTCGGGTTGCCTGGTGGTACAGGCGGTCTCGGAGGGGGTCGGCGGAGGCGGTGAAGGGGAGGGCGGCGGCGGCTCGGCGGGCGGCGCGGCGGCCGCGCCAGCCGAGGGAGGGTTTGCCCTCGGTGTCGGCGGCGGCGATCATCAGGCCGCCGAGCAGGCCCATGTCCTTGAGGAAGGCGGCGCGTTTGGCGCCGCGGCGGTCGGGGTCGTTCTCGTTCCAGAAGTCCTGCTCGGTGACCGTCGCGGGGACCACCGTGCAGGCCAGCACCAGCGCGGACAGCCGTGGCATCCGGCCGAGGGCCAGCAGGACCCCGGCGCCCACCTGGGCGGCGGCATTGGCCCGCACCACCGTGCCCGGATCCGAGGGCAGCTTCGATGCCAGTTGCGGTGGCAGTCGTCGTTCGCCGCGCTCCACCAGCGTCGTGGCCGCTTTCGCGCGCGGCTCGGGATGCATGAGTGTGTCGACCCCGTCCACGACGAAGGCGGATGCCAGCAATGGGCGGGCGAGACGGCGAAGCAACATGACGATGACCCCTTTCCTCGATGCTGTTCGAGCGGGTTCCCGCGGTCCGCGCGGTCAAACCCTGTCAGGGTACGACGGTCACCGGCCAGCGCCCGGCTTTGACAAGCCGAACCGCCACCGATCCGATCAATCGATGCCCCGCCTTCTCCGAGGCCCCCACCACCACCGCGTCGGCCTTGAGTTCGTCGGCGGCCTCGGCCAATCCGGTGTACGCGTCGCCGCGGCGGGTCAGGAACTTCCAGCGGGTGGAGTAGACGTCGCGTACCCGCTCGGCATGCTCCTGGATCTCCCGCGCCAGGTCGTCGGCCATTTCCGCGGTCACGCCCTGCACGTCGGCCCCGTACGCGCCCGCCATGGCCATGAACGGCTGCACGTAAACCATTGCCAGCAGGGCGCTCTGCCGCCGGGCCAGGCCCGCGGCGTACGCGGCGGCACGCCAGGAGGCGTCCGAACCGTCGATGCCGACCATGATCACGCTGGGGCCGTCGGTGCCCAGCTCGAAACCCGACGCGCTGGGCGCCCACTCCGGTGTCATCTCCTCCGCCACGTTTCGAGCCTAGAACAGCCGGGCCACGTCGTGTTCGAGCGCTCGCGGCCATTACTGTCGACGCCATGGCGGAACTGTTGCGACCGATCGTCGTCATGGGTGTGTCGGGTGCGGGCAAGTCGACCATCGGCGCGCGGCTGGCGCAGACCCTCGGGGTCGACTACGCCGAGGGCGACGACTTCCACCCCGCCGCCAATGTGGCCAAGATGGCCGCCGGTATCCCGCTCGACGACACCGACCGCGCCCCGTGGCTGGATATTATCGGCGCGTGGCTCGCCGACCGGCACGGCCGAGGCGGCGTGGTGAGCTGCTCGGCCCTCAAACGCGCCTATCGCGACCGCCTGCGCGCCGCCGCACCCGACCTGTTCCTGGTCTACCTCGAGGTGCCGCGCATCGAGCTGGAACGCCGATTGACCACGCGCAGCGGACATTTCATGCACGTACAGATGCTGGCCTCACAGCTGGCGGCCCTGGAGCCCCCGACTCCCGACGAACACGGCCTGACCGTAGACGCGACCGGCGACATCGAGCGGGTGGTCAAGGAGATCACCGAGGCGTGGAGTGTCCGCTAGCCCCGACTCGTCCGAGCACTCAATTCAGGTACTTCCCATACCAATCGACCACCCGCCGCCACGCCTCCGCCGAGGCGGCCGCGTTGTACCGCGGCCCGGTGTCGTTGAAGAAGGCATGATCCGCGCCGTCGGCGATATACGTCTCGTGCGGCACACCCGCCTGTTCGAGGGCCGACACGGCGGCGGGCCGGGTAGCCCCGACGCGATGATCGAGCGCCCCGTAGATCGCCAGCACCGCCGCCTTCGTCAGAATCCGCCCATTGTCCGGGAACGGCCCGTAGAACGGTGTCGCCGCGGCCAGCTGCGGCGTACCGCTGGTGAGCAGCAGCCAGTCGAGGCCGCCGCCGAAGCAGAATCCGGTGGCGCCCAGCTTCTTTCCGGGCACCCGCCGCGCCAGCTCCGCCACCCCCGCCTGTAGATCCGCGACGAACCGCTCCTGCGGGACGCTGCTCAGCGCCGCGGTGGCCTTGGCGGGGTCGGAGAACGCCTCGGTGCCGCCCTCCTCGGACAGCAGATCCACCGCCAGCGCCGAATACCCGATCCCCGCGAACCGCCCGGTCACCGATCGGATGAACGGAGAGAGCCCGGTGTTCTCGTGGATGACGAGCACCGCCCCGCGCGGCTGCGGGGCCGCGGCCCAGGCCGCCCGCAGGGTACGGGCCTGCGGCCCCGGGAGGGTGATGTCGGTGACCGGCAGCGCGGTGCTCGCACCCGGCGGCGCGGCCGCCGAACCGGCTGTGGCCGTGGCGGATTCGGTTGTTTCAGACGGGGAGGTGCCGCGGGCACAGGCGGCCAGCAGCTCCGCGGCGGCGGCCGCCCCCAACCCCAGCAGTCCCAGCCGCCGCAGCGCCTCGCGCCGGGATATGAATCCCTCAGCGTGATCGGTCCCGATCTCCTCGGCGATATAGCGCTGCAGCGGCGTCATAGCGCACACCCTAGGACGCGGCCGGGAGATATCCAGACTTAACACGGCATAACCTCGCCGAAACGTGATCTCGCCAGACTTTAGCGAACGGGCCCACGGTTTGGCAGAGAGGGCGCCGAACATGAACCCCTATCCCGGTTGGCTGAATCCCGGCGACAACGCATGGCAGCTGGTGGCCGCCACCCTGGTCGGCCTGATGAGCATCCCCGGCATCGCTATTCTCTACGGCGGTCTCGTGCAACGGAAATGGGCCGTCAACACCATGCTCATGGCCTTCACCGGGTTCTCCCTGGTGCTCGTGGTGTGGGTGCTGTGGGTGTTCGAGATGGGTTTCGGTGAACCGCTGCGGCTCGGCCCCGGCATCCTGCGCGCGGCCGTCGGCATCCCGCACACCATCCTGGGCAGCGACAATCAGAATCGGGCGAGCATCCCGCTGCTGGACGCCAGCATGCCGAGGTTCCGATTCAGCGAAACCACGCTGGCCTATTTCCAATTCGTGTTCGCCGGTATCACGCCGCT
Source organism: Nocardia terpenica (assembly GCF_013186535.1). NCBI lineage: Bacteria > Bacillati > Actinomycetota > Actinomycetes > Mycobacteriales > Nocardiaceae > Nocardia > Nocardia terpenica. The sequence continues at coordinate 99,299 of NZ_JABMCZ010000004.1, forward strand.
GCTGTTGTTGGGCAGCGTGATCGGGCGGATCAACTTCAAGGTGTGGCTGCTGTTCGTGCCGCTGTGGTCCACATTCGCCTACGGCGTCAACGCCTTTCTGCTGTGGGGCGGCGGCTGGTGGTCGCAGATGGGAGCGCTGGACTACTCGGGCGGCTACGTGATCCATTTGGCCGCAGGCACTTCCGGATTCGTGGCCGCCGCCGTGATCGGACCCCGGCTGGCCCGCGACCGGGAGCGCGCGGTGCCCAACAATCTGCCGATGGCCGCGGCCGGTGCGGGCCTGCTGTGGCTGGGCTGGAACGGCTTCAACGGCGGCGACATGTACTTCTCCGGCGCGAATGCCTCGGAGGCCGTGCTCAATACGAACCTGGCCACCGCCGTCGCGCTGCTGACGTGGGTGATCTGGGACATCGCCGCCGGGCCCGGCCGCAAGCCGACGTTCCTCGGTGCGGTCAACGGCATGATCAGCGGACTGGTCGCGATCACCCCCGCCGCCGGTTTCGTGAACAGCTTCGGCGCCTTGGTGATCGGCGCGGTCGCCGCCTCGCTGGTGTGGCTGTCGTGGAACCGGCTCGGCCGCACCCGGCTGTTCCGCAGGGTGGACGACGCGCTGGGCGTGGTGCACACCCACGGTGTGGCCGGGCTCGCGGGCGGCCTGCTGGTCGGCCTGCTGGCGGACCCGAAAGTCGTTGTGTACCTGGGCAATGGCGCGGATGTCCCGAACGTGAGCGCCAAAGGCTGGCTCTACGGCGACAATCCGAAACAGCTGCTGTGGCAGGCCGGTGCGGCGGCCACGGTGATCGCCTGGGATGCCCTGGTCACCTTCGCGATCCTGCGCTTGCTGGGCCTATTCATGAAGCTGCGCATGGACGACGCGACCTTGGAGTCCGGCGATATCGGTGCGCACGACGAGGAGGCTTACCCGGAGGAGGTACTGCTCGCCGCGCATTCCGGTGGCGCGCATGCCATTACGGCGACGACGGCCCCGGCCACCGCCGAAGCAGCCGACGCCCCGGCGGTTTCGGCCCCCGCTGCGCCGGGCGGCAATTCGGCGCCGCGCACCGGCTGGCGAGAACGTCTGCCCCACAAGGAATGAGCGGGCTCAGTGTTCCAGCTTGCGCAGAATCTCGTGTAGTGCGCTCAATTCGTCGGCGGGCAGGTCCACCAGCGGCTCCGGCGCGGGGTCCGGCGTCCCCAGCGCGTCCGCGAGCACCGCGCGCCCGGCGTCGGTGATGCTCACCAGCTTCGAGCGCCGGTTGGTCGGATCGACCTCGCGCACCACCAGCCCGCGCTCCTCGAGATCGTTGACGGTGACCGTCGCCGCGGGCGCGTCCATGGCCGCCGCGCGCGCCAGCTCCGACACCGTCATCGCGCCCTTGCGCAGCCGCTTCAGCACCCGGATTCGGCTGAACGGCATGCCCGTTCGCTCCACCACCGCCCGCTTCCACTGATCGCGGGTATCGATCACGACATGGGTGAGCAGCCGCCACACCTCGTCGGGAGTCGGAGCGTCATCCGGGCGGGGTTCATTGGACACCGGCGGGTACCTTCGGCTCGAGCAGATGGGCAATGCGGGTGCGCGAGCGTTCCGCCCACGCGGTGCTGGCCGCGGCGCCCAGGGCGACGACACCGGCCGACATCGCGGCCAGCACCCACCACAGGCTCGCACCGGTCAACAGCCCACACAGTGCCACACCGAGGCTGACGCCGATCTGACGGCTGGTGGATGCCACCGCCGACGCGGCCCCGGCGCGATCCAGCGGCATTCCGCTCACGGCCGCGGTGGTGATCGGCGCGTTCACCATGCCGAATCCGGTGCCGAACAGCGCGAACATGACGATCAGCTGCCAGATCGGGGTGTCGGCGCGCAGCGTGGTCAACAGCGCCGCGGCGACACCCATGAGCGTACCGGCGATCAGCAGCGACGGCCGGGTGCCGTGCCGCCCCACCAGCCGCCCCGAGATCGGCGAGCAGATCAGCATGCCCAGCGCCATCGGCAGATACAGCAGACCGGTGTGCACCGCCGTATAGTGCCGCGTCCCTTGCAGATACAGCGACGCGCTGAACAGGAACGCACCCAGCCCCGCGAACGCGCACACCGCGATCACCGTCGCCGAGGCGAACGGGAAGCTGCGGAAGAACCGCACATCGATGAACGGCGACGCGTGCCGCCGCTCGTAGAACACGAACCCCACCAGCGCCACCGCCGTCACCACGAACACCTCCGGGCGATGCTCGATCAGCCCGAACACCAGCGTGAACATCATCAGGATCGCCAGCGCCTGCCCGACCGGATCGATGCCGCGCACCGTCGCCGACTTCGACTCCGGCACATAGATCGTGGTGAGGACGAGCGCGATCGCGCAGATCGGCAGGTTGATCCAGAACACCGACCGCCAGCCCAGCGCGTCGATCAGCCCGCCGCCCACCATCGGGCCCAGCGCCGTCGAGATGCCCACCACCGCACCCCACACGCCGATCGCCCGCGCCCGCTCCACCCGGTCGGTGAACACCGTCGTAATGATCGACATGGCAACCGGATTCAGCATCGACCCGCCGACGGCCTGCACCAGCCGCGCCCCGATCAGCATGTCGACGCTAGGGGCCAGGCTGCACAGCAGCGAACCGAGGGCGAAGATGCTCAGCCCGATCCGGAACATCCGCCGCCGCCCGAACCGGTCGGCGGTCGCGCCCGACAGCATGAGCAGGCTGGCCAGGGTGAGGGTGTAGATGTCGATGATCCACTGCAGCCGGGGGAGCGGCGCGTCCATCTGCGTTCGGATCGTCGGAATCGCGACATTGACGATGGTCGCGTCCATGGACGAGATCAGCAGGCTCATACAGCACGTCACCAGAACGATCGTCTTCCGGTGCGCGCTCAACCCCTCAACAGTTGTACGCACACAAAGATTGTGAAACCACAACTGTTCCGTATGCAAGACTTGTGGGCCAGCTCACCTTGATCATCGCCACGCGGTAGCGTGCCTGGAATGACGACCGATCGGAAAGCGGCGGCGCCCGGCGCGCCATCTTCGGACTCCTCCGGGGAGGAAGAGGGCTACCAACGCGGGCTCAGCCCCCGGACCATTCAGATGATCGCCATCGGCGGTGCCATCGGCACCGGCCTGTTCTACGGAGCGGGTGGCGCCATCGAACAGGCCGGACCGTCGCTGATCATCTGCTATCTCGTTGCGGGCGCGGCGATCTTCGTGATCATGCGTGCCCTCGGCGAACTGCTCACCTATCGCCCGGTATCGGGCAGCTTCGCGGAGTACGCGAACGAATTCCTCGGCCGCTTCGCGGGTTTCGCGACCGGCTGGTCCTACTGGGCGGTGTGGGTGGCCACCTGCATGGCCGAGATCACCGTGGCCGGAAAGTACGTGAAGTACTGGTTCGCCATCCCGGAGTGGATGACGGCGCTGGTGGTGCTCGGCGCGCTGTTCACCGCCAACCTGATCTCGGTGAAGATCTTCGGTGAGGGCGAATTCTGGTTCTCCGCAATCAAGGTCACCGCGATCCTGGCCATGATCGCCATCGGTATCGGCGTGCTGGTCATCGGGTTCGGGCACGCGAAGAACCCGACCGTGACGAACCTGTGGGCCGACGGGGGAGTGTTCCCGCACGGCTTCGGCCAGGGCCTGCTCGCCTTACAGATCGTGCTGTTCGCCTATATCGGCGTGGAGATGGTGGGTGTGACCGCGGGCGAGGCCCGCGACCCGCGCAAGACGCTGCGCAAGGCGATCAATACGCTGCCGTTCCGCATCGGCCTGTTCTATGTGGGCGCGCTGCTGGTGATCCTGTCGGTGGCCAGCTGGCGGAACTTCCACGCCGGACACAGCCCGTTCGTGGAGGTGTTCCAGCAGATCGGCATTCCGGGTGCGGCGGGCATCATCAACTTCGTGCTGCTCACCGCGGCGCTGTCGTCGTGTAACTCCGGCATCTACTCCAACGGCCGCATGCTGCGTGCCCTGGCGCTGCGCAGCGAGGCCCCGGCGGCGCTAGGCGCGCTGAGCCGGCGGCAGGTGCCGTGGGCGGGCATCACGGTGTCGGCCGCGCTGATGGTGATCGGCGTGATCGTCAATGTGATCTCGCCGGACAAGGCGTTCAACTACATCACCTCGGTGAGCACCATCGGCATCATCTTCGTGTGGGGCATCATCCTGGTGTGCCACATGGTGTATCGCGCCCGGGTGCGCCGCGGCGAGCTGCCCGCCGCCGACTACCGGCTGCCGGGCGCGCCGGTGACCACGGCGCTGGCGCTGGGCCTGCTGGGGCTGGTCGTGGTGCTGCTGTTCTGGACCGACACGGGCCGTACCGCCCTCGTCGCGGGCGCGGTGTGGGCCGTGCTGGTCTGCGCGGGATACCCGATCATGAGCCGGATCTCGCAGCGCCGCGCCGCCGAGGAGCAGCGGGCCGCCGTGTGACCGGAGCTCTTGTCGGGCAACCACTTTCCCCTTGATCAGCTCCTGTCGAGCATGATCTCGTCCGCCTCGGTGCGGCGCAGCGGATCCTCTCGCTCTCGCCGCACCGAGGCGGACGTATCTCGCCCTACCCGGCGCTGCCGAGTACGCCGCTGCCGACGGCCAGATAGCCCAGTGTCACCGTGAGCAGCGCCCAGCCCGCGCCCTGCCAGATCGGCCAGGCGCGGTGCTTTCGCCACACCCGGTAGGTGGCGACGAACGCGCCGAGCGTGCCCAGCACCAGCACCGCGCCGGGACCGGCCAGAATCGCGCCGCGCGAGGCGGAGTCGCAGAACATCGAGCCCGACCCCGTGCACGGCTCGCGGCGGCTCGCCCACACGACGATCGCGAGGAACACCAGCGCCGCCACCAGCAGCACGCTCGCGACGTATCCGGCGGCCTGCCGGAACATGCCGGGGTCGTGCCAGCTCTTCTCGACGTCGTTGACCATGACGATCACCTCCTCGCCGACGGGCGTGTGTGCCGACCATCTTGCTACGGATCGAGCAGCGCGGCGGCGGTCTCGATCAGGGCCGCGTCGGTCTCGGCGTCGGCGGCGTCGGCGATGCCCGAGCGGAACAGGGCCGCGCCCTCGATCACTACGGCGAATACCCGGGCACGAACCCGGCACTCCCGTTCGCTCAGGCCGGGATTGCGCGCGGCGATCACGCCCGCCACATGCGCCTGATAGGTGCGGTAGAAGTCGCGGACCGCCGTCGCCACCGTCTCGTCCCGGCCCGCCAGGGCCCACAGTTCGGTGTAGATCCGGACCATGCGCGGGTCGTCCTGCTCGGTGAGCAGCGTGCGGATCAGCGCCGGGGCGGGCTGTGCGGCCGCCGATTCCAGCAGCGGTCCCAGCCGGTGCATCGACTGCCCGAGCGCCCGGTGCAGCACCGCCGCCACCAGATCGGCCCGATTCGGGAAGTAGTACTGCAAATGCCCGAGCCGCACCCCGGCCGCGGTCGCGACCGCCCGCATGGTCAGCTCCCCGTGCCCGGCATCGACGAGAATCCGCTCGGCCACATCGAGCAACTCGGCCCGCCGCCGCGCGCCCTTCCCGGTCGCGGGCGGCCGGGCCGGGCTCGCCGCCTCACTCACGCGACCTGACCGATGTCGGCATCCGGTTCCACACTCACCCCGTACTCGGCCAGCATGGGCGTCACCTTATCCGGCGTGGGTGTCTGCTCGGGGAACTGCACGCCCGCGCGCACCGGCGCACCGTCCAGCCCGAGCACCCGGTGCACGCCCAGCAGCGCGCCCACCGCGGTCAGGTGCGCCTGCCCGGCCGGATCGGTCACCACCGCGCCGCCGGTGCGCCCGGCGTGGGTGACGTCGATGCGCAGGCTGGCGGTGCCGCCCGCACCGGGCGCGTACAGCAGCGCGCGGCGCATCGGGGTGAAGCGGTCGCCGCGGCCCCAGCGGAACAGGCCCAGGCGCTTCGCCGCCAGCAGCGCGGATGTCGATGCGCCCGAACTGAATCCGATCCGGGTGGTCGCGGTCGCGGTGCCCAGCGTCAGCGGCAGCGTGAACTGCTCCGGGGTGTCGATGCGCGCCACCCGGGTGACCCGGTCGCCGATGCGCACCCGCCGCACATCGCTGAGCGGCATGATCGTGCGCCGCCGCCCCGCCTCCACCACCTCGTAGTCCAGGCCGAGCCGATCCATGAATTCGACGGAATCGGCCCCGGCCCGATCGGCCAGATCCCAGCGGACGGCCACCTCGACGACGTCCGCGCCGCCGAGACTCGCCGCCAGCTGCGCGGCGACCAGGCTGGTCACGCCGCCCATCCACGCCGAGGACAGCAGCACCGGCGCGGTCGGCCCGAGCAGCGCCGCCACCGTCGCGGCCCGCTGCATCCGGCTGGTCCAGCGGGTGATGTCGACGTACGGGACGCCTCCGGCCACGGCCGCCCGCAGCACCCGGTCGTCGGGATCGTTCACCACGCCGACCACCGCCCGCACCGCGGCGCGGCAGGGCGCGGTCCCGGCCAGGTCCCAGACCTGCAGCGCCGCACCGGTTTCCGCGGCGACCTCGCGCCCGCGCTCGCGGCTGCGCCCGGTGAGCAGCAGGGGAAACCGCGGCGACAGCAGCCGCGCCAACTCGGCCCCGACCGTGCCGTAGCCGCCCACCAGCAGGACCGGCCCCTGGGGGTCGAGAGTCAATGCATCAGTCATGATGAGCACTATAGGTCAATTGACCTAAATGGCTGGTAGTGAGACCTAGCACTCTCCTTCTTGCGGTCGGTATACGTATAAATATAATAGGGAGATGTTCGATCCGATCAGCCTTGCCGTCGGCGCCGGACTCGTCGGCGCCGGATGGGTATTCGGCCGCATGAGCCGCCGCAATCGCGTTGCCGCCGTGGAGAAGTCGCCCGCACCCTGTGGCTGCGGCCACGACCTGGCCGTGCACGATCGGGAGTCCGGCGTCTGCCACGCCGAGTTCTCCCGCAAGGCCAACGGAATGCGGGAGTGGGTGCGCTGCCCGTGTCACCGCTACACCGGCCCGACCCCGCTCGACGAGTTCTTCACGCCGCAGGCCCTACCGCCGATCGGCTGATCCCGGCCAAATGCACGCCGGGATGACGAGGGCAGAGCGCGCCGGGATGACGAGGGCGGAGCATGCCGGGATGACGAGAGTGGAGCACACTTCGCGGGCTATCGAGTAGCGCGTTAACTATTCTCGAGCTATCCTTTCGTTCGACAGGGAGGTAGCCGTGGAACTCGATGATCCGCTGCGGCTGGAGCGGCAGGTGTGTTTCGCGATCGCGGTCGCCAACCGCTCCGTGCTGGCGATCTATCGCCCGCTGCTGGAACCGCTGGGGCTCACGCATCCGCAATACCTGGTGATGCTCGCGCTGTGGGGTGATGCGCCGATGTCGGTGAGGGACATCGGCGAGTCCGTGCAGCTCGACTCGCCGACCCTGTCACCGTTGTTGAAGCGGCTCGAGGCGGCGGGCTACATCACCCGCCGCCGCGACCGCAACGACGAGCGCAACCTCGTCGTCGACCTGACCCCCGTGGGCCGCGACCTGCGGCGGCAGGCCGAGCGGATTCCGCCCGCGGTGGTCGAGCGGCTCGGCGTGAGCCTGGCCGACCTCGAGGAGCTGCGCGATGTTCTCACCCGAGTCAACGCGGCCGCCCGCCGGGCGGTGACGCCCGCGCCCGCCGACACCCCGACAGGAGAGCGGCAATGACCCGAGAACGACGGCGGCCCAACCCGATTCAGTGGCTCGGCTATGCCTGCGGCCGGCGCCTGCCCGATTCCATGCAGGACTGGGTGCGCAACGATCTCACCGGAAGGTCCGCCGTCGCACGGCATCTGGTGCGCGGCATGGTGCCGCTGCTTCCCATCTTCGCGGCATTCCTGCTGTTCCCCGGCGCGCTGTGGCTGCGCGGTTCGATGATCCTGCTGGCGGTGCTGCTGGCGGTATTCTATTCGGTGGCCTACATGCCGATGAACCGCGCGCACCGGCTCGCGAAGCACGGTCTGCCACCGGATCTGGAGAATTCCACCGTCGTCGCCCGCCGCGCGGCCGAACGCGCGGCCTACGAGGCCCGCCATCCGCGCTCGGCGGCCTGAATCAGCGGATTCTGTGTGATCTCACAGCGAGTCGGGGTCGCGTATTCCGCCGAATCACAATGGATTCGATGACGGGGCGCGAGGATGGCGCAGGGGGATACCGTGTTTGGTGCGTACGACCACCTCGAGCAGTACTCGGTATGAAAGTGCAGGGCCATCATGACCAGCACCCCGTCGGCCGGGATCCCGACCCTGTCCGGGCGGCCGGTGGCCGCCTCGCTGCGTGACGCCTGGGGGTTGTCGCGGCAGCTGGTCGAGCATTTCATCGAGCACGTCGCCTCCTGCGGCACCCTGCCCGACGACGTGCTGCACGGCGACGTCGTCACCGTCACCCGGGTCTGTGTCGAGCTGGCCACCAGCATGTTCGACGGGCGCGACACCGCCGAGCAGGTCGCCCGCGTGCGCGCCGCCGCCACCGAGTGGGCCCGCGAGGGCATTCCCATCGACACCATCCAGCGCGCCGTGTTCGAGGGCGTCACCATCTGTTTCGATCTGGTGTTCGCGCAGGCGACCGCCGACGACCACGCGGTGGTGGTACCCACCGCGCGGCGGCTGCTGGAGGTCTTCGACGCCATCGCCTCGGCCGTGTCGCTGGCCTACGTCAAGGAGTTCCGCGCCGTGGTGAGCGAGCACCACACCGCGGTGCACACGCTCACCTCCGCGCTGCTCGGCGGCCACCCCACCGCGACCATGGCCCGCGAGTGCGGGCTCGAGATCGCGCCCGCGTATCACGTACTGGCACTATCGATTCCGCCGCATCGCGACGAGGGCGATCCGCGCATCGACGGCAGGGTGGTCGCGCGCCGAAAACTCAGGCGGGTGCAGGCGGAACTGGCCACCCGGTGCGGCGAGTCCGCGCTGTCGCTGCTCAGCGTCGACGGTGGCACCATCCTGTTACCCGCGCCCGAATTCGACGACGACCGGCTCGACGATCTGACCGCCCGCCTGGCCCGCGCCGCGCAGGTGCCGATCCGGGCCACCGTGGTGCACGCCGCCCCCGAGGAGGTGCCCGGCGCGGCCGATCGGGCGCACGAACTGCTCGACATCGTGCACCGGCTCGACTGCGTGCCCGGCCTCTACCGCTTCGACGATCTGGCCCTCGAATACCAGCTCACCCGGCCCGGCCCCGGCCGCGAATACCTGGGCTCGCTGCTGGATTCGCTCGACGACTATCCCGATCTGCTGGTCACCCTGCAACGGCACATCGCCAACAATATGAACCGGCAGCGCACCGCGCGCACCCTGCACGTGCACACCAACACCATCGACTACCGGCTCAAGCGGGTGGGGCAGCTGACCGGTTTCGACCCGAATCAGCCGTCGGGCCTGTGGTATCTGCGCTCGGCGCTGGTGGCGCGCAGCTACCGGAGCGTCCGAGGCGGATGATCGGCGCCCGGCCCGCGCGATTGTCGGATTCCACGACGCGACCGGTCTTTCCTGTCGGATTTCGGCGCCGTACCGCGCCGTAGGTGCCGACCGTGCCCGCCGCCGGTACGTTGGCGATTATGCGTACCGATGGGGATTCCTGGGACATCACCACCAGCGTGGGGTCCACCGCGCTGTTCGTCGCCGCGGCCCGCGCCCTGGCCGCGCGCGAGCCCGATCCGCTGGCCGTCGACCCGTTCGCCGAGGTCTTCGTCCGCGCCGCGGGCAGGGAGTGGGTCGAGCTGCTGGAGGACAAGAACCCCGAACATCCGCTGTTCGACCCGAATTTCGGCATACCCTTCCGACTGTTCCAGGCGGCGCGCACCCGCTACTTCGACGCGTACTTCCGGGAGGCGGTCGCCGCCGGGGTGCGGCAGGTGGTGATCCTGGCCGCGGGCCTGGATTCGCGCGCCTACCGGCTGCCCTGGCCGGACGGCACCGTGATCTACGAGCTCGACCGGCCGCAGGTGCTGGAATTCAAGCGCGAGACCCTGAGCGCGCACGGCGACAAGCCGCTCGCGCAGCGCCGCGAGGTGGCGGCCGACCTGCGCGAGGACTGGCGCAAGGCGCTGCGCGACAGCGGTTTCGACCCGTCGCAGCCCACCGCCTGGCTGATCGAGGGACTGGTGATCTACCTCCCCGCCGCCGCCGTCGACCAGCTGTACACCGATATCGAGCAGGTGAGCGCCCCCGGCAGCCGGGTCGCCATCGAGCAGATGGAGCAGCTGTCGGAGGCCGCCCGCGCGGTCTTCACCGGCAACCCCGACGACTCGGCCGAGGCCCGCACCGAATGGTTCCAGCTGATCTACAACGACCAGCGCACCGACGCCGCCCAGTGGTTCGCCGACCGCGGCTGGCACGCCGACCACATCGACCTATCGGATTACATTCGCGCCCAGGGCCGCTCACTCCCCGACCCCACCCCCGGCACCCCCCAAATATCCGACCTGGTCAGCCTGGTCACAGTCGTACGCCCCTGAGCCGCAACATATCCGGATCCCCTACGTATCCACACTCGGTCCCGGCGTGCTTTTGGCCGGGACCTCCCGCAAGATTCCGGCCAAAAGCGTGCCGGAATCACAGACAATCACAGCCGGACCTCCTCGCGGAGCGAGGTCGGCACCGGGGGCGGCGTGAACAGCGGCGATATCAGCGGAAGCGGTGTGACGGCGGGTCTTTCGGGCGCCGTCCGCACGTGCGATCCCAGGAGGATCAGCGCGAGCGCCACGAGCGCGACGGCGAATGCCAGGCGCATGCCGACCACGATCCGGTTGCGGCGGTTGTGGTCCCGCTGCGGCCCGGGTCTGCCCGGGTGGTCGTCCGTCCCCATCGTCCCCCCTCGTTCTCGATGCCCGTGCGGCGGTTACTTGCCGTCGGGGTGACCGACGGTGGCCAGCGCGGTGGTCCAGTCGGTGGCGATGGCGTCCTGCGCGGCGGTGAGCGCCACCTTGCCGCCGCACACCAGCGAGTGCAGCCGGTTCTCCACGGTGTCCTTCGGGTTGGTGGGACCCGAGCCGGACCGGTGGCCGGGGGAGGGCGGCTCCACCCACAGATTGCGCGGATCATCGGGATCCCCACCGAGTTCCAGCGACACCAGGTGGTCGTACTCAGCATCGCGCAGCGGGCCGGTGAAGGCGTAGGACTTGGCGTTGGCGTCCTTCTCCCGATCGGTCACGTTCGCCGGGGGCCGGATCGAGGAGGTGTAGCCGCTGCGGCAGATGGTGTCGGCGATGGTGTTCGCGGATACCTTGGGGTTCACCGCCCCGGGCGTGCAGGCCGGGTCGGGGAGCGGTTGCCCGTCACCGGTCTTGCGGTAGTGGCAGCCGCCGGGCGCGGGCTGCTGCTGCACGATATAGGTTCCCGACGGGCCGGGACCGACCGGTACGTGCCCGGCCGGGCGGTCCGCCGAGTGCGGTGTCGTCGCCTGGACGACCGACTTCGAATCCTGGTGGGAGCAGCCACCGATGGCCAGCGGCAGCAGGAGAGCTACCGCCACGAGAGCGCGCGCAGACATGACTTCCTCGGGGCCGAACCTTCATCAGCTACCAATTGTGGGGCATGGCAGCCGAATCCGGGGCGGCTCGGGGAAGGGGGGAATACCGCTACCGTTCCGTCACGTCACGAAATCGTCTCCGGCGGAACGGGTGCGTCACGATCCGATAATGGAATTCATAATGGTTCCGGCGCTGGTGGCGACGACCCCGCCGACCAGGGCGCCCGCGATCATCTTCGGCGACTGCAACGCCCCGCCGCTCCACTTCTCCCAGGCGAACCGTCCCCCCGCGTAGATGATGGCGGTGGTGCCGGACAGCAGTACGAACCAGGTGAAGTACCGCACCAACTTCATGATCTTGTCCGCCGCCGGGGGTGTTTCCGGCGTCGGGTTCGTGATCTGGGCGAGTACGAATTCGTATGCGGCCGTGATGATCATGATCAACTCGTTCGGCATGACGATGCGACGTCCACCATGGTATGACCGCGAGCTGTGATCGGACACAGGTTTCCCGGTCGGTAACTACGAATATAGCGACCGACCGGCACGATTAATCGTAGTCGAGCCCCGCTGACAAATACGCCGCCGCGGCGATCCACTGACGGCACCCGACATGACGATCGTGGGTGCGCAGGATGGCTCTGGCCCGGCGGTAAGTGAGATCCCGTGGTTCCACCGCGCAGTCATCCGAAGTGTCGGCGCTGCCGATGAAATCGCATGTACCCGAATGCTGGAGCAGTTGGTTCATGGGATGCCTCTGCCGTTTCGCGAAGGGTAACGGTGGTGGCGACGTTGGCTCGGGGCTCCCATCGGATCCGGCGCTGACCGGCCATCCTCGTCGCAGACGAGTTTAGGTTTGCGGACAGTGCAGATGCAAGCACATCTGCACTGTCGCACGGCGCGTCGCTCCGGAATGTATCCGTCAGGCGTAATTCAGGGCTTGCGTGCCACCCCGCCGTAGGCGGCGACATCGCGAACGGTCGCCAGCTCGATTTCGGGCCGCCGCCAGTGGGTGATCTTGCCGAAGCCGGGCTCCAGCAGCTCGAGCCCGTCGAAAACGCCCCTCAGCTGGTCCTGGGTGCGGGGAATGTAGGGCACGCCGCCCGATTTGGCGTATTCCTCGCACATTCGGACGTAATAGGGACTGTCGGTGGTGCCGTCCCAATACACCAGATGACTGCCGGACGGCACCGCCGCCATCACGGTGCGCACGATCCGCAGCAGATCGTCGTAGGTCTGCGCATGGCCGAGCACACCCATGAACATCACGCCGACGGGCTGGGTGAGGTTCAGGATGTTGTGGGCCGCGTCGAGGATCTGCTCGGGCGTGTTGAAGTCGGCCTCGATATAGGTGGTGACGCCCTCGTCCGTGGTACTGGTCAGTAGGGCCCGGGCGTGGGTGAGCACCAGGGGATCGTTGTCCACGTAGACAATTCGGGCATCCGGGGCAATGCTCTGCGCCACCTCGTGGGTGTTCTGCATGGTGGGCAGGCCGGTGCCGATGTCGAGAAACTGGCGAATGCCCACCTCTCCGGCCAGATGGCTGACCGCGCGAATGAGGAACTTGCGGCTCTCGGTCGCCATCTCGCCGATATCGGGATCGATCTCCAGGCTGGCATCGCCGACCTGTCGATCGATGTCGTAATTGTCCTGACCGCCCATCCAGTAGTTCCAGATTCGTGCGGAATGCGGGATGTCGGTGCGGATCTCGGTGTTGTGCCCTGTGGGCATGATCAACTCCTCAATGAGAATCCCCTGGTCCCGCCGGGATTCGGCGGGCGCGAAGCGGGGGCCTGTATGCCTGATCTGCGCATGTGACAGTACAAGATTCAACCCCGTCGACGAGGTGGGATGGACGGTGGAGAATAACTGCCCCATTGCCTCTTAACAGACTGGTCGGATGGTGACTGTGGCGATTCCACCACCATGTGGAGCGTTGGAATCAAGATCGAAGCCGTTGGGCCCCTTGCTGTTTCCGTTTTTCGCTAGGTCTCGATCCTCGGCAACCCACGTGCTATCGTTTGGGTGTCAGTTCAAATGCAAGAACATCCGCGCGAACATTTGCAAACACTGACCAGTCGCTACTCGAGGGCGACGCGCGGATCTATGGAGATCACTGAGCAGGGAGGCAGTCATGAGCGAGTCGATGGCAAGTGGTGCTGAGCTCTTCTCGGGCGCGAAGTGGCGCAAGAGCACATTCAGCAATCCGAGCGGTAACTGTGTGGAGGTAGCCGATCTGGCGAACGGTCTGGTCGCTATGCGCAATTCACGCGACCCCGAGGGCGGTGTCCTCGTCTACACCCGTCCGGAGATCGATGCATTTCTGCGCGGCGCGAAGAGTGGGGAGTTCGACGATTTGGCGCGCTGAGCGGTAACATTGGCATTCGGCGCGGTGTGGTTCGCGACGAGAGCGGTTGTGGCCCTCACTGCCGGTGATCGTCGAGCATCGGAGTAGACCTCATGATCGCAGAACCCGTCCGGATCGGCCGCGTGGAATCGCTTGTCGCGGAACGTGGTCCGACCGCGCTTCGGATCGCGGTCGGCGGCCAGCTCCGCAAACTACGAGAAGAACGCGGCATCACGCGTGAGGCCGCGGGTGAGCACATCCGCGGCTCTCACGCGAAGATCAGTCGCCTGGAGCTGGGCCGAACGGGCTTCAAGGAACGCGACATCCGGGATCTGTTGAGCCTCTACGGCATCGACGACCCGGACCAGCGCGAGCTGTTCCTCGATCTGGTCCGCAAGGCCAACCAGCCCGGGTGGTGGCACCGCTACAGCGACCTGCTGCCACCCTGGTTCGAGACCTATCTGGGCCTGGAGCATGCGGCGAAGGCCATTCGTACCTTCGAGGGCCAGCTGGTCCCGGGCCTGCTCCAGACCGAGGAGTACGCCCGCGCGGTGGTCGCGCTCGGGCACGAGAATTCCGAGACGGCACGGCGTGTCGAGCTGCGGTGCAAGCGGCAGGAGATTCTGGAGCGCCGCGGCGGGCCGACACTGTGGGCGGTCATCGACGAGGCCGTGCTGCATCGGCCCATCGGCGGCCAGGATGTGCTGCGCGCGCAGCTGGCCCACCTGGTCGACATGTCGTCCAAGCCCAATGTGACGATTCAGATCCTGCCGTACGCGGCGGGCGGGCATGCGGCGGCGGGCAGTTCGTTCACCATGCTGCGCTTCGCCGAACCCGAACTCCCCGACATCGTCTATCTCGAGCAGCTGACCAGTGCGCTCTACCTGGACCGGCAGCAGGATCTCGAACTGTACCGGCAGGTCATGGACCGGCTGAGCGTGCAGGCCGAGCCGCCGGAGCGCTCGCGCAAGGTGCTCGACCAGGCGCTGGCCGACGCCGAGCGGGGTGCCGAACGGGCCTGAGCCCCGGCACAACCCGAGCCTCGACGCGGTAGGGGCCGCCGACCACTGGTCGGCGGCCCCTACCACGTCGAGCCCTCGGACATACGTCGCGGCTGTGGGGAGCCGCGAATCATGACCCGTGACGCATCGCGCGGGACGACTACTGCCGGATGCAGCTGGATGCGATGCGCCAGAATGCCTCTGGCTGCATCGTATGGAAGTCCCAATCGTTCACCATGGCGTGCGCCGTGGTGACGATGCGATCGATGTCGAAGTCGTCGCGGGTGGCCGCGCCGGTGGACTCGACCGCGTCGATCACGAAGCGAGTCGCGGTCTCCCGCGAGTAGATGTGTTGCTCGGTCCGGTTTCTGTCCATAATTCCGAGCCGGCCGAGGTCCATTGGCTGGTTCATTCGAACGCCCCTGACGCCAGGCCGCGAGCTATCCGATGGCTGAATAGGCCCCGGGTTCGCCCTACGGCTCCCTGGTAGTCCCCTGTATTGCCTTGCCAGAAAGAGTCTAGGTCTGCGTAAGGTGCAGGTGCAAGTACATCTGCAACCTCGAATATGCACTCGCAGAGCACTTTTCGGCTGCTGAAGGATAGCTATTCGGGTTGCATGATGCTGGACCAACCCAATAATCCCACCTGGTTGGTGCGCCGCCCGAGGACCCGTGCGAGATGAATAGCGGTAACCGCGGCGCAGATGCTTCCATTCGCGGCCGTCCGAGGTGGTCTCCCGCCCGGTTCCAGAAATTTGCGGACCCGTCGACCACTGTTTGTTGCCCCCTCCCCACACGGATGAACACCGGGGCGTGTCGCCACTCCCGGCGGCCCGTGTCCGGCCCAACGGGCCTTTGCCGGGCCCCGGATGCCCTCGTGCCGCCCGCCCCGGCCGCTCGATGACACCGGGCGTCTCGGTCTCACCGCCGCGTCCCTGCCGGGGCAACCGAGCGGGTCGCGGCGCCCTTCGAGAGCACCCCTGGCAACCCTGTCGATATGGCCCGAATCGGTTGTCGGGCAACTGACGAGCACGCCCCACCTCACCGCCGACCGAGACCGAAATGACAACGGTTCGCGAAGGTATTTCCCGAAGAAAACCGAGCGCCACGAGAAGCTACCCAGGAATTACGACCGCTCACCAATGACCACTCCGCCGAGAACCCTGCCAGAAAGATAATCAGGGGTATTTCTGTTGCAGTACAAGAAGATCCCGGCCAAAAGCATGCCGGGATCAGGATGGGACCCGAATGGAACTTGTTTCATTCGGCTGCGCTATTCTCCAGGGCAGGAACAAGATCGAACGGCGGTGGTCGTTCGGTGAGGTAGATCGGCACGGCGGCGGCGGTCTGGTCCCGGTGCGTCTGACGGTGGATCTCTTCAAACCCGCTCGGATGCGTCGGCTGGCGGTGACCACTCGGATAGTGCGGGAGGGCAATCGGATTCGGCTCGCCGAGGCCACGGTGATGCAGGACGACGCACCGGTGGCGCGGGCCGCGCTGGTATTCCTGCGGCCCGCCGAGCAGCCGCCGGGCGTCGTCTGGACCCGCGATCACGAACCGGTGCCGCCGGATCCGGGAATGGCCCGCCCGCCGGGCCACGTGCCGCTGTGGAGTAGCGATGCCTCCGGTAACTGGTCGGCGATTCCGTCGGGGCACGAGGATTCCAGCCGCAAGCGCACCTGGCAGCGGCCGCTCGACGTCCTCGCCGGGGAGACCGGATCGCCGTTCGTGCGGGCCGCGATGGTGGGCGAGCAGACCAGCATGGTGACGAACTGGTCGGACCTGGGGGTCGCGTTCATCAATACCGATCTGACGCTGGCGCTGGCCCGGATGCCGATCGGTCCCGATATCGGCGTGGAGGCCGATAATCACCTCGGCGGCAACGGAATCGCGGTCGGCTCCGCCACGCTGTTCGACCGGCACGGGGTCTTCGGGACCGGGCTGATCACCGCGGTGGCCAATGCGGGGCGTCGGATTACTGCGGGGCGCTTGGACGAGGTTGTCGGTGTGGCGGGGCGGGGTTCGGTGTTCTGAGGCGTGCGCTTATACGGTGCGGCGGTAGTCCGCCCAGCGGCGGGCCGCGTCGCGGAGGCTGCGGGTCCAGATGTTGGGGCGGCGGGCGGCGGTGGCGGTCCACTCGGCGGCCAGGGCGGTTGCGAATACGCGGAGGTCGCGGGGGGTGGCGGCGTGCCAGGCGGGGACTCGGGCGGCCCAGTGTTCGGCCTCGACCGGATGCTGCCCAGCAAAGATCAGCCAGACGATCCAGCAGCCGGGATCGATCCAGGGGGCGCCGCGGGTCGCCCACGGCCAGTCGACGAGCCGGGCCGCGCCGGACTCGGCGATCAGCACATTGCTGTAGTTCCAGTCGGTGTGCAGCAGCGCGCCGCCGGCCAGCAGAGCCCGCTCGGCGGGATCGGAAAGGTATGCGCCCCAGCGGCGTTCGGCATCCTTGAGCTCGAGCTCCGGCGGACAGGGCAGCCGACCCAGGTCGGCCATGGCCGCGGCCGTCGCGATCAGATCGGCGTCGATCCGGTAGTCCGCGAAATGTCCTGCGATATAATCGAATCCGAGCAGATCCCAGCCGTCCGAGGCGATCTGCCAGCGCACCCCGGGCCCGATCGGCACCACGTAGGGGCCCAGGGCGGCCTCGCGATGCTGGGTCCACACCTCGGGATCGTCGGTGCGCATCCCCTTGATGAACGTCGGGCCGTCGCCGGTGTCGACCACGGCCGCAAGGTGACTGCTGAATCCGGCGATGACGGACTCGGCATGTCGGATCGGGCCGGTGACCGATTCGACCGCCGCGCGCGTGGCGGGCGGCAGTTGCTCCCAGCTGCGACGCTCCGAGGAGGTCTGCGCCCGATCGACTGTCACTCCGAACATCTACCGCGAATCAGGGGCCCGGGCAAGCATGACCGGAGCATCGCCGCCGGTTTGTTTCCTGTGTGCGTGCACCTGCGCGTACAGGGTGCGTGAAGGTTGCCGGACGCGATCTCGAGCGAGCGATAGCAACCGATTGGCAAACTCGATGGGGGAGTTGATGATCGAGCGGCCGCTATTTCGGTACGGCGCCGTGAAGATCCGGGGCGGCCGTGCCACAATGGGAAGGAGGAACTGGAATCCCCTGGTAGGGAGGCTCTGGTTATGCCTGCAATCGCCGTTCTGCACCGCCGGACGTATCCGGTGGCACGGGACGCACCCGGCGACCCGCCGACAGCGGACCGGCATCCGCACCACGCCGTGGTGCGAGTCGAGGGTGAGCTGGACGCGGCGGTTGTCGGAGAGTTCCGCAAGGCCCTCGATCAGGCCCTCACCCCCGGTTCCCGCGCGGTAATCCTGGACTTCGGGACGGCGCGGTTCCTGAGCATCGAGGCGGCACACGATCTGGTCGAGGCCAAACGTCACGCCGCGGTGCTGGGGGTCGATCTCCGGATCGTCGCGGGCCGCCGGGAAGTGGAGCGAGTGCTGGAAGTGACGGGCGCGCGGCCACTGTTCCGCTACTATCCCTCGGTGCAGACCGCCCTGCGGGCCTGATCACCGGCCCGAATCGTACCGGGCACATTTTCGAAACGGTCTATTGCTCCCCATGTTTCGCGATTCCGAGGCCGGGTAAGCGGCCACGGACGACGCGACCGGTCGGAGAGGTGGCGGTGTCGCGCGCCGCTCGCGGGCGGTCGCGGCCGGATGAGGAGAGGGACGTGACGATGAGCGAATGGGTGTCGAGGTCGTACGCGCGAACTTCGACCGTCGGCATCCGGGTGCCCGCCGATCTGGGGCAGCTCACCATGCTGCGCGCGCTCGCCGAAACCGTCGCGCTGATCGCGGATTTCGCCCTCGACGAGGTCACCGACATCCGGGTCGCACTGGACGAGGTCAGCACCGCCCTGATCGCCGCCGCCGTGCCCGAGTCGGTGCTCGACTGCGAGTTCGGTATCGACGGGGACCGAATGACGGTGCGGGTCAACGTGCTCGCCGAGATCGACGACCCGCTCGACGAGAACGGCTTCGGCTGGCACGTGGTGCGCACCATCACCGACGGCATCAGCTCCCACACCGAGCCCTTCGACGGCCTACGCGGCGGTTACCCCACGATCGTCGAATTCGGCCGTGCCCGAGGTGACATCGATGGCGGATGACCGCGGACAGCGCCGGTCCGCCCGCGACAGCTACGACGATATCGAGACGGTCTTCGCCGAGCTGGCCGCGCTCGGCCCCACCGACCCACGGCGAGAAGCGGTGCGGGAGAAGGTGATCGCGCTGTGCATGCCGCTGGCCGACCACATCGCCCGCAGATTCTCCGGCCGCGGCGAGGGCTTCGAGGACCTGCGGCAGGTGGCGCGGGTGGGCCTGGTGCAGGCGGTGGACCGGTTCGATGTGACGCGGGGCTGCACGTTCCTGTCCTTCGCCGTGCCCACCATCATGGGCGAGGTGCGCAGGCACTTCCGCGACAACACCTGGGCGGTGCGAGTCCCGCGGCGCACCAAGGAGATTCAGATCTCGCTGGGCGCCGTCGTCGAAACCCTCACGCAGCGGCTGGGCCGGATGCCCAAGGCCAGCGAGATCGCCGCCGAGCTCGGCGTGGACCTGGTGGAGGTCACCCACGCGCTCATCGCCGGCAACGCCTACCAGATGTCGTCGCTGGACGCGGTCACCGCCGACGACGGCGAGAACACCCCGCTGTCGCTGATGGAGGTGCTGGGCGCCGACGAACCCCGCTACGCCCTGGTCGAGGAGTTCCTGGCGGTGAAGCCGCTCATCGCCGAGCTGCCCGAGCGCGAGCGCACTGTGCTGCTCATGCGCTTCTTCGAGGCGCGGACCCAATCCCAGATCGCCGCGGCGCTGGGCATCTCGCAGATGCAAGTCTCCCGCATCCTGTCCAGGACGCTGAGCTGGCTACGCGCGGAGGCGCTGCGGGAGTGAGGTTTTCACCGAATGTCAGCCGTGGCGCAGCAGTGCCCCGACACCGTCGGCGGGCAGGCACCGGCGGTCGGTGGGGACGACATCGGCGCGGCTCGCCAGCGCGGCCAGCGGAAGGGCCTCGTCGGCGCGGCGCAGCCAGGTGTGGCCCAGGGCGATGTCCTGCGGGGCCACCTGGGTCGGATCCGCGCCCACCCGGACCTTCTGGTCGGTCAGTCGTTCCGGATCGACGAGCAGGACGTCGGCATCGGCGGCGCGCAGGGCGGCGGTGGTAGCGGCCAGGCCCTGCACCGCGAGCGCGGGCGAGCGCCGCAATTCCTGGGCGAAGCAGTCCACCACCGCGCGGCGGCGCAGTTCGGCCTCTTCCCGGAGGATGCGGCGGACGTCGACATCGATCGTGCGCCGGTCGGAATCCGATGCGCGCGTGACGGTTTCGAGTGCTACGATGCGGCGGCCGCGCGGCGCCAGGGCGTCGGTGAGGGCGCCACGCTCGGCCACCGCACCGCCCACCAGCACCAGCGTCGCCCCGGCGCGATCGGCCAGCCGGGTCGCCTCCGCCGCGACGGCGGCGATCGAGTGCGATACCGACTCCCCGGTGTGCCGCCGGAGCTCTCGCCACGGTCGGTCGCCGATCCGCTCACCCCGGCCGTTCACCGCGACCAGATCGGCGCCGTCCCGGTCGATCAGGACGATCACGTAGGGGGTGCGCGGCTGCCGCAGCCCGAGCAGCGGAATCAGGTACGGCAGCGCGGAAAGCCGCAGGATCTGGCGCCGGGGTGGGGTCGGCAGCGCCTCGGTGAGCAGCACACCGTCGCGGGCGGCGATGACCGCGCACCCGACCGGACCCGGCGCCAGGCCCGCCAGCGCGCCGTCGACGGCGGCGACAAGCGGTGGGGGAGCGCCCTTTTCGGTCAAAATGCCGTGAACTGCCCGGCGCTGTAGCCGGTGCCGGGGCGCCGCGTCCCCGGTGGCCGCGCTGTCGATGTAGACCGACGCGAAGGGGCCTTCGTGGTCGGCCAGCTCCCGCAGACTCGAAGTGACCACATCGATGGCGTACCCCGCGTGCGCACCCGCAATCCTCGGTGTCGACCGGTGTTTACCGCCCGATCACGCCGGAACCGGACACGGTCCGGAATAGCGGTGAATTGTGTTCGTTCCCAAGCGAATCCGCGATAATGCTATGACAACGCTCAGATCTGTCCGGTGGGCGCGCCGCCGTGGGCGATCGGCTCTAGGGTGTGTGCATGCAGCGCGGCCCGCGTTGCCGGTGACCACCGACGTTCTCCGCTACTCCTCCCATCGTGCGCCCGCCGGGGCCGGACAACCCGCCAACTGTCATCACCCGGTGAGCGTATGCCGCCCCCGCGAGTCCGTGGCGGGCAGGAACCCGAGACCCCTCCTGCCCCGCCCCCAACTCGGCTCCCGGCGGCGGCGCGCCCACCGGACGGAACCTGTCACCGTCCGGTGGGCGCCATCTCTTCCCGGTGCCCTCGGTCTCTCCCCGGTGCGCCGATCTGGGAGTCGGGATTCCGGCTCGCGCGCAGGTCAATTCGTTCGGTACGTCCTGGCCACCAGGGCTGAGCGCAGGTACCATAGGCCGCTTGCCTGGGTGGGGTCGAAGCCGGTGAGCTGGCCGATTCGCTTGAGGCGGTAGTCGACGGTGTTGGTGTGTACGTGCAGCAGTCGCGCGGTGCGCTGGCGGTTGAGGTTGTGCGCGATATGGGTTTGCAGCGTGGCCAGCAGTTCGGGGTGCTCGTCCAGCGGATCCAGCAGGGAGCCGAGATATTCGCGGCCGGGCCCGGGCCGGGTGAGCTGGTACTCCAGGGCGAGATCGTCGAATCGGTACATGCCGGGCACCGATTGCAGCCGGGTCACCATGTCCAGCAGGTCGTGTGCCTGGTCGGCGGCGGCCGGGATGTCGGCGGTGTCGGTGGCGACGACGGTCGCGGTGATCGGCACCCGGGCCGCGTGCGACAGCTGCGCGGCGAGCTCGTCGAGACCGGTCTCCCCGGATTCGGCGCCATCCGGGTCGTCGCCGGGGATGAGCAGGGTGCCGCCGTCCACGCTGAGCAGCGACAGCACGGTGTCGCCGCAGCGGGTCGCCAGCTCCGCCTGCACCCGGCGCAGTTTGCGGCGGGCCACCACCTTGGCGTCCAGCATCGGATCGGATTCCTCCGGATGCGGCGGAATCGACAGTGCCAGTACGCGATACCGCTCGGCGATCTCGATGCCGCACTCGCGGGCCATGGTCGAGGTGGGGTGCCCGCCCAGCAGCGCGGAGGTCAGGGTGTGCACCGCGGTGTGGTGCTCGCTCACCACCGCCCGTAGCTCGCGCACGTACGCCTGCGAGACCGCGGCGGTCATGGTGTCGAGCATCTCGACCACGAGTTTCGCGCCGCCGATGAGGCTTTCGTAGTCGGCCAGGCTGACCGTGAGCACGGTGTCGGCCCCGCCGCCGCGGTACTTGTCGGCGGCGCTGGTCACCACCAACTCGAGGCCGATCTTGAAGCCCTCGTGGATGGCATGGTGGATGGTGTCGATCGGCACGCCCTCGCGGGCCCACTGCGCGGCGGCGCTCTCGAGGCGTTCGGCCTTCTCGGGGATGTCCTTACCGTCGAGCATGCTGACCGCGAGCTCGAGGCAGGTGCGGGTAATGGTGGTGACGTCGCCGTGGATGGCGTCGCCGGGCAGGGTGCCGCAGGGGGCGACGTTTTCCACGAAGTGGCCCACCATCTGCCGCGACAGGGCCCACACGTCCTGCAGCGGCGAGGACATCGGCCGCCCCGACACCGTGAGACCCGAGCGGGCCGAACTGTCGACGGTCATCGCCGACTCCTTCCGCCGTCGAACCGCTGTGCGGCGGCTACGCTAACCGGCGCCGGGGGCCGGGCGATCGGTTTCGCGGGAATCTGTGCGCAGACAGCAGACGGGAGCCAGCGGGGTTGTGAACACTCACAGCGGTCAATGCCAGAGGCTGCGGCACGGCAGCGGCCGTAGACCGGGCCGCACCTCGGCGTCCACGGTGACCGCGAGCCCGGAGCCGACCGCCGCGTCCTCGAATTCCTGTGCCTCGGCGCGGGTCGCGGCGTATTCGAGAACCAGCCGGTCACCGGGGCCGGGGCCGTCGAAGTAGACGGTGATCCGCCGGGTGGGTGGCTCCGGGACCCAGTCGCGACTGTCCATGGCCGTGCTCCTTCACATCCGACGCCGCGACCGCTCAGCGCGGCCGCGACGCCCGAACCGACGGTACGTTCGTCACGGCAGCCGGACCAGTGTTATCGGTGGAATTCGTCGTGTAGCACAGGTGTCGCACGGCGGAACTTGTGATTTCTCAGGACATTTCGAACGGACTACCGGGTTCGTATGCTGCGCCGATCCATCCGGCGCCGGATCAGCGAACGGCGGCGACGGCCGCGGCGATCGGCGTCTCGCCGGAGATCAGTTCCAGCGTCTTGCCGACGGTGGATGTGGCCGAAAGGATTTCGGCGATCACCGCGGCGACGTCGGCGCGCGGGACGGAACCGTAGGAGCCGGGCGGTTCGGCCAGGGCGACCCGGCCGGTGCCGAGGTCGTCGGTGAGGCGGCCCGGGCGCAGGATGGTCCACTCCAGGTCGCGGGCGCGCAGATCGTCCTCCGCCTGGGTCTTGGCGTCGATGTAGGCCGCCCACACCGCGTCGGTGCCCGCGGCGGGCGGTTTGCCCGCACCCATGGTGGAGATCTGGGCGAAGCGCCGCACCCCGCTGCGCTGCGCCGCGTCGGCCAGCGTCACCGAACCGTCGCGATCGACGGTGTATTTGCGTTCCGCGGTGCTGCCCGGGCCCGCGCCCGCCGCGAAGACCACGGCATCCGCGCCGCCCAGCACGGCCGCCACATCGACCGGCCCCGAGCGCTCGAGATCCAGCAGCACCGGTTTCGCCCCGGCTGCCTCGATATCGGCGGCGTGATCCGGGTTCCGGATGATGCTCGCCACCTCGTCCCCCCGGCTGGTGAGCACAGTCGCCAGCAGTAACGCGATCTTGCCGTGTCCGCCCGCAATGACGATCCGCATGCGCCGATCCTACCGATAGGTCTGCCTCCCACCGACTCCGGCCGCATTCGCGAGGGACGAGAAATGCAAACTTCACGGTCTCAATCACTTCCAGACGGTAATCTCTTATCCACTCGGCGTAGCGGGCCCGCGGTCTCGGAGCGGTCTCGTTCGTCGTACGCCGGGACGAGCTCACAGTGGGGGTGAGTCATGAGGGGATGGTTTGCCCTCGTCACCGTGATGCTGCTCGCCTGCGTGCCCCTGGCGGGCGCCGCGAGCGCGCAGCCACCGAATCTGCCTGCGCCGCCGTCGATTCCGCTGCCGCCCAGCCTGGACCTGCCGGGGCTGCAGCAGTGGATCGACGCCGTGATCCCGCCGCCCCCGATCGCGCCGCCGCCCGTTCCGGTGGAGGCCCCGTCGTCGCGCGTGCCCGCGGATCTG
This sequence comes from Nocardia terpenica, assembly GCF_013186535.1. NCBI lineage: Bacteria > Bacillati > Actinomycetota > Actinomycetes > Mycobacteriales > Nocardiaceae > Nocardia > Nocardia terpenica. The sequence continues at coordinate 123,491 of NZ_JABMCZ010000004.1, forward strand.
GCGCGGCTGCAGGCGGCGGTGGGCCCCGCGGCGATCCACGATCCGCTGTTCGACGCCTGGCCCGCGGATCTGGCCGAGCACGCGCCCGGCGACATTCTCCAGTCCCGGGACGTGACCGCCGTCGCCGCGCCGATCCTGCTGGCGCCGGTGCGGCAGGTGCTGCAGTTGAAATTCCGGACCACCGACGCGCCCGGCGCGCCCTCGTATGCGACCGCGTCGCTGGTGATTCCGGCGACCCCGTGGACCGGGGACGGGTCGCGGCCGGTGCTGGTGAACAATCTGCCCATCGACGCCCTCGGCCGCGACTGCACGCCGGGATACACTCTGGCGCACGGCATCAACGTCAGCACCAGCAGCAGCGACTACATTCCGCCGACCACGCAGCTGGCGGTGCTGCGCGGGTACGCGGTGCTGATCCCCGATCACGAGGGACCGCGAATGGCCTACGCGGAACCGTATGTCGCGGGGCATGCCGTGCTCGACGCCGTGCGCGCGGTGCGGGCGCTGCCGTCGGGGGAGTTCACCGCGAGTCGCTATGCGCTGCACGGATATTCCGGTGGCGCCATCGCCACCCGCGGCGCGGTCGCGCTGATCGACTCCTACGCACCGGAATTGGCGTCGGTGATCGCGGGCGCCGCGCTCGGCGGCGTGCCCGCGGATTACGAGATCCTGGCGCACAGCATGAACGCCAACCTCGCCTCCGGGGTCTTCCTCGCCGCCACCTTCGGCGTCGGCCGGGAGCGGCCCGAAATCCTGGCCCGGATGAACAATCTCGCGCGCTGGGCCGCGATCTCGCCGCTGAAGGACACCTGCGCGGGCGTCTTCGCCCTCCCCGGCGTCCTCATGCTGCCCATCGACCTGGCCGCCGACATCCCCGACCCCCTGCACAGCGACCTCGCCGCCGATATCTACCGAATCACCCGCATGCCGGGCATGAAATCGGCGGTGCCCCTGTACATCTACAACGGCGAGCAGGAATTCTGGGTCCCCGCCGAGGGCGCCCGCAACCTCTTCCACGACCAGTGCGCAATGGGCGTCCCCGCCGTCTACCGCAGCGTGCCGGGGGAGCATTTCATCGCCGCGGTGGCCGGTTACCCGGATGCGATGACCTGGGTGGACCAGCGGCTACAGGGCATACCGGCACCAAACGAATGTTGATGCCGCACTTCGTCATCGACGCATCCACTGGGTCCCGGCTGTCGGTGTGCCCACTTGGTCCGGCCGTCGGTACCTCCACCTGATTCCGGCATGCTTTTGGCCGGAATCCATTGCGACACGGTAGATCCCGGCCAAAAGCGCGCCGGGATCAAAGTGTAGAGCGCGTCGGGATCAAAGGTGGGGGCGGGCCGGGAACAAAGGTGGAGAGTGCGCTGGGGGTCGAAGGTGGGGAGTGTGTCGGGGTCGAAGGTGGGGAGTGTGCCGGGGACGAAGGTGGGGAGTGTGCCGGGGACGAAGGTGGGGAGTGTGCCGGGGACGAAGGTGGGGAGCGTGCCGGGGACAAAGCTGGGAAGCGTGCCAGGAACAAAAGGTGGGGGTGCGTCGGGATCAAAGGTGGGGAGCGCGTCGGGAACAAAGGTGGAGAATTCGCCCCGGGGCACTTTCGCAGCCGCATTCGGTCGAACCGTGACATATCGGAAAACCCTCGGTGCTGCTGATCACGGCACCGCGCTGGATGGCATCGACTACACCATGCGTGGGCATCTGCTATGACGAGATCACCACGTCCTACGCTCTGACTTCCCGGGGTCGATCCGGGCGCGACACCACTCTGAAAGGACGGCTATCCAGCCCGGCATCCTGATCAGGTGTGTACCGTCAACCCTCGGTACCGGCCGACGCCCGCAGGCTCCGATCAGGGCAGGCGTGTCGCGGGAGCCTATCGGGTGACCCCGTGAGATAGTCGTACACTTTGCGACGTATACCTTCGGGTACGGCCGGACGGGGGAGTACGGCGATAATTCGGACATGGGCGTTTCGAACGATACGAACCGAGGCGGTCGGAGCGGTGCAAACACTGTGGGCAGAGATTCGAACGAGCGGCGACGAGTGCGGCGTGACCGTGGGTGATGCGCGGTGACGGCGGCGGCGGTGGATGCCGAGACCACGACCGAACGCGCGGTGCTGCGGCCCGCGCTGGAGAAGTTCGGCCTCGCGGAGATGCGGCGCACGGTGGTGATCGGCACCGTCCTGGGCGGCAGCGTGGCGCGTCGGACGCTGCGCGGCGGGCTGCGCCGGGCCAAGCGCCGTCGCGCGATGGCCGACGGCATGGTCGACGGCTTCGAGGTGCTGGGCCCGATGTTCGTCAAACTGGGCCAGCTGATCGCCTCCTCCCCGGGCGCGTTCCCGCGTGAACTGGCCGACGCCTGCCTGCGCTGCCTCGACGATGTGCCGCCGTTCCCGGCCGTCGACGCCCGCGCCATCGTCGAGGCCGACCTCGGCCGGCCGATCGCCGAGCTGTTCCGCGAATTCGACGACGAACCGCTGTCGGCGGCCTCGGTGGCGCAGGTGCACGCCTGCGTGCTCGCCGACGGACGCCCGGCCGTGGTCAAGGTGCAGCGGCCCGATATCGCGCGCCGCATGATCGTCGACCTGCGCGCGGCGTTCCGGCTGGCGGGCCTGCTCGAAAAGCGTTCGGAGAACGCACGCGTCGCCAATGCCGAGGGCGTGGTGCGCGACCTGTACGAGACCACGGTCGCCGAGCTGGACTTCCGCAACGAGGCCGACAATCAGACCCGCGCCCGCACCAACCTGCGGGCCTTCGGCGACAATGCCAGCGTCGTTGTGCCGGAGGTGTACTGGGACTACTCCGGGCCGCGGGTGCTGTGCATGGAACGCATGCGCGGCCTGCCGCTGGACCGCTTCGACGACATCCGCGCCGTGCACCCGGACCCGGAGCTGCTGATCCGGCGGCTGGTCAAGGCGTGGGTGGAAAGCGTTGTGGTGCACGGCCTGTTCCACGGCGACGTGCACGCGGGCAATCTGTGGCTGCTCGAGGACGGCCGCGCCGCCATGCTCGACTTCGGCATCGTCGGCAAGATGACCCCGCAGTGGCGGGATTTCGTGCGGGCGCTGTTCCACGCCAGCGCCCTCGACGGCGATTTCCGTCCCGTGGCCCGCGCGCTGCGCGAATTGGATCTGGTCGCAGGCGATTCCGGCGACGACGCCACCGTCGGGCGGCAGTTGGCCACCGCGCTGGCGCCGGTGCTGTCGGGCAAGCTGGCCCAGCTGGACATGGGGAAGGTCGCCGCCCGGCTCGTCGAATTCGGCAAGCGCCGCGGCGCTTCCGGCCCGGAGCAGCTGATTCTGATGGGCAAGCAGCTCGGCTACTTCGAACGCTACGCCGTCGCGCTGGCCCCCGGCTGGCGGCTCGGGCAGGACCTGTACCTGTTCCGGAACGTCTTCCCGGACGAGGTCCGCGCCAAGGCCGCCGCCGAGGGCGTCGAGCTCCCGGCCGACTGATCAGTCCACGAATTCGCGGTCGCCGTAACGGATCGTGCCGGGGTCCCAGTTCGCGCCGAGCCCGGTGAGGAACCGCCGGGTCAGGTCGAGATCGGCCAGATCCGCGACCAGGATCAGGGTGTGGTTCTCGGTGACCGAGCCGCCGCCCAGCCGGGTGCGGGCCTCGGGGTCGGCGACCAGGGCGTCGTGGAAACGGGTGATATCCACGCCCGGCACCTCGACGACGAACGCGTTGCGGGCGGGATCGCCGGCGGGGCGGGGTTCGAAGGTGAGCACCGACTCCTGGTGGTACCGCACCCGCACCTGATCGGCCACCCGGCGCAGCTCGGTGGAGTCCGCGCAGGCCAGCCGGAAGTCGCGGGACGCCTCATAGGTGGCCACTTTCTGTGTGTCCGACCAGAACACGCCGCTGACGAGGGTCGACCCGACCGGCAGCGTGTAGTCGCTCAGCTCGATCCGGTCCACGTCCAGCTCGAATCCCTCCAGCCGGTCGTGCACGCGCGGATCGTTCGGGTCGGTGATGGTGGCCGTGCTGTCGGTGGCAAATAGCTCGGCCGTGGGCCGGAATGGGTTTGCGGGGGAGCAGGATTGCGGCCCGGCGTGGGCGGAGCCCGCCCCCGCCACCAGCCCGGCCGCCAGGCCCACCACCGCCAGCGCTCCCCGCACGCGCATTCCGATCACACCCAACCTCCCTCTTCTCGGATCCGACCGGTTCATGAGAACACGAGGGCGGGGGTGCGCGTCGGCGAACGCGGGATCGCCGACTTCCCTTGTTACAGACTGCGTCCGATGATCAGCTTCATGATCTCGTTGGTGCCGCCGTAGATCTTCTGGATGCGCGCGTCGGTGTAGGCCCGCGAGATCGGGTATTCGGCCATGTAGCCGTAGCCGCCGAACAATTGCAGGCAGTCGTCGGCGACCTTGCACTGCTGTTCGGTCAGCCACCACTTCGATTTGGCGGCGGTCGGGATATCCAGTTCGCCGCGTAGGTGTTTGGCGACGCAGTCGTCCAGGAACGCCCACGCCACCGATTTGACGGTGTCGCATTCGGCGAGCACGAACTGGGTGTTCTGGAACTGGAATATCGGTTTGCCGAACGCCTCCCGCTCCTTGGTGTAGGCGACGGTCATCTCCACGGTCTTCTCGATCGCCGCCGCCGCGGTGACGCCGAGGATCAGCCGCTCCTGCGGGAGCTGCTGCATGAGTTGGATGAAGCCCTGGCCCTCCACGGCGCCGAGCAGGTTTGCCCTCGGCACCCGCACCTCGTCGAAGAACAGCTCGCAGGTGTCCTGGCCGTGCTGGCCGACCTTCTCCAGATTGCGGCCGCGCCGGAACCCGTCCCGGTCGGTCTCCACCGCGATCAGCGAAACGCTCTGCGCGCCTTTGCCTTCGGAGGTCTTGGCGGCCACGATCACCAGGTCGCTCAGCAGGCCGTTGGAGATGAAGGTCTTCGCGCCGCTGATCACGTACTCGTCGCCCTCGGTGACCGCGCGGGTGCGGATGCTCTGCAGATCCGAGCCGGTGCCCGGTTCGGTCATGGCGATGGCGCCGACGATCTCGCCGCTGGCCATCCTCGGCAGCCAGGCGCGCTTCTGCTCCTCGGTGCCGTAGGCGAGGATGTAGTGCGCGACGATGGTCGAGTGCACCGGATTGCCCAGGCTCGGCGCCATGGCCCGGGTCTGCTCGATGGTCACCACGGCCTCGTGCGCGAAGGTGCCGCCGCCCCCGCCGTACTGCTCGGGGATACTCAGGCACAGCAGCCCGACCTCACCCGCCTTGTTCCAGACCTCGCGATCCACGTGCTGCTGGCGGCCCCAGCGCTCCTCGTTGGGCGCGCATTCCTTCTCGAAGAACTGGCGGGCCAGCTCCGCGAGCGCGTCCAGATCCTCGTCCATCCATGGTGAGCGATGCAGGCCCACGTCGTACTCCTCACGTTCACACAGCGCTGCCCCGACCGTAGGGCTCACAGTCATGATCGACAATGACCGCCCTGCTCGACCTGTTGACAATTCCGCTCGCGGACCCGCGTTTTGCGATCTGCTCGAGCGCAACCGGCCCGCGCACCTTCGGCAGCCCCGAGAATCGGCACATGAAACTCCTGGTCGCCGGTGTAGCCGCCGGAATCGCCCTGCTGGGATCCGCCACCGCGCACGCCGCGCCCCTAACCCCGGACTACACCCAGCAACCCAACGGCGAGGGCGCCGACCCCGCCGAAAACATCACCCCCGCATGGACCCCCGTCCAGGTCCCCGCCCCCGCCGTAACCTCCACCCCCACAACCACCACCGTCATCGCCCACCCATACCTGTCCCCCTGGGTCCACGCCCTGATCCCGTTCCCCCCGAACCAAGCACTGGACCTCCGCGGCGCGGCCCAACTGACACTCCCCACCACCCCCCACACCCTCGTCGTAAACCCCAACGGCCACTGCCGGTTCGGCGCCCCCCACACGAATCCCACGGCCCTGCAACCAACTTCCCTGACCCCAGTCCGGGTCGATACACCGAACTTCCAGCTCGTAATCGAGCCAACGCTGTACCGCTGACAGGATGCTTACTCCAGTTGGCGACCCCCGCGCGCTTTTGGCCGGAGTCTTGCGAGGTCCCGGCCAAAAGCGTGCCGGGACCAGTGGTGGAGTGTGCCGGGGCCTGGTGGTGGAGTGTGCCGGGGCCTGGTGGTGGAGTGTGCCGGGGCCTGGTGGTGGAGTGTGCCGGGGCCTGGTGGTGGAGTGTGCCGGGGCCTGGTGGTGGAGTGTGCCGGGGCCTGGTGGTGGAGTGTGCCGGGGCCTGGTGGTGGAGTGTGCCGGGATCTGGTGGTGGAGCATTCCCGGATCGGGGCGGTGGCTGTTGGGAGCGGGTGGTGGTTGGGGCGGGGAGCGAACCCGGTCAGGGGCGGTAGGAGCCCGGTGGGCTGCCGGTCCAGCGGCGGAAGGCTTGCTCCACTTGGACTCCGGCGTGCTTTTGGCCGGAGTCTTGCGAGGTCCCGGCCAAAAGCACGCCGGGACCTGGTGGTGGAGCATGCCGGGCCTAGTGGTGGTGGGCGTCGGGCCTAGTGGTGGTGGGCGTCGGGCCTAGTGGTGGTGGGCGTCGGGATCTGGTGGTGGAGGGCGCTGGGGCCTAGCGATGGAGCATGCCGGGGCTCGTTGGTGGAGCATTCCCGGACGGGGCGAGGACTGTTGGAGCGGGTGGTGGTTGGAGCGGGGAGCGAACCCGGTCAGGGGCGGTAGGAGCCCGGTGGGCTGCCGGTCCAGCGGCGGAAGGCTCGGGAGAAGGAGCTGGGTTCGGAGAAGCCGAGGCGGCGGGAGAGGGCGGCGACGGTTTCGTCGCCGCGGACGAGGCTGGCGATCGCGGCGTCGCGGAGGATCTGTTCGCGGATCTCGCGGGGCGAGGTGTGTTCCTCGCGCAGCCGTCGGCGCAGGGTCGGCGGGCTCATGGCGAGTTCGGCGGCGATGGCGTCCACGCCGGGCCAGTCGCCGTGCAGGCCGCGGGCGAGGATGCGGCGCACCTGCGCGGTCACCGAGACCGCGTAGTCGGGCGGGCCGAGGACCGCCGACGGCGCATTGCTGAGGAAGGCGAGCAGATCGTCCTCGTCGCGCAGCAGCGGCGTGTCGAGCACCGCCGCATCGAAGACCAGCGCGGGCGCCGCGGCCGAAAATCGCACGGGCGCACCGAAGATGAGATCGTAGTCGTCGAGATCCGAAGGCGGATAGGGCATCTCGACCCGACGCAGCCGAATCGGCGCGCCCGCCGCCCAGCCGAGGAAACGGTGCGCGGTCATCAGCATGGTGTCGACGATCAGCCCGACCGGCTGGCGAATCTCGCCGATATCGAACACCACCCGCGCCTCGTCCCCGACCACGTGCAGCGTCACCGGCGGAAACCCGGGCAGCGACGTCCGGAACCCGCTGAACCGCCGGATCGCCGCCCCCACGGTCGACGCGCTCAGCAGCGCGAAGCACACCAGCCGAAAAGTGCCGCGCGGCATGGGCTGCAGCCCCAGCCCGAACAACTCGTCATCGGTGCTCCGCCACAGCCACTGCACCATCCGCACCGCCTGCTCGACGGTCACCCGCGACCGCCCCCGCGCCAACAGCGCGGGCGAAATACCGGCCTCCGCCAACATCGCCGCGGTATCCCACCCACGCCGCCCGGCCAGATCCACAATGGCCCGCACCCGCTGAATCGGCAGCGTGAACGCGGCAACGGTCTGGGGCACGATGCGACCGTATCAACGGCACGCCTCTCGAGCGCTCACGCCACGAGTTCGTCGGCAGTCGCCACCGTGACGGCCCGCCGTATCCAGCGGTCGAGGGTCCGGGGGTCGGTGCAGGTCTCGATGCGCTCGCGAACGTCGTCGGGCACGGTGATATCTCGTGCTTCGAGGAGGAATTCCGCGCTCACGCGCGATCCGCGAACAGTTCGGTGATGCTGGTTGCCGTCGCCGCTTGCCTTGTCCAGCGGTCGAGCACCGTATCATCCGTGCAGGTTGTGATGCGCTCGCGCGCTTCGTCGGGCACGGCGATGCCCCGGGCGTCGAGGATGTTCAGGATGGCCGAGGCTTTACCTTCGACGCGACCTTCCGCGCGTACCCGCTGGCAGGTTTCCGAGCGGAAGAACGACAGGTCCACGGTCATCAGTTTCCTCCAGATGTCTGCGGCGGGGCTCTTGCCCAGGGCCATTTCGGTCAGTACTTGGAAGATCGAGGAGTCTTCCTCGTCCTCGACGGTCTGTAGCGCGGCGGCCAGCGCATTCAGTATGTCACCGATGTAGGGCCGTTTCGCGTGTGTGATGGCGGAGAGGGTGGCGAGGGGGATGTCGTCGCGGGCGGTTTCGGCGTCGGTGATCGCCGGGACGTTGTGGGGGCCGAAGACGAGTGGGCGGACGGTCAGGCTCGGCCAGTACGGGCTGCCGATGATCAGTTCGCCACCGGCCCACATGGCGGTGGTCCGGTCCTGGCAGACGACCAGAAGGATCGGGGGCAGTTTGTATTTGGCGTACAAGTGGGCCAGGTAGTAGGCCCATGCCCCGGGTTTGTCGAGATCGTCGCGGCCCTGCGCCTCGACCAGAAGGAGGAACGCACCCTCCTCAGTCGCGATGCGCAGTAAGGTATCGACCCGGCGCTCCACCGGTTCGATCTCGGTGAGATCGGTGGGCACGAGCGTTACCTCGATGGGGTCCGGCAGGGGTAGATCCAGGGCGCGGAACGCGCGCGCGAAGACACCGGGATCGTGCCGGAAGATCTGGTGCATCGCCTCGTGAGGGGAGCTGATCATGGCGCCGAGAATAGCTCGAGAGTCGAATGTATGTTCGAATAATCCGGAGCTACGCTCGAATCAGGAAGGGGAGGTCGGATGAGTGCGACGGGTGTGCCCTCGATGTCGGCGTGGACGGTGGCCCGACCAGGCCCGATCGACGGTGAGCCGATGGTCCGGGTGCATGTCCGTATTCCGGAACCGGGCACGGGGGAACTGCTGGTGCGCGTGCTCGCCTGCGGCGTGTGCCGCACGGATCTGCATGTGGCGGAGGGAGATCTGCCGGTGCACCGCCCGGGCGTCGTCCCCGGGCACGAGGTGGTCGGGGAGGTGGTGGCGCTCGGCCCCGGCGCGGGCGCGGAGTTCTCGCCCGGCGATCGGGTCGGCATCGCCTGGCTGCGCTACACCTGCGGCCGGTGCCGGTACTGCCTGCGCGGCGCGGAGAACCTCTGCCCGAACTCCCGCTACACCGGCTGGGACGCCGACGGCGGTTATGCCGAATTCGCCACCGTCCCGGCCGATTACGCCCATCCGGTGCCGGACGGCTACTCCGATGCCGAACTCGCGCCGCTGCTGTGCGCGGGCATCATCGGTTACCGCGCACTCGAGCGGGCGGCGCTGCCGAGGGGCGGGCGGCTGGGCATCTACGGTTTCGGCGGCAGCGCCCACCTGGCCGCCCAGGTGGCCCTCGCGCGCGGCGCGGAGGTGCACGTGATGACGCGCGATCCGCAGGCGCAGCGGCTGGCACTGGAACTCGGCGCGGCCTCGGCCCAGGGCGCGGCCGACCCACCGCCGGTCGAACTGGACGCCGCCATCCTGTTCGCTCCCGTCGGTGACCTGGTGCTGCCCGCCTTGGCGGCGCTCGACCGCGGCGGCGTGCTGTCCATTGCGGGCATCCACCTCAGCGATATCCCGGCCCTGAACTACCAGCGACATCTGTTCCAGGAGCGGGAGATTCGCTCGGTCACCGCCAATACCCGTGCCGATGCCCGCGAATTCCTGGCGTTCGCCGCCGAGCACCGGCTCGAGGTGACCGTGCACCCGTATCCGCTGCACGCCGCGGACCACGCGCTGTCGGATTTGGCACACGGAAAGTTTGCGGGTGCCGCCGTTCTGATCCCCAACGCTGCCTGACACGCCGTAGACACGCCGAGTTTCGCAGTATGAGTTCGCGATTCGAGGCCGGTCGGCCGGTTCCTGCTGCTTTGCTGTGAGGGCAATGGCATGAGGCGAACCGGAGGCGGAGCCGATGCATCGAGTAACACAGCAGCAACACATCCGCGCCGCGCGCCCGTGGCTGGCGGCGGCGCTACTGGGCGCCGCCGTGGTGACCGCGGTGCTCTGGGCGATGCGCCCGCACGCCGCCGCGTGCCGGACCGCCTCGACCGCCGTGCGCTCGGCCCCCGCCTCGGCCCCGGCGCTCGCGAGCCCGACCACCGTCCCGAACCCGCTGGCGCCGAACCAGATTCCGGGCGGCGAACAGCGCGACGCCCCCGAGGCGGCGCAGGCCCGCTACTACGCCTTCGCCCCGACCGTGTCGTGCTCGTTCCCGAATCTGCCCCTGGACGGCTATTACGTCGGCGTGCCCACCGGTGAGTTCGCGGGCGGCGCCGAGTGCGGCAGTTTCGTGGATCTGGAGGGCCCGCTCGGCGCGGTGCGCGCCGAGATCGTCGACCGCTGCCCCGGCTGCGGCCCGCATCAGTACGACCTGAGCACCGCCGCCTACAACCGGATCGCCGACCCCCGTGCGGGCGTCGCCGAGATCCGGCTGATTCGCATCCACAATCCGGACCCCGCGCCGGAGCTGACCTTCCGCGTCCAGAACGGCTCCTCCGCGAGCTGGATCGGCCTGCTGTTCGCCGACACCGGAAACGCATTGAGCCGGGTGGAGATTCGCCCCGACAGCGGCGGCCCCGGCCACACCCTCTCCCGCGGCCCCGACAACTACTGGCGCATCTCCGGCGCGGGCCCCGGCCCCTTCACCGCCCTGCTCACCGACACCGACGGCCACCAGGCGGAGGTCCCCGGCATCACCGTCACCCCGGGACAGATACAGCACACCGACATCCAGCTGTACCGCCCACCACCACCGATCCAGCCCACCACCGCCCCACCCCCGGTCACCACTGTCCCGCCCGCAGTGTCGACCGCCCCCTGCGCCTGATCCTTCCCGCCTGCCGCTGTGGCATCATTTGGTGAAACGCGTTCCAATTTCGTGATGCGGCGAGAGGTAGGCGATGGCGACACCGGACCCGATCCCGGCCAAAAGCACGCCGGGAACAGAGAGTACGACGCGTGACTCTATGCCGGGAACAGGGAGTACGACGCGTGACTCTATGCCGGGGTCAGGGAATACGACGCGTGACTCTATGCCGGGGTCGGAGAGTGCGACGCGTGACTTCACGCCGAGACCGCTGGATGCGGTTCGTGGCTTCGTGCGGGGGCCGTGGGGTGGGGACGGCGGCGCGAGTCGGCGGATGGATCGTCGTCTGGGTGAACGTATTTCGCGGCTGACCGCGGTGCCTGCGGGGCGGATGGTCGAGTTGGTGGGGCGGGGGAGTACGTATCTGGTGGAGTTGACGGGGCCGGTCGGTGCGCCGACGGTGATCCTGTTGCACGGGGTGGCGACTACCGCCATGTTGAATTGGTTTCCCGCGCTGGCCGAATTGGCGCTGCGGTATCGGGTGGTGCTCTACGACCAGCGGTGGCACGGGCATGGGATTCGTTCTCCCCGTTTCGATCTCGACGAGCTCGCCGATGATGTGGTCGCGGTCGCCGATGCGGTCGGAGTCGAGAAGCCGCTGCTGGCCGGGTATTCCATGGGCGGTATCGTCGCTCAGCTTGTCGCGCGGCGGCATCCGGAGCGGGTCGGTGGGCTCGTGCTGTGCGCCACCACCTACCGATTCCAGGACAAGTGGCGGGAACGCGCCTTCCACCGCGTCGCGGGCGCGCTGGGTACCGCACTGGCGCAACCGATGTCGCGCCGCGTCGCGCGGGCGAGCCGTCGCCTTCCGGCGCTGCCGCGGACCTCGTGGGAGAGCGGGCGCATGGATCGGTGGGCGCTGGGTGAGCTGCGGGCCACCAGTGGCTGGGCCATCGCGCAGGCCGTGGCCGAGCTCGGCCGCTTCGATTCGTCGCCGTGGCTGCCGACGCTGCGGGCGCCGACGGCCGTGGTGATCACCACCCGGGACCGGGCGCTGCCGGTCTATCGGCAACTGGAACTGGCGCAGCTGATTCCGGGCGCGGAGATCTTCCCCGCCCGGGCCGGGCACGCCGCGTGCGTCCTGGAGGCCGACGTGTTCGTCCCGGCGCTCCTGGACGCCTGCGCGGCGGTCGCCGACCGGCGGTGATCGATCAGCGTCGCGCGGCCTTGCGCAGGTCGGCAATGGCGTCGTGCACCGCGTGGGCCAGCTTCTCGATATCGGGCACCAGCTCGCGGCAGCCGATGAATCCCACATCCAGGTGCCCGCCCGAGGACAGCACCGTCGCATTCAGCCCCGCGCCGTGGAACACCGGCCCGAACGGATACATCGAATCCACCCGGTAGCCCAGGAAATACAGCGGCGCCTGCGGCCCGGGCACATTCGAGATCACCAGGTTGTGCACCACCGGATGCCGCTCGGCCAACTTGAACGAAGAATACACCCGCGCCGCCACCTGGAAGGTGTTCGGCGGCGCGTAATGCGCCCAGTCCTGAAGGAAATCCGCGCCGAGCAGATCGTGCTCCTCCTTCGCGCCGCGATTGGCCTCCGCGATCAACCGCACCCGCCGCACCGGATCGGCCACCTCGGTGTACAGGCGGCAGAACAGCGTCGACACCTTGTTGACACCTCGCTCGTGCCGACTCGTCGCGTGCACCGACACCGGCACCGAGGCGATGAGCGAATCGTCGGGCAGTTCGTCGCGATCGGCCAGATACTCCCGCAGCGCGCCCGCGACCACGGCCAGCACCACATCGTTGACCTTCACCCCGAACGCCGCCCGAATCTCCTTGATATCGGCCAGCTCCGCCTGGGTGAACGCGATCGCCCGGTGCCCGGTGATGGTGCGATTGAACGGGGTGCGCGGCGCGGTGAACGGAATCGCCATGCCCTTCTCGTCGTTTCGCCGCCGCCGCACGAGACCGCCGACCGTGGCGAGGGTCTTGGGCAGCATTCCGACGACGCCGAACTTGGCGGGAAACCGCGCCAGCCCCTCGGCGGTCAGCAGGAGATCGTTCGGCGCGGCCACCGGGTGCGGCTGCGAATCCTCCGGCTCCGGATAGCGCACGCCCGGCTGCAGATCGCACAGGTGCGCCATCACATTGGTGCCGGTGACGCCGTCCATCGCGGCGTGGTGATATTTCGCGATGACCGCGATCCGTCCGTCCGTCAGCCCCTCGGCCACCCACATCTCCCACAGCGGCCGCCCCCGATCCATCTGCTGCGCAGCGATATCCGCGACCAACTCGGCCAGCTCGCGTTCACCGCCCGGAGACGGGATGCCGACCCGATGCACGTGATAGTCCAGATCGAAGCTCGGATCCTCGACCCACACCGGATGATCGAGATCGAACGGCACCCGGTGGATGCGGCGGCGCATGGTCGGCACCAGGTGCAGCCGCCGCCCGAGTTCCTGTTTCAGCGCGGCGAATTCGTACGGCTCGCCGCCGGTCGCGGGGTCCAGCAGCACCAGCGCGCACACGTGTAGCAGCTGGGTCTCGGTCTCCAGGTAGAGAAAGCTCGCATCGAGTCCGGTCATGCGCTCCATCACGCCAGCCTATGAGAACGCGTTCTAGAAAGTGGGCCGATTCGAGGGGTGATACAAATACGCCGCAATTGGGTATCTCTCCAGCAGAGTTCGTTGCCGTCCCCCTCGATCGCCTCTTACCTTGGGCCATATAGCGGCCGGGACAATAGTCTCTGACAAGAGTCACTCGGCCCCTCACAACGGCGTGAGAGGTGAGAATCATGGGCGACCGAAAGGTGTTGCCGTTCAGGATATGTCGTATCGCCGGGGTATTCGCCGCCGCACTCGTGGCGGGCATGCTGTCTCCGGCGCCGCAGGCCGCCGCACAGGGGTGTGCGGTCGTGGATGTGGTGGTGGCCAGGGGAACTCAGGAACCCGGGTACCTCGGCAGCGAGGTCGGTGATCCGTTGCTCGCGGCGCTGCGGGCGGTGCTGCCGACCAGCGTGAGCGCCTACCGCGTCGACTATCCGGCCGATCTGAGCAACCCGGGCTCGGTGGGCGAGGGTAGCGCGGATCTCGTTGCGCACGTGGCGGATCGGGCCGCGGCCTGTCCGGGGCAGCGGTTCGTGCTGGTCGGCTACTCGCAGGGCGCGGTGGTGGTGCACACGGCGCTGGGCACCGGGGTCACCGACGCCATCCCCGGCGCGGTCCGGATGGACGGCGACCTGGGTTCGCGGGTGGCGGCGGTGCTGCTGTTCGGCGATCCGCTGCGGCTGATCGGCCAGACCGTGCCCGGCGAATTTCTCGGCGAGACCGGAAACTACTGTGCGCCGGGCGATCCGGTGTGCGCCGGGGGCGGCAACCCTGCGGCGCACCTCGCCTATGCCGGAAGCATCGGGGCCGCAGCGAATTTCGTGGCGTCGCGGTTGTAATCGGGGTCAGCGCCGCTGAATTCGGCTCGCCGGGGGCTGAACCGGGCCGTGCGATGCCAGATACGATGCGAGCGCGTCGAGATCGGTCGGGCCGGTGGCGGTCTGCCGCCCCTGGGTGAAGGCGGTGAACCCGTCCCCGCCCGAGGCGAGGAAGTTGTTGGTCGACACCAGGTACACCGCAACGGGATTCAGCGGCTGCCCGCCGATGCGCACGCTGTCGGCGATCACCTTGTGCCCCTTCGGCGCGGCGTCGTCGTAGGCGTACTCGATGCCCGCCACCGACAGCACCGACGGCCGGGTCGGGTTGTCCCACTGCTGTTCCAGCACGGCCAGCAGCTGCCGACCGGTGAGGCTGACGCCGACCACCTGATTGCCGAACGGCTGCACGGTGTAGGCCTGCTCGTAGGTGATGTTGCCGCCGCTCAGATCCGCCCGCACGCCACCGGGATTCATGAGCGCCGCCACCGCCTGCTGCGGGGCCAGCGCGGCCAGCATCGAATCGGCGATCACGTCCCCGAGCGGCGAATCACCCGCCGGGGACCCCTCGTTGGGCAGCGGCCCGGTCGAGCTGCCGATCACCCGCTTGCCGCGCGGCTCGGCCTGGGCGGTGAAGAAGTCGACCAGCTTCGCCGCACCCGGATCGGGCGTGATGTCATGGGTGACAACGCGATTCACGGCCTTCGCATCGACCTTGCCGTCGTGGAAGCGCAGCGTGATATCGGTGATCAGGCGGCCGTAGGAGGCCGCCTGGGTGACCACCTTGCCGTCGATGGTGCAGTTGTACGCCTGATGGGTGTGGCCGGTGATCAGCACGCGCACCGCGGGATCGGTGCGCTTGGCCAGATCGTTCACCGCTGAGCCGACGTCGGTGCAGCCGTTGTAATCGACGGGGCCGCCGTGGGTCTGCTGCGCGCCGCCGTCGTGCAGCAGGGCGACAACGGTTTCCGCGCCCGCCGCCTCGATCTGCGGGACGTACTTGTTGATCGCGTCGACCTCGTCGCCGAAGGTGTAGCCCCGAATGCCCTCGGGCATAACGATATTCGCGGTGGTCGGGGTCACCACACCGACCACACCGATCTTGTGCCCGCCCACGTCGATCATGGTCCACGGACGCATGGCGGGCGGCAGCTGGCCGTTGGCGTCGGTGACGTTCGCGGCCAGATACGAGAACTTGGCCCCGGTGAAGGGCTCGCCCGGCGAGCAGCCGTCCAGGGCGCACCCACCCTGCTGCAGCCGCGCCAATTCCCGAACGCCGTGGTCGAATTCGTGATTGCCGACCGAGGAGGCGGCCAGTCCCACCGAATTCAGGTACTCGATGGTCGGCTCGTCGTGGAACAGCGCCGACACCAGCGGGCTGGCACTCACATTGTCCCCGGCCGAAAGAATCGCACTCGCCGGATATTTCGCCTTCAACCGAGCCAGATGAGCACTGAGATAGGCGGCCCCGCCCGCCACATAACTACCGACATGACCGTTACTACCGGTCGGCGGCTGCAGATTCCCGTGCAGATCATTGATCCCGAACAGATGCACCTCACCCGGCCCCGCGGCAGGCAGATTGTCGGTGGACACCAGCGGCACCCCACCCGCCTTGGCCGTGGTCGTCGGCGCACCCCCGCTCCCTGCTCCGCCGCAGCCTGCCAGTAGGACCACACTCAGCAGCGCGGCACCGATCCCGAGAGCACGTGAACGAGCTTCCATGGGAAACGACTCTGACAGATCGGATTGGCGGGCGCACAGCGGGTAGGTGAATTCGGGGCATATCGGGCGTGCGCAAGCCTCGCTGGGGGCTAGATCTTGGCCGGTCCCTCGATCTCGGTCATCAGCATCCGCAACGTCAGTGAATGTTTTTCCGGCGGGAGCGCGTCGAGGGCCGCGCGTGCGGCGGTTACGCCTCGGGCTCTGTCTCCGGCGCGAACGAGCATCAGACCCTCGTGCATGTCCAAGTGGGTCCCGAACCGTGGCAGCTCGGCGGGCAGCTCGCGCCTCGCGTCGGTCTGCGCCCGGATCGCGAGCCGTTCATCGCCCAGCCGTGCCGCGAGGAGGGACAGAAACACATTGACTCGCCACCACGGGACCGCATAGTCGGATGTCTGTTCCTCCGAGTAGGACCGGTCGAACTCGCGGCGACCGGAGTCGATCAAGGTGCGCGCCGTCACGGTGTCGCCCTGCAAGGCGGCGGCATGCGCATTACCCCAGAGGGCATTCAACCGTCCGAGGCTGTGCCGGTCCGATACGGCCAGGGCTTGATCAGCGAACTCGCGGGCGACGGGCAGCGATGCACCCTCATACCCGAGCGCGATGGCGGCCCGGCCACGAACCCACACCCGGATATCGGTATCGTCGGAGCGGTCGGCAGCCTCGGCCGCCATGCGATACCACGAAATCGCCTTGTTCCCATCGGAACCCGGATAGGTCTTGGCGAACAGCGTCATCAGCCGGGCCGCGACCGCCCACATGCGCGGCGAGTCGAGCTGCTGCTGCAACACCACGAGATCGGCAGCCAACCGGCGTTGGATATCGGCCGCCCCCTGGCTCATATAGTCAGTACCGTATTGCGCGAGCTTGCCTTCCCACCCCTCGACACTCGGTCGTGCCGAATGCAGACGCGACGAAAACCCTTGCGACAGCAGGTCGGACGCCACCACAGGAGCAATCGAGGTAGCAGCGAGATGCGATAGAAACTCCCGACGGTTCACGTCCGCCTCCAAAACACTCCGCGGACAATCCAACACCGTCGCCAGGTGGCGCAGCCAGAACGGCGACGGCTCGGTCCTGCCCGACTCCCAATGCCGCGAGATGTACTCACGGGTCATGTTGAAACCCGAGACCTTCGACAACTCGCTGGCGAGCTTGCCTTGGCTCCAACCCTTCGCAAGGCGAAGCTGTTTGATCAATGCCCCTACGGACGCCGACATACCACCAAGCCTGCCATCTCTTCCACCGCTACGAGCTCCCACGCGCCAGATGCCACCCCCATGCCACTAGCGGCATCAGGAACCGAATCGACGCCTGCACAGCAGTCCCGACATGCCACCCTCCTGCCACTCCTACCCAAGGCAGGGCAGGCGGGACGCTCGAAGTAGGCCCGACTCCGGGACGATTTCACGCCGGCTCCCCCGACGTAGGGCCGTACCAATCCACGGACCAGGGGGTTACCGAATGGGAACAGGAACGGTCGCCGAATCGGAAGTGCTGGGAGTGCTTGCGCCCGGCGGCATGCTGACCGCCGGGCAGATTGCGGCGCAGGCTCAGCTGACCAGTTGGGCAGCGCGGCGGGCAATAGGGCAGTTGGAATCTCGTGGATTGATAATGACGAACCCGTACCGGGCTCGCTGGTCGATCACACCGCGCGGCAGGAATCTGGCTGTTGCCACGAAGGGGCGATAGCCCGTGGGCGACATGGACGACGAAGACGACGTTCCAGCGACGTTCCAGCAGGCATGGCTGGCCGACCTGGCATTCTACGATCGGTTCTTTCCCGATCGGGCCGCCGCGCTCCGCGAGGAAGGGCCGCCACCGCCGATGAAGGCGGATGGGTACTGGGGCAGGTATGCCTATTGCAAGCATCACGCGGCGACTGATCCGGAAGCGGCAGCGGAGTTCGAGAAGCTGAAATCTGAAGGGCCACCGAAGGAATGAGCGACTGGGGCGCGCTCGGACTGCTGTTGCTGGCATCGCTGGCGGTGTCGGTCGTTGTGTACCTGGTGGTTGTGCTGTGGCCACAGCGGCTACCGAAAGACTGCTCCGTACAAGAGATTCGGCGGCGTATCGAAGAGGAGGACACCGGTGAGTAAGCCGTCCGCGTTCTGTGGGCTGGCAGTGGTAGATGACCAGAATTGGCGAAATTACATGCGGTACAGCATTTCTTGCCTCGGGTTCATCTGTCCTGTTGCGCCCGCCGGGCCGGTGGGATCACCGGCCCGGCGCGCGGAATTACCAGTGCAAACCCGGGATTCGGTTGGCGATGCGGGCGGCGGGGGTGGGGAGGCCCATGAGGGGCTGGACTACCGGGGCCAGGGCGAGGAGGGGGCTGCGATTCTTCGTGGGCTCCGGCGTTGCTCGGTCGTCGGATGTTGGAGTGGGTTTCGGCTCGGTGGTTTGGGCCGCTGGGGATTCGCCGAACATGTGGAAGCCCTGGGCGAGGATGGATTTCTTTACCGAGGGCATGAGGGTGTCGACGAATTGGGCGAAGGTGCCGATGGGGGTGTCTATGCGGGTGGGGCGTTCTTCCAGGGCGCGCAGGACGATGTCGGCGGCCTGGGCGGGGGTGTGGACGGGGATGGAGCGGTACAGGTCGGTGGGGGCGATCATGGGGGTGCGGACCAGGGGCATCCGGACCGAGGTGAAGGTGATTCCCGCGTCGGCGTTTTCGACCGCCGCGATTTCGCTGAAGGTGTCCAGCGCCGACTTGCTCGCCACGTAGGCCGCGAAGCGGGGCACCTTGGTCTGCACCGCGATCGAGGAGATGTTCACGAAGTGCCCGAACCGGCGCTCGCGCATGGACGGCAGCAGCGCCAGGATCATCCGCACCGCGCCGAAGTAGTTGACCGCCATGGTCCGCTCGAAATCGTGCATGCGGTCGGTGGAATTGAGCACCGAGCGGCGGATCGAGCGGCCCGCGTTGTTGACCACGTAGTCGACGTGCCGATGGTCGGCCAGCACCTGCTTGACCAGCACCTCGACCGCCTTCTCGTCGGTGATGTCGCACGAGTACGCCTGTGCCGCACCGCCTTCGGCGCGCACCGCGGCGGCCGCGGCCTCCAACTCCTCGACATTGCGGGCGACCATCAGCACCGTGGCCCCGCGCCGGGCGACCGCGTGCGCGGTGGCCAGCCCGATACCGGAGGACGCGCCCGTGATCAGCACGATGCGGCCCCGCAGCCGGTCGCCGCTCTCGTCGCGGCGCGCCCGGTCCGGGTCCAGATGCGCGCGCCAGTACCGCCACAGCGTCTCGGCGTAGGCGTGGAACGGCGGCACCGTGATGTCGCTGCCGCGCAGCTGGGCGCGGGTGGAATCGGAGACGAACTCCGACTCGAACGCCACGTGCGGCGCCACCTCCGCCGGAATTCCCAGCTGCTGCAACAGGAAATCGCGCACGACCGGCACGCCGGGCAGCCGGCCCAGGGCGTGCAGGGCGCCGTGGCTGCCCGGCACCGGCCCCAGCCCGGCGGGCGCCCCGGCGGCGCGGGCGAGCGCGCCGTAGATGTCGCTGAACGGCTGCGGCCGCGGATTGACCAGGTGGAAGGTGCGCTTGTCGAGCCCGGGGCGGCCGATCAGCTCGACCATCGCGGCGGCCACGTAGTCGACCGGGACGATATTGGTGGCGCCCAGATCCGGCAGCGGCAGCGGCAGTTCCGCGGGCAGCGCCGCCAGGCGCGCGATCGCGGGGAAGAAGTAGTACGGCCCGTCGATCTTGTCCATCTCGCCGGTGCGGGAATCGCCGACGATGATCGCGGGCCGATACACCCGCCAGCGCAGGTCCTTCGCCTCGCGCACCAGCTTCTCCGCGGCGAACTTGGTGCGATGGTACGGCGAGGTGAGATTCTGGCCGAGGTCGAAATCGTCCTCGAAGAACTGTCCTTTGTGGTCGCCCGCGACGGCCACCGACGAGACGTGGTGCAGCATGGCGCCCAGGTCGACGGCCAGGCCGATCACCGCGCGGGTGCCGCCGACATTGGCGGCGTAGGCCGTTTCCTCGTCGGCGGTCATGTCGTAGACCGCGCCCAGGTGCACGACGTGCTCGGCGTGCGGCGGATCGTCGTGCAGCCCAAGGTTTTCCGCGGCCAGATCGCCGATCAGCGGGAACACCCGGTCCTCGGCGCCCCAGCGCGCGGCGAGCTCGGCCAGCTTGGCCGCCGACGCCTCGCGCACCAGCACGTGCACCACCGCATCCCGGTCGCGGGCCAAGAGCCCCTCGACCACACGCCGGCCCAGAAAACCGGTACCACCCGTCACGATGTACGCGACCATCGCCCCTCCTGCATCTCGAACCCGTTGTCGCACAACACAACCCGCCTATGGGCGAGCTGGCTCGTCCGACATGCGTCGGTGGATGCGGACGTGATGGAATCGGCCCCTTAACAGAAGTCGGGCCGAGGTAGGAACACCTTCGTGCCTAACTGGTGAGTAACTTTAGCGGCGCGTCGGTTGTGCGCGCAACCAATCGGCGCTCCCCGCGGTGTGGGACGTGTCACCACCTGGGAGCGCCGATCGGTATGTGTAACAAAGGGTTTGATGTAATCCGTAAAGGTAGCCGGTAACCCGTGGGCAACCAGCCGAGTGCGTCGCCGGAACGACGGATGTCGCCGGTCAGCCCCGGCGGCGAATCGGGAACTCCGCGGCCAACTCTCGGAACATCGCGGTGTTGAAGGCGAAGGCGCGCTGGCACTCGCCGAGCACGCGCTGCTTCTCCAGATCGTCGACCGCGAGCCGGTCCAGCAGTTCGCGGTATTCGCGTTTGAACGCCGCCGGATTCGGGATCTGGTCGAAGACGTAGAAGCGGACGCCGTCGCCGCGCTTGGGCAGCTGCCACAGCTTCTCGGCGGTGCCGCGGATGACCTGACCGCCCGACAGGTCGCCGAGATAGCGGGTGTAGTGGTGGGCGACGTATCCGGCGGGCCACTGCCGGGCGCACTCCTCGATGCGGGCGGCGTAGGCGGCGGTCGACGGCAGCGCCTGCACTCCGGCGCGCCAGTCCGCGCCGCCGAGGTGGGCGAGGTCGTCCTCGAGGTGGGCCAGCCGGGCGAGTTCCGGGCGGACGAACGGCCCCGCGACCGGATCGTCGGCCAGTGTGTCCCAGTGCGTCTCGAGCGCTCGGTACACATGCCAGAGCTGACCGGTGTATCGATAGAAGGCGTCCACGCCCAGGATTCCGCCCAGCATGTCGCTCATGAACGTGGAGTTCTCCGCGTCCGCGTGCTGCCGCTCGGTAGCGGTGCGGATCTGCGCCGAGAACGGCACGGTCGTCGGCGGGGCGGTGTCCGGCATGTGAAGGCTTCCTTGCTGCGGCTCGAGGTGTGACTTTGGGTTACCTAACTTCGTCTTCGACGATACCGGCCGCGGTGATCGCCGGAATCAAACTTTCGGACGACCCGGGCTCCACCGTCGGGCGCGCGCCCGTGAGAATGATCACCGGACATTCGTTCCCAGCTCATTCGCAGGATAAGGTGCGGGGCCGCTCAGGATGTGCCGCTGTGCTGGAGATGTCTGCGTCGTCGGCGGGTCGGCGGGGTGGGAGCGCGCCGCGGTGTCGGGGCGATCGCCAGCCCCCTCGACCGCCGCGTCGGCGCGGGCGGCTAACCAGTCGTGGCCGTTCGCCGATGTGCTCGGTGTCGGCCAGGAACCAGACCCTTGCCGGGAGAGGATGTTGATGACCGCCGTGACCAGTTCATCCGGATCGGGCCGCGCGCGCTCGCGCCCCACGCGCGTGCGGCGCGGTCCGGCGGTCACCACGCTGCCGCTGCTGCTGGCGGCAGCGGTCGAGATCGCGCCCGACGCGGTGGCGGTGACCGACGGCACGCGGGCGCTCACCTACCGGGAGCTCGACGCCTGGTCCTCGCGGGCGGCGCGGCTGCTGATCGCGCGCGGGGTGGGCCCGGAGGATCTGGTCGCGATCGGGATCCCGCGCTCGGTGTGGTCGGTGGCGGCGGTGTGGTCGGTGGCGAAGACCGGCGCCGGGTTCGTGCCGGTCGACCCGACCTATCCGGCCGAGCGCATCGCCCACATGATCTCGGATTCCGGTGCGGCGGTGGGGCTTTCGGTGCGCTCGAGCGCGCAGGAGCTGCCCGGCGCGGACTGGCTGATCCTCGATGATCCCGAATTCGACCGGGAGCTGGCGCGATTCGTGGCCGAGCCGGTCACCAACGCCGACCGGGTGCGGCCGCTGGCCGGGGCGCATCCGGCGTACGTCATCTATACCTCCGGCTCGACCGGGGTGCCCAAGGGCGTGACGGTCACCCACGCGGGGCTGGCGAATCTCGCCGCCGAGCAACGGGATCGGTACGCGGTGACGCCGCGGTCGCGCACGCTGCATTTCGCCTCGCCCAGCTTCGACGCGTCGATGCTGGAGCTGCTGCTGGCGGTCGGCGCGGGCGCCACCATGGTGATCGCCCCGGCCGAGCTGTACGGCGGGCCGGAGCTGGCGGAGCTGCTGCGGCGCGAGCGGGTGACGCACGCGTTCGTGACACCGGCGGCGCTGGCCTCGGTCGATCCGGGCGGGCTGGACGCGCTGCGCGTGGTGGTGGTCGGCGGGGAGGCGTGCCCGCCGGACCTGGTGCGGCGCTGGGCGATCGAGATCCCCGGTGGCCGCAGGCGGTTCCACAACGCGTACGGCCCGACCGAGACCACGATCGTGACCACCATCGGCGACGCGCTGGCGCCGGGCGATCCGATCACCATCGGCCGCGCCATCCGCGGCGCCACCGCGCGCGTGCTGGACGAGCGGCTGGCGGCCGCGCCGGAAGGCGTTGCGGGCGAGCTGTATCTGGCCGGGCCGGGCGTGGCGCGCGGCTATCATCGGCGGCCGGGCCTGACCGCGGCCCGGTTCGTCGCCGATCCGTCCGGTCCGCCCGGCAGCCGGATGTACCGGTCCGGCGACGTCACCCGCACCGCGCCCGACGGGTCGGTGGAGTATATGGGGCGCAACGATTTCCAGGTGAAGATCCGTGGTTTCCGGATCGAGCTGGGGGAGATCGACGCCGCGCTGGCCGCGCACCCGCAGCTGGACTATGCGGTCACCGTCGGCCGCGAGACACCCTCGGGCGCAACGGTGCTCGTGTCCTATGTGGTGGCCGGGCCGGGCGCGCACCCGGATTCGCGGCAGCTGCGCGAATTCGTGGCCAGCGCCCTACCCGCGCATATGGTTCCGGCGACGATGATGGTGCTGGACACGCTGCCGCTCACGCCGGCCGGCAAGCTCGATCGGGCGGCGCTGCCGGCGCCGCCGCTCACCACGACCGAATACCGTGCGCCCGGCACGGAATCCGAGCGGGTGGTGGCCACCGCGCTGGCCGAGGTGCTCGGGCTGGACCCGGACAAACAGGCGGTCGGGCTGGACGACGACTTCTTCGCGCTGGGCGGCAATTCGCTGCTGGCGGTGCGGGCGGCGGCGCGCATCGGGGCCGAGCTCGGCGTGCGGGTCACGCCCCGGGTGTTCTTCACCGCGGCGACGGTGGCCGAGCTGGCGGCTGCGATCGGGGAGCTCGCGGCCGATCGGCGGCCCCCGCTGGTGCGGCGCGACCGCCCGGACCCGATGCCGCTGTCGCTCGCCCAGCAGCGGCTGTGGCTGACCAACCGCTTCGATCCGGCCTCCCCGGCCTACAACATTCCGTTCGCGCTGCGGCTGACCGGCGCGCTGGACCCGACGGTGCTGCGGGCGGCGCTGCGCGATGTGATCGACCGGCACGAGCCGCTGCGCACGATCTATCCGGAGGTGGACGGGCAGCCGGTGCAGCGGGTGCTGACCGCCGCCGAGGCGACCCCGGACCTGACGCCGGAACCGCTGGCGGCCACCGATATTCGGTCGCGCCTGCTGGCGGGCGCGGCGGCCGGTTTCGACCTGCGCACCGATGTTCCGTTGCGCGCCAGGCTGTTCCGGGTCGATGCCGGGGAGTACGTGCTGGCCGTGGTCGCGCACCACATCGCCTGCGACGGCACCTCGCTGGCGCCGCTGGCCCGCGATGTGGTGACCGCCTATCACGCCCGCAGCACCGCCACGCCCCCGGTCTGGTCGCCGCTCGCGGTGGACTACGCCGATTACGTGCTGTGGCAACGGGATCTGCTCGGCGACGAGTCCGACGACACCTCGCTCGCCGCCACGCAGGCCCGCTACTGGCGCAGGACACTGGCCGGAACCCCGGAACTGCTGCCGCTGCCGACCGACCGTCCCCGCCCCGCGCGGCCCTCCGGCCGCGGCGCGACCGCCGAATTCCGGATCGGCAGGGATGTGGTGTCCGGGCTGCGGCGCACTGCCGACGCACACAGCGCCTCGCTGTTCATGGTCGCGCACGCCGCGCTGGCGGTGCTGCTGGCCCGGCTGTCGGGCACCGGCGACATCAGCGTCGGCACCCAGATCTCCGGCCGCGGCGAGCCCGCCCTCGACGATCTGGTGGGCATGTTCGGCAACACCCTGGTGCTGCGCACGGAAGTGGCGGGGGCACAACAGTTCTCGGAGCTGCTGGACGTCGTGCGCGATACCGACCTGGCCGCCTTCGAGCACGCCGACCTCGGCATCGACCGGGTGGTGGAGCTGCTGCGGCCCGGCCACACCCTGGCCTACTCGCCGCTGTTCCAGGTGCTGCTCATGCTGCAGAACTTCGAGCAGCCGCGCGTCGAGCTGCCGGGCCTGACCGTCGAGCAGGTGGGCCTGGACCTCACCGTCGCGAAGCTGGACCTGACGGTCACCCTCACCGAATACGCCGACGGCTCGGTGGCGGGCGCGATCGATTACGCCACCGACCTTTTCGACCACGACACCGTAGCGGCGTTCGCGCGGCGGTTCGCGGCGATCCTGACGCAGGTGAGCCAGGACGAGAAGATCGCCGTCGGCGACATCGCGCTGCTGTCGGCCGACGAGCGGGTGCTGCTGGCCTCGGTGGGTGCGCCGCAGCCGACGCCCGGCACCCTGCCGGAGGCGTTCCACGCGCAGGCCGCCCGCACCCCGGACGCCCCGGCGGTGGTGTTCGAGGACCGCACCCGGACCTACGCGGAGTTCTCGGCCGGGGTGAATCGCCTTGCCCGGCAGCTCGTCTCGATGGGCGTCGGACCGGAGGTCCGGGTGGCCGTGGCCATGCGGCGTTCCGCGGATCTGCTGACGGCGATCTACGCGGTGCTGGCCGCGGGCGGCGCGTACGTGCCGATCGATCCGGATCATCCGGCCGACCGCATCCGTTACATTCTCGACACCACCCGGCCCGCTTGCGTTCTCACGTCCGGGGAGGACCTGGATCTCGGATCGGCGATCGAGGCGCCGCGGTATCGCATCGATCGGCTCGCGCTGTCGCACCTGTCGAGCGAGCCGATCACCGACGCGGATCGCCGTGCGCCCCTGCGGGATTCGAATGCCGCCTATGTGCTGTTCACCTCGGGTTCCACCGGCCGACCCAAGGGCGTGGTGATCACCCACCGCTCGGTGGTGAACCAGATGTGGTGGATGCGTGAGCAATACGACCTCGGCCCCGGCGACGCGGTCCTGCACAAGACGCCGGTCACCTTCGACGCCTCGGTGTGGGAGTTGTTCCTGCCGTTGCAGATCGGCGCGCGGGTGGTCATCGCCCGGCACGACGGTCACCTCGACCCGGACTATCTGGTGCGGACCGCGGCCCGGCACCGGGTGGCGATCCTCGAGTTCGTGCCGTCGATGCTGGAGCTGCTGCTCGGCGACGACACCGCGGACCTGCCGGACACCCTGCGCTACTTCTCGATCGGCGGCGAGGAACTGCCCGCGAGCCTGCTGGCGCGGGTGCGGCAGCGGCATCCGGCCGTCGTCGACAACACCTACGGTCCGACCGAGGCGACCGTCACCTCCACCGTGCAGCGCTGCGACGGCGCGGTCGGCGACCGGGTGCCGATCGGGCGGCCGATCCGCAATACCGGTGCGTACGTGCTGGATTCGCGCCTGCACCGGGTGCCGCCCGGGGTGGCGGGGGAGCTGTATCTGTCCGGGGTGCAGCTGGCCCGGGGCTACGAGGGCGCGGGCGGGCAGACGGCGGGGCGGTTCGTCGCCGATCCGTTCGGTGCGCCGGGTACCCGCATGTACCGCACCGGCGATCTGGTCCGGTTGCGCGCCGACGGTGCGCTGGAGTTCCTGGGGCGCACCGATTTTCAGGTGAAGCTGCGCGGGCTGCGGATCGAACTGGGCGAGATCGAGAGCGCGGTGGCCGCGCAGCCGTCGGTGGCGCGCACGGTGGTCGTGGTGACCCGGCCCGACCACGGCGGCGAACTGCTGGTCGCCTACGTGGTGCCCGAGGCGGGGCAGGTGATCGACACCGCCGAACTGATCGAGCGGGTGGCCCGGCTGGTTCCGGCGTACATGGTGCCGCAGCACGTGGTCGTGCTGGATCGGCTGCCGCTCACGGCGAGCGGCAAACTCGACCGCCGGGCGCTGCCGCCGATCGCGGCCGAGGCCGTGGCAGCGCCGGAATTCCGTGCCCCGCACGGCCCGACCGAGCAGACCATCGCCGCGGTGTTCGCGGAGCTGCTGGGTGTGGCGCGAATCGGGGTGGACGACAACTTCTTCGGGCTCGGCGGCAATTCACTGATCGGCATGCGGGTGACGGCCCGGGTCAACGCCGCCCTGGGCACCGCCTTCGGGGTGCGTGACCTGTTCGAGGCCCCGACCGTGGCGCTGCTCGCCGCCCGCGCGGTGGGCGCGACCGCGCCGGACCGCCCGGCTTTGGCGGCTCGCCCACGGCCGCAACGGATTCCGCTGTCGTTCGCGCAGCGCCGGATGTGGGTGTTGAACCGGCTGGCCCCGGATTCGGCGGCCTACAATATTCCGCTCGCGGTCCGGCTCACCGGCCGCCTCGACAGCGCGGCACTGACCGCCGCGGCGGCGGATGTGCTGGCGCGCCACGAATCCCTGCGGACCCGCTATCCCGCCGACGCCGACGGGCCGTATCAGGAGATCGTTCCGGCCGCCGACGTGCACCTGTCCCTGGTGCCGGAGGAGATCGACCCGGACGGTCTGGCGGGCCGGTTGACCGAGATCGTCGGCCGCGGTTTCGATGTGACGGCCGCGGTGCCGCTGCGGGCGGCGCTGCTGCGGACGGCCGCCGACGAGCACGTGCTGGTGCTGGTCGTCCACCACATCAATGCCGACGGCTTCTCGATGGGCCCGCTGGCCCGCGATCTGACCCTGGCCTACGCGGCGCGGGCCGCGGGCATCGCGCCGCGCTGGGAGCCGCTGCCGGTGCAGTACGCGGATTACACGCTGTGGCAACGGGATACGCTCGGCGACGAGGACGATCCCGGCAGTCTCGCGGCCCGTCAGCTCGGCTACTGGACCGAGACCCTGGCCGGAATTCCCGAGCAGCTGGCGCTGCCCTGGGATCGTCCCCGGCCCGCGGTGGCGTCCCAGCGCGGCGCGGTGCACCGCTTCGCGCTGCCCGCCGAGGTGCATCGCGGCATCGGCGCGCTGGCGGCGCGGCGGCGGTCCACGGTGTTCGGTGTCGTGCACACCGCCTTCGCGGTGCTGCTGGCGCGGCTGTCCGGCGGCACGGACATCGTGATCGGCACCCCGATCGCGGGGCGGGGCGCGGCCGAACTGGACGGGCTCGTCGGCATGTTCGTCAATACCCTGGTGCTGCGCACGCCCGTCGATCCGGCCGCGGCGTTCGAGGCGCTGCTGACCCGGGTGACCGGCACCGATCTGGCCGCCTTCGACCATGCCGACGTGCCGTTCGAGCGGTTGGTGGAGGTGCTGGATCCGCCGCGCTCGCAGGCCCGCAACCCGCTGTTCCAGGCGATGCTGGCGCTACAGAACCAGCAGCCGCCGGAGCTGTCCCTGGGCGAGCTGTCGGTCGGCCTGCTGCCCGCCCACACCGGCGTCTCGCCGTTCGACCTCGGCCTGACGCTCACCGAGCGGTTCGACGCCACGGGCGCACCGGCCGGGATCATCGCCGAATTGACCTACGCCACCGACCTTTTCGACGCCGCCACGGCCGCGTCCTTCGCCGAGCGGTACGCGCGGATCCTCGGGGCGGTCACCGCCGACCCGGACGCCCCGGTGGGCGACATCGACCTGATGTCCGGGGAGGAGCGGAGCCGAATCCTCGGCGAGTGGAACGCGACCGCGCACGAACTTCCGGGCGCAAGTCGGGATCTCGTCTCTCTTTTCGAGGCACAGGCTGCTGCGACTCCCGATGCGGTCGCGTTGGTTTTCGAGGACGAGCAGCTCACCTACGGCGAGTTCGCGGCGCGGGTGCATCGTCTGGCCCGTCGTCTCATGGCCGATGGTGTTGGCGCGGAATCCCTTGTTGCGCTGGCTATTCGGCGCTCTATTGACCTGGTTGTGGCCATGTATGCGGTGCTCGAGGCGGGTGCCGGGTATGTGCCGTTGGATCCGGATCAGCCTGCCGACCGTATCGACTATGTGCTCGACATCGCTCGTCCGGCGGCGATTCTCACTACCGGGCGCGACGGGTTTGTTACCGGCCGGAATGTGGCTGTGCTGGAGGTCGACGCGCTGGCGTTGGACGGTTTCGATGCGGCTCCGATCGCCGATGTCGAACGGGTGCAGCCGATTCGGCCGGGTCACACCGCGTATGTCATTTTCACTTCCGGGTCCACGGGCCGCCCGAAGGGTGTCGCCGTCGAGCACGCCGCGATCGTCAACCGGTTGTTGTGGATGCAGCACGAGTATCCGATCGACGTCACCGACGCGGTTCTGCAGAAGACCCCGGCGACGTTCGATGTATCGGTGTGGGAGTTCTTCTGGCCCTTGCAGACCGGGGCGCGGTTGGTGGTCGCCAAGCCGGACGGGCATCGGGACCCGGTGTATCTGGCGCGGATCATTGCCGAGCAGGGCATTACCACGGCGCATTTCGTGCCGTCGATGCTGTCGGTCTTCGTGTCCGCCCTCGACGCCTCCGGCGCCGAGGGAACGGAGGGGGCCTCCGGCGAGGGATCGGAAAGGGCCTCCGGCGAGGGGGCGGACAGCGCGCGGGTCGAGGTTCTCGACGCGGTGCGGCTGCGGCAGGTGTTTGCGTCGGGTGAGGCGTTGCCGGGGCCGACGGCGCAGCGGTTGGTGGAGCTGACCGGGGCGCGGCTGCATAATTTGTACGGTCCGACCGAGGCGGCGGTGGATGTCACTTATCACGAGGTGACTTCGGCCGATACGGCGTCGGTGCCGATCGGGCGGCCGGTGTGGAATACCCGGGTGTATGTGCTGGATTCGCGGCTGCGGCCGGTTCCGGTGGGTGTCGCGGGTGAGTTGTATCTCGCGGGCGATCAGTTGGCGCGGGGATATTTGGGGCGGCCGGACCTGTCGGCGGATCGGTTCATAGCCAACCCGTTCGCCTTCGGCGAAGGGAATGGGGGACCGAAGCCGGGCGAGCGCATGTACCGGACCGGTGACCTGGTCACCTGGACGGCGGCGGGGGAGCTGAACTATCTGGGCCGCACCGATTTCCAGGTGAAGTTGCGTGGTCTGCGGATCGAGCTCGGTGAGATCGAGGCGGCGTTGCTGGCGCAGCCGGGCGTGGCGCAGTCGGTGGTCGTGGTGCGTACCGATGCGCACGCGGGCGATCGGATCGTGGGTTACGTGGTGCGTGAGCCCGATGCCGTCGTCGCCGTCGATGCGGTGAAATCGGCGCTGTCGCGGTCGCTTCCGGCGTACATGATCCCGGCGGCGCTGGTGGTGCTGGATGCCTTCCCGCTCAATGCCTCCGGCAAGCTGGATCGTAAGGCATTGCCCGCGCCGGTGTTTGCGCCGCGCCGGTACCGGCCGCCGGTCACCGCCGGGCAGCGGGCCGTGGCGGAGGTGTTCGCCGCGGTCCTGGGTATCGAGCGAATCGGCCTGGACGACAACTTCTTCGAGCTGGGCGGCACCAGCCTCACGGCCACCCGGGTCGTCGCCCTGCTGGGGGAGCGGCTGGTCGTTTCGCCGCGCATGCAGTGGCTGTTCACCGCACCCACCGTCGAGGGCCTGGCCGCCCTCGCCGCGGGGGCGGCCGGGAGCGCGGACGACGGCCTGGGCGTGCTGCTGCCGATCCGCACCGCGGGCGACGGCGAACCGGTGTTCTGCGTCCACCCGATGATCGGATTGTCCTGGGCCTACACGGTTCTCGCCGAACACCTGCCCGGTCGCCCGCTCTACGGCCTGCAGACACCGGTTATCACCGAACCGGACACACCCGCGGCCACCATCGGCGAGCTCGCCGACCGCTACGTCGCCGCCGTGCGCCAGGCGCGGCCGCACGGGCCGTACCATCTGCTCGGCTGGTCCCGCGGTGGCGTCCTCGCGCACGCCGTCGCGACCCGGCTGCAGGCCGCCGGGGAGCGGGTCGAGACCCTGGTCCTGCTGGACAGCACCCGCCACACCGACCCCGCGCGGCTGCGGGCCGAACTCACCGAGGCGCTGGCCGGGCTGGGCATTCGCCTCGGCCCGGACGACGACCCGGCCGACCTGTCCGACGACCAGCTGTCCACCGTGGCGCGGGCCCTCGGCGGCGAGCGACTCGCGCTGACCCTCGCCCAGGTGCGCCGCATGTACCGGTCGGCGGTCGCACCGCTCGAATCCGGTTACCGCCCGGGAGTTTTCGACGGCGATCTGGTCTACGTGACCGCGGCGGACGAGCCCGATTCCGACGCGGACCCGGCGCAGTGGCGCGAATTCGTGACCGGCCGCGTCGCCGAACACGCCCTGCCCGGCACACACGCGGGCATGCTGAACCCGGACCGGGCCGCGGCGGTGGCCGCCCTGCTCGCCCCGGCGACGTAAGCAATGTGCCTGCGGGAGGCCCGTCGCGCGTCCTGTACGGTCGCCTCGTGAACGGGTGGGCGGCTCTGCTCGCCCCGGCGACGTAAGCAATGCCGCGTGCCTGCCGGAGGCCGGTCGCGCATTCGGTACGGTCGGCTCATGAACGGACAGCTGGACCGGCGCTCGCTGTTGGCGCTGACCGCCGCCGGGGTGCTCGCGCCCGCCCTGGCGGCCTGCGGCGACGGCAACAAACACGACCGGCCCGCGGCGGCGGCCACGGCGGCGCCCACGCCGGGCTCGGGGCCGCTGCCGAATGTCGTGATGATCATCCGGCACGCGGAGAAGCCGACCGGCGACGGCGCCCCCTACGGCCTCACCGAAGCCGGTGAGCACGACAAGGAATCGCTGACCGTGCGCGGGTGGACGCGCGCCGGAGCCCTGACCGATCTGTTCGCCCCGCGTGCGGCCGACGGCGGCCCGGCCGAGACCCGGCCCGGATTGTTCCGCCCCGCAACGATTTTCGCCTCCGACCCGGTGCGCAAGGGCGGCAGCAAGCGCCCGCTGGAGACCGTGACCCCGCTGGCCGCCGCGCTGAACGTGCAGGCCGACACCCGCTTCGCCAAGGGACAGGAGGCCGCGCTGGCGGCCGCGCTGCCGGGTCTGCGCAGCCCGGTGTTGATCTCCTGGCAGCACGAGAACATCAACGCCATCCTCGCCCAGCTAGGCGCGATTCACCCCGCCCCGCCCGCGAAGTGGCCGGGGGAGCGGTTCGACATGGTGTACGTGCTGATCCGCAACGGCGACGGCTGGAACTTCACCCAGGTCCCGCAGCTGCTGCTGGCGGGCGATTCCGCCACACCGATCGCCTGAGGGTTGCGTCCGGGCTACCGGCGCAATACCCGGTGATCATGCATTCCCCTGTGTTACAACGGGATTACATATAGTTGTATTAGCTAAGTAATTCCGGAGGCGAGAATGTGCGGAATCACGGGCTGGCCGCGGCCCGGACGATCGCGGCGCGTTCGTTCGCGCCCACGCCGCGCTCGGGCATCGGCGGCTGGCCATCATCGACCTGCCCGGTGGCGTCCAGCCGATGACCGTGTCCACGCCCGACGGCGTTGTGGCGCTGGTGTATTCGGGCGAGACCTACAACTTCCGGGAGCTGCGCACCGAGCTGCGGGCACTGGGCCACGCCTTCCGCACCGACAGCGACACCGAGGTGCTGCGCGGCTACCCGCAGTGGGGTGAGCGGGTCGCCGACCGTCTCAACGGCATGTACGCGCTCGCGATCTGGGACGAGCGGGCCGAGCGGCTGGTGATGATCCGAGATCGCATGGGCATCAAGCCCTTCTACTATTTCCCGACGCCCGACGGTGTGCTGTTCGGGTCGGAACCCAAGGCGATGCTGGCCAATCCGCTGGTGCCCCGGGTGGTCGACCTCGACGGGTTGCGCGAGCTGTTCGTGCTGACGAAGACGCCCGAGGACGCTGATCACCGTGGACCGCAACGGTATTCATCCGCGCACCTACTGGCGGCTGACCGCGGCCGAGCACACCGACGGCCGAGACGAGACGGTCGCCCGGGTGCGGGATCTGCTCACCGATATCGTGGATCGGCAGCTGGTGGCGGACGTGCCGCGCTGCGTATTGCTCTCCGGCGGACTGGATTCCAGCTCCATCACCGGTCTGGCGGTGACGCGGCTGGCGCGCGACGGCGAGCGGGTGCGCACCTTCTCGGTCGATTTCGTCGGTCAGGAACGCAATTTCGTGCCCGACCTGATGCGCGAGACCCCCGATTCGCCCCTCGTCCGGGAGATGGCCGCGCTGGGGGATCCTCACGCCGCGGCTGCGGGAGTGGCTGAACCTGGAGGCCCACATCGCCGAGCAGTACGCGCACGCGCGCGCCGAGGTTGACCACCTGGATCACCGCCTGGTCGAGTACGTCTACAACACGCCGTGGTCGCTGAAGACCTTCGACGGCCGGGAGAAGAGCCTGCTGCGGCACGCGGCGAAACACGTACTGCCACGGTCGATCGCGGAGCGGGTGAAGAGCCCCTACCCGTCGACGCAGGACCCGGGCTACGTCGTCAACCTGCAGCAACTGGCGAAGTAGATACTGGCCGAGGGCGATTCGCCGCTTTTCGAGCTGGTCGATCGCGGGTGGCTGCGCCGTGCGGTGGCGGAGGATCCGTTCCGAATGAAAAACTACACACGGGCAGGGCTCGACCGAGCCATCGATCTGCATACCTGGCTGGAGCTGTATTCGCCGGAACTGCGGCTGGATTGAGGGAGGATACATGGACACCGCGCGTCGCTATCGACTCTTCGCCGACCGGGAGGCGCGCGGGAACTCGCCGATCTACCAGCAGTGGGCGCGGGGCGTCGCCGACGACCCCGACCTACTCGCCCTCGCCGAGCAATTACCGCCCGAGAAGCGGCGGCCCCAGTTACTCTTCGCCGCCGCCCGGTATGCCGGGCTGGAGCCGGTTTCGTTCGCGGAATTCCGGGATTGGGTTCGGGCACACTGGGATACGGTGCGCGAGGTGGTGTCGGCACACGACCTGCAAACCAATGAGCCCGCCCGCACGGCGCTGCTGCTGCCCGCGCTGGCCGGGCTGCCCGAGCCGCTGGCCCTGATCGAGGTGGGCGCGGCGGCCGGGCTGTGCCTGTACCCGGACCGCTACAGCTTCCGCTACGGCGATATGGAGATCGACCTGGATCCGGTCGACGGCCCGTCCCCGGTGGTGTTGTCCTGCGCCACATCCGGCGCGCCGACGCTGCCCGCCCGGCTGCCGGAGGTGGTGCACCGGGCGGGCGTGGACCGCAATCCGCTCGATGTCACCGACGCCGAGGACATGCGCTGGCTGGAATGCCTGGTGTCGCCGGACGAGGAGGACCGGCTGCAGCGCCTGCGGGCGGCCATCGAGGTGGCGCGCAAACAGCCGCCGGACATCGTCGCCGGGGATCTCGCCACCGCCGTCACCGATCTCGTCTACGCCGCGCCCGGGGACACCACGGTCGTGGTCGTGAACACCTCCGTGCTGCCGCACGCCGCGCCCGAAACCCGCGCCAAGTTCGAGCAGACGATGCGAAATCTCCCGTGCCACTGGATATCCAACGAGGCGCCGGGCATGATCGCGCTGCCCGCCGATCGGATGCCGCCCCCGCCCGAGGACACCGACTACGCCGTGCTCGCGCTGGACGGCGAACCGCTCGCCTACACCGCGCCGCACGGCCGGAGCCTGATCTGGTTCGGCTGACCGCTCATACCAGGGCATCGGTCACGATCCGGGCCATCCGTGCGCGAAATGCCTCGGGCGAATACGCCCGAGCGTGGGCGCGCACGGCACCCGGGTCGTAGGCGTTGGCGTCGAATTCGCGCATGACGCGGGCGAATTCGGCGACCACGGCGTCATCGTCGCCCGGCCGGAGCAACTCGCCTGTGACGCCGGGTCGCACGGTATCCAGTGCGCCGCCCGCCCCGACCGCGAGAACCGGTGTGCCGCAGGCCATGGCCTCCACGGGGACGATGCCGAAATCCTCCACGCCGGGCATGAGCAGGGCCCGGCACCGGCGATACATGTCCAGCAGCACGTCGTCGGGGGCCGCGCCGAGGAAGGTGGTCTCGGGACCGGCGAGCGCGGCGAGCTGGGCGCGAAAACGGCCGTCCCCCAGCACGATCAGCCGACAGCCCGCTCGCCGGGCGGCGCGGATCGCCAGATCGGGGCGCTTGTAGGGCACCAGCCGACCGGCGAACAGGAAGAAGTCCTCGCGCGGGATCGCCGGATCGGGGGAGAAGCGGTCGATCCGGACGGGCGGATTCACCACGGTGGCTGGCAACCCCCACCAGTCGCGGACGCGGGCGGCGACCGCCTGCGAATTGGCGACCACCCGGGTCAGGCGCGGCGCGGCCCGTGACTCCGCCCGCCGGGCAAGGCGGCCGAGCGCGGCGAGCGCGAATTGCCCGGCGCGGCCACCGGATTCGCGCGCCCGGAAATCGGGGTCCCACGCCCACCGCGCCGGACTGTGCACGTACGCGACGACGGGCAGGTCGGTGGCGAGCGCGGCCTGAGTGGCGAAGGCATGATGACTGACCACGACCGCATCGAACCGGCCGTCGAGCGGAAGCCGCCGCAGGGCCGCGGGAACGAACGGCAGCAGGGGAGCGTGTGAACGACGGCCGAGCACAGCGTGTACTCGGGTCAGCGGTGTGGTGTGAACGGCGTATCGGCCGTTGTAGTTCCTCACGATTCCGGCATGCTTGTGGCCGGAATCCCCTTCCACGACAGCGGCTTCCACCGCGGCGAGGCACCCGGGCGTGACAATGGGCGCGAAAACCCGTGCCCCCGGCCAGGTCTTGATGAACTCGGTCACAACTGCCTCGGAACCGCCGTACTCGGTGAATCGCTCGTGCACCACCGCGATTCGGGATGTAGTCATCGAATCACGCTCCGGCAGACGGAATCCGGCGCGGCGCGGCGCGGCGGCGTAGGGCCGGGGCCACCGGGCGGCCCCGCAGCAGGCCGTCGACGCCGTGCTCGAGAGCTTGCCGGTAGACCTGCGCCGCCGCCCGGCACGCTTCCACGGTCCGGTCGATATCGTCGTCGCTGTGCGCGGCGGAGGTCACGAACGACTGCCCGAGTACGCCGCGGTCCAGCAGTTCCTGGAGGAACAGCGTGCGGAATGCCTGGGACGGGCGGCCTTCCGGATCGCGGGTGACGAAGACCAGGCAGGACGGCCGTCCGGCCGCCCGCAGGCAGTCGGCGATGCCCAGCTCGGCGGCCATCTTGTTGACCCCGTCGGCCAGTCGCCGACCCGCCCGCTCCATTCGGGTGATGGGATCGGTGTCGGCGTAGGCGCGCACCACCGCGCGGAACGCCGCCAGCGACGCGGTCTCCGGGCCGTGCGTGGTCGACAGCAGAAACACCCGATCGCGATCGGTGCGCAGCCCGCCGAGCTCCATGAATTCGCGCCGCCCGGCCAGCGCTGAGATCGGGAACCCGTTGCCCATCGCCTTGCCCCAGCACGACAGGTCCGGCGTCACCCCGTACACCCGCTGCGCCCCGCCCGCCGACCAACGGAAGCCGGTGATCATCTCGTCGAACACCAGCAGCGCCCCCGACCGGTCGCACAGCGCGCGCACGCCGGGCAGAAAGCCCGGCTCGGGCTCGGTCATCGCCGTCGCCGCCTCCAGCACCACGCACGCGACCTCGTGGGTATTCAGCACGGCCGCCAGCGATTCCAGATCGTTGTAGGCGAAGTGCACGGTGGCGAGCAGCGGCGGGACCCCGGCGTTCATGGCGGTGGTGCCGATGAACCAGTCGTCGACGGAGAAGAACGGCTGATCGCAGACGGCCACCGTCTCGCGGCCGGTCGCCGCGCGGGCCACCCGCACCGCCGCCGTCGTGGCGTCGGAGCCGTTCTTGGCGAACTTCACCATGTCCGCGCCCGGGACCAGCCGCAGAAAGTCCTCGGCGGCAAGCAGTTCCAGTTCGGTGGGGCGGGAGAAGTTCACGCCGTCGGCGATCGCCCGCGTCACCGCCTCCAGCACCGGCGGGTAGGCGTGCCCGAGGGTCACCGACCGCAGGCCCATCCCGTATTCGACGTATTCGTTGCCGTCGCAGTCCCAGACGTGCGATCCCTTGCCGCGCACCAGGACCGGCGCCATGGCTTCCGGATACTGGTCGGGTCCGCGGGCGTAGGTGTGCGCGCCGCCCGGCACCAGGTCGTGCAGCCGTTGCTGAATCGCGTTGCTGCGCTCGAAGTTACGCATCGCGCACCTTCCGGTCATTCCCGTGGCCGCTGCTTGCCCAGCGGCGAGGTCTTCACTGCGCCGTCGGTACCCACCGACAGCCGCCAATAGCCACCGGCCGGATCCTTGAGCACCACGCCCGCCTCGGGGCGATCGGAAAGCCAAGTGCCGCTCGGTAATATCGCCGACAGGGTGGCTCCCGTGCGGTCCTGCACCTGCGCGATATCGGTATCGGGGATGCCCGGCTGCAGGACCAGCGTGCCCGCGTACCGGCCGCCGTAGACGCGCCCGCGGCCGATGACGTGCCAGCCTGCGGGAAACGTGCGGGAGTCGATGTCGTCGTAGGAGCCGGAGATCAGGTTGATCGCCGTGCCCTCCGGGCAGCCCGCCGGGTCGATGTGCAGCTCGATGGGCGGGTTGTCGAGGTCGGGGTCGAACTGCACATTGGCCAGGTAGGGCTGGCGGCAGTGGCGCAGCTCCAGGCAGGTTCGGCGCGCGGCGATCTTGCAGTTCACCATGCCGAACTGGGCGGGACCGCCGCCCTGCTCGCCGATCGACAGCGCGGTGTCGGCGCCCTCGAACCACACATTGGTGAACCACCAGTCGTTGGCGGCGCCGTCCACCACGACGTGCTTGTCGGTGGTCCGCGGATCGGAGTCGGAGACGAATTCGACATTGGACAGCGCCATTCCGGCATTGCGGTCGTTGCCGGTGCCCAGCAACCCGATCCGGTTGTCGGTGAATTTGCTTGCGGTGACGTAGTTCTGGATGCAGGACGTCACGATGCCGTAGCCGAAGTTGTTGATATCGCAGTCGATGAAGGCGGTCCCACCGGTATTGCCGTCGAGCACGACCCCGCGCTGCGCGGTGAACCCGGGGAAGTTGTCGGACACGTGATTGCCGCGCAGCACCACCGATTCGAACGAGCAGCGGAAGCAGCCGGTCAGGTGCACCGCGGTCGACCGCGCACCGGAGACGTAGAAACCCATGCGCGCGAACCGGACCCGCTGCCTGCCCTGTAGCGAGATCAGGGTGTCGTCGCCGTCGTAGGCGATGGTGGTGACGTCCGCCCCATCGCCGAGCACGGTGGCGTAATCGGGCAGCGCGGGCCAGCTCCGCACCCGGTACCGCCCCGCGGGCACATACATCACCAGCGGCCGATCCCCGACGGCCGCGGCCGCCGCAATGGCATCGGTATCGTCGGCCTTCCCGTCACCCACCGCCCCGAAATCACGAATACTGCGCGCCGACGGGGCATCGGTCACACGCGGCGACCGAAATTCCGCCGCCGGATTCGGACCCGAATCCGACGAGCACCCCGCCAGCGCCCCAACCCCCGCAACCCCCAGCGTCGCCAACAGCCGCCGACGACCTAGGTCGGATCCTTGGTCATCGCTGAACGACCCCGTCGCACTCATTCGCGCCTCCCTCTGCGCCGCAGTAGATTTCGCACCGACCGGCGCTGCCGGGAGAACACCGCGATCCCCACGAGCCGGGCGTTACCCTCCCCGAATGTCGCCAGCGCCCCCCGCACCTGATTGCCTGTGGTCGGCCCCAGTTCCACCACACCGAGGGTGGCGTCGCAGCGGCGGGCCAGGGCGAGGGCGTCGGCGGCGGCGGTGACGGGGGCGGCCTCCACCACGATGTGGTCGAAGTCGGTGCGCAGCTTGGTCATGATCTCGGCGAAGCGCCGGGAGGACAGCAGATCCGGTGTGCGGGAATCGATCACGCCGAGCGGCAGCATGCTGATTCCGGCCTCCGGCCAGGCGACGATCGCATTGTCGAGCGGTGAACTGTCGCGCAGCAATTCGGCCAGGCCCGTCTCGGCCCGCACCGGTGCGCGGGTGGAGCTGCCGTGGCCGGTGGTGTCGGCGTCGACGAGGACCACCCGGTCGCCGGTGTCGGCGAGGGTGCGGGACAGGCCGATCGCCAACTCCGGCAGCGACTCTCGCGACAGCGGGGTCAACAGGACGGTGCGGGTGTCGGGGTCGTCGCCCAGCCGGGTGCGCAGGCGGCGCAGCTCACCCGGTGCGCCGGGGCGGCCGTCGTCGACGATGCCGAGAATGGGCACGGGCGCGAGGGCGGCCAGGTCGGTGGAGGTGCGCAGGCGGCGGTCGAGCCGGTCGCGGGCGAACGCCGCGGCCGATCCGAGGACCAGCCCGGCGAGCAGGCCCAGGACGAGAATGCGGGAGCGCTGCGGGCTGCTCGGCGCGCCCGGCAGCTGGGCCTTGTCGACCACGGCCACGCGGGCGGCGGGCGCGGCCTCGGGCTGAATCGTCTCCAACTGGTCGACCAGATGCCGGAACTGCGACACCACCTCGTCGGTGATCCGCCGGGCCCCGTCGGCGGTGCCGTCGTGCGCCGACACCACGATGACGGCGGTCGCGGGCGGGGAGGCGGCGCTCACCCGGCCGCGCAGCTCGTCGACCGACATCGGCAGTCCCAGTTGGTCTTTCACCCGCTGCGCCACCGTGATGCTGGTGGCCAGGGCCAGGTAGGAGCGCACCCGCTGCTGGGCGGCCAGCCCGCCCTGATACGAGTCGTTGACCGAGGTGCCCGTCGCCATGGACACATAGCAGGTACTCGACGCGGTATAGGTGACCGGTAGCATCTTCAGATACCCGTAGGAGGCGGCCAGGCACAGCACCGCGCCGACCCCGACGATCGCCCACCGCCGCCGCAGCAGCTGCCACAGATCGATCAAACCCATTGCCGCGCCCTCGTTTTCCCGACGACGGCAGCCGCCGGTG
The DNA here is from genome assembly GCF_013186535.1 of Nocardia terpenica. Classification (NCBI taxonomy): domain Bacteria; kingdom Bacillati; phylum Actinomycetota; class Actinomycetes; order Mycobacteriales; family Nocardiaceae; genus Nocardia; species Nocardia terpenica. Next base: position 162,722 of record NZ_JABMCZ010000004.1, read on the forward strand.
CCCCGGCCCGCTGCCGCCGATACTCCTCGATCACCAGGTAGATGACCCAGACCAGCACCATGGCCTGCAGATATTTGCCGATCGTCTCGACCGTGCCGAGCATCCCGCGCTCCAGCAGCACCGGCACCTCGTTCAGCGCGAGCCCGAAGACGGTCGGCGCCACGTGCGGGCTGTAGAGCGCGCGCTCCCACAGCAGCAACACCACGAAGGTGACCGACACCCCGATCGCCACCCCCGCATAGCCACCCAGCACGTACCCCTCGTTGATATTGCCCTCCGCCAGCGACACCGACACCATGCTCATATCCACCGACTGGCCGCGCACATCGGTCGCCCACGCCGCGCCGGACTGGAACTTCGCCGCGCCGAGCAGCTGGGTGGGGATCAGGCTCTGCGCCGAGTGCGTCAGCACCTGCTCCGGCGTCAGCCAGGAATGCGGCCCGGCGTAGTAGGCATCGGTGGCGGCCTCGAGCCCGTCGAAGCGGCGCAGCAGGCTGAGGAACGGCCGCACCTGCGCCGGGTAGGCGGAATCGGCCGCGGCCAGTTCGGTTTTCGCCGAATCGGTGGCCTTCAGCGATTGCAGCCAGCCGAAGCCGCCGACGGCCAGCACCGCGATCGCGACCACCCCGACCACCTTCGCCCGCGTCCACCCGGTCATGGCGCAGCGCACGGCGATCGCCAGCGCCGCGCCCATGATCGGCGTCTTGGACTGCACCGCCGCGGTCCACAGCAGCTCACCGCAGGTCAGGGCGCCGAGAAGCAGGACGGTGCCGCGCGGGGTCGCGGGCCGGGAGTACACGATCAGGCCGAGCGCGCCGAGGGTGGCCAGCAGGGCGACCAGATTGAGGATCGCGTTCGGGCTCTCCAATTCGCCTGCGCGCCCGTTGTTCCCGGTCGCGACCGCGGCGAGCCGCCCGAGCGTGCCGATCCCGTAGAGCACCCACAGCGTGCGCGCGAACACGGGGTCGTGGGCGAACGGCACCGGCGGCCGGGCGTCGGATCGGCGCAGCCGGTACCGGATCACGTAGGCGACAAGCAGTCCCGCGTACAGCCACAGCCCGAATACCACCGGTTTCAGCACCACCGCGATGCCGGTGTCGTAGCCGATCGACGCCAGCCGGGGATCGGGCACATTGTCGCCGTACTGCGGTTCCGGCCGCACCCACAGCAGCACCAGCGGCCGCGCCAGATACGACAGCGCCCAGGTCGCCGCCTGGGCCACCAGCAGCACCCGGATCGGGCCGGACAGCCGGAATCCGGCGATCGCGATGACCGCCAATGCCCCGGCGACGAGGAGTACTTCGGGCTGTGCGACGCTCATCGGCGTCCGTCCTCACTCGACCGCATCGAGGATTTCGCGGGCGCGATCGACATACCGGTGCCCGCCGCCGGTGATCCGGCGATGCCCCGCCGCGGCGACCTCGGCCGCCCGCTCGGGGTGGCGGGCGCAGCGGTCGAGGATGTCGCGGAGTTCGGCGGCGGAGGAGAACAGGAAGCATTCGCTGTCCTCGGTCAGCAGCTCGGCGTGCTCGTCGGTGCGCTCGCCGACGAAAAGGCCACCGGCGGCGGGGATTTCGAAGCTGCGGCAGGTGTGGGTGTCGCGGTTGGCGGAATTGAGCAGCACCAGGTTGGCGGTGACGCCCGCGACGGCGACCGAGAAGCGCTCGCCGTAGACCGGGCCCCGGACCGCCGCACCCGTCCGCCGCAACCGGGGCACCCGCCGCCAGCCCGGCCCGTACACCGCCAGATCGGCGCCGTGCGCGCGGGCCAGATCGACGACGAGGTCCCGCCGATCGGGTCGGCAGGCCCCGATGAACCCGGCCAGGTAGCGCCCGCCGCGCCGCGCGCACGGCCGATGCCACGCCGGGTCGTAGGCGCTGCGCACGAACAGCACCGCGCGCGCCCCGCGCGCGGTCAGCTCGGGCACATTGTGCCGCTTGGTGGTGACGATCAGATCCCAACACGGCTCGTGCGCAAGGTAATCGGCGCTGATGTTCTCCGGATTGGCGACATCGTCGGGGCTGTAGTGCACGCGCAACGCGGCGGGCGTGGCCAGCAGCCGCCGCTGGTCCAGATGCACCGTCTTGAACGCGAACAGCAGATCGGGCGCGAAAGACCGGGCCAGCGCCTCGATGTCGGCGTGCACGGCGGCAATGTCCCACGGCGCGCGCCGCTTCGCGAGCTTCGCGTATACCCACGGCGGGGACAGCCGCGCGGGCAGCGTGACCGGCGTGGAGTCGACCACCAGCACCTCGTGCCCGGCCTCGCGGAACCCGTCGGCCAGCGAGCGAGCATTGCTGCCCACCCAATCATCGCCCACATAAAGGATTTTCACGCCGCGGCCTCCTCGTCGGCGAGCGGCGCGGGGACGGCTCGCCGTCCGTCGCGCTCGCGCACGATGAGCCAGCGCATCCGCGCGAGGTACCACAGCGCGACGGTGACCTCCGCGCACACGGTGCCGTACACCAGCGTCCACACCGATTGCGTGTGCACCGCGATCCCCAGCGCGCTCGCCGCCACGCAGGTGCCGATGATCGCCCCGGTCAGCACCCCGACGGTGTCCTGCCGCACCGGCAGCACCGCGGTGGTGACGAACGAGGTGACCGTGGTGGCGGGCAGGATCAGCACCTCGATCCGCAGCAGCGGCACCGCGGCGAGGAAATCCCCGCCGAACATGAGGTGGATCAGCAGCGGCGCGGTCGCCCACACCGTCAGCACCGCCACGGCGGCGATGAGCACGCAGGCCACCAGCGAACGAATCGCATTGCGCCAGAACGACTCGTGGCCGCTGCGGCGGGCCATGCGCGGCAGCAGCGCGAAACCGATGGGATCGAGCAGGGATTGGATGGCGCGCACCAGCCGATCGCCCGCCGAATACAGCCCGAGCGACGCGGCGGTGAGCACCGCCGCGTACACCGCGGCCGAGCCCTGCCCGTAGCTGGTGACCAGCGCCCGCGAGGTCAGCACCGGCGCACCGATCCGCAGCACCTGCCGCAGGCGATGCGGCCGGCCCGGAATTCCATAGGTGCGCAACGCATCCCACCAGGTGAGCAGCACGGTGAGCGCCGAGGACACCAGCAGGCACAGCATCGCCATCGAGGCATTGGGGTACAGCGGCAGCAGCGCGATCAGCAGCACCAGATACGCGACCCGGCCCACCCCCTGATACAGCGTGGAGGCCCCGAACCGGCCCTGCCCGATCAGCAGCCAGTCCTCGGAGATCGACCAGAATCCGCCGGAGAACAGGCCGAGCAGGATCATGTGCAGCTGCGGCGGCACGCCGATCGGCAGGCTCGCGACCAGGGCCAGCCCGAGGGCGCCCAGCACGGTGCCGCGGATGACGGCGTAGGTGCCGCGCAGCCGCCCGAGTTCCGGACCGCCGCGCGCGTCGTTCACCTTCGCCGCGAGGAACGAGGTGATGCCCAGGTCCACCGCCAGCGAGCCGATGAAGTACGCGGACATGCCGATCGCCAGCAGGCCGACGCCGTGCGTGCCGAGCCGCCGCGCGATGAGCGGCAGCGTGACCACGGTGATGAGGTACTGGCCGTACTTGCCGAGACTGACGTAGCCGATATCGCGGAGCACCGCGATCAAGCCGAAGTGGACCGGTTTTCGGCTCTTGGTGGATTCAACCATGCCGCACTCGCTTTCGCCGCACCGAGTCCAGCAGCGCCGCCACGGCGCGGGCGGACTCGGTGATATCGAACTGCTGCGCGCGGAGCTGGGCGGCGTCGGCGAGTTTCACACGCAGATCGGGATCGTCGATGAGTCTGTCGAGGGCGGCGGTCAATTGGCGCCGGTCCCCGGCGTCGACCAGCAGCCCGTCGTGTCCGGGCTCGATGATTTCTTCGGGTCCGCCGGGCCGGGTGGCGATCACGGCGCATCCGGCGCGCATGCCCTCCACGACGACCTGCCCGAACGGTTCCGGCAGCACCGAGCAGTGCACCAGGATGTCGGCGTGCCGCAGCGTGTCCTCCGGGTCGTCGAGGTGGCCGGTGAAGGTGACCGGCAGGTCGAGTTCGGCGGCGAGCCGCTCCAGTTCGGCCCGGTAGGGTTCCTCGTCGAAGAACGCGCCCCCGACCAGGAATACTTGGAGCGGACGGGTTTTCGTCGCCGCGAGCGCGCGCAGGAACACGTCCTGGCCCTTCCACGGCGCGAGCCGCCCGAGCATCGCGACCACCGTCTCGGCGGGCGGGCGCTGCGGCGGATGCGCGCGGATCGGCCGGGGTTCGAGGCCGGGATACGCGACGACCGCGGGCCTGCGCCGGATGGCGAGGGAGGACAGGGTGGCGTGGCTGTTGGCGATGTAGGCCCGCGCCACCGTCCACCCCAGCCCGCGGATCACCGGGGCCAGCCAGCGCCCGAAGTAGTCGGCGGCGACGCGGTCGTGCACCTGCCAGACCAGCGGGACGCGGGCGCGCCGGGCCGCCACCGCACCCATGAGCAGTGCCTTGGTGCTTCCCGCGATCAGCACCGACGCCTCCATGTCCCGCGCCGTGGCGCCGAGGGCCCAGCCCACCCGCAGCAGGGCGAGCCCGCCGGCGAGCAGGGGGCCGACACCGGCTTTCCGTATGGTCATCGCGCGGCTGTCGAAAGTGTTTCGGAGCAGCCGGGTTTCGATGCCCCGCCCGCGCATGCGCTCAACCATCGGCCCGTCGGCGGTGTACACGACGGCCGCGTCCAGGTGCGCCCGCAGCGCGGAAACCAGCCGCAGGGTGGCGAGTTCGGCCCCCGAGGGGACCGCGGTATGGGCGAGGAACACGGCCTTCACGAGTCGGACAGTTCCCGGTAGAGCGCGAGGTGGCGGCGGGCGGCGGCGTCCCAGGAGAACGATTCGGCATGGGCGCGGCAGCGTTTCGGTGACGGCCGGTCGCCGTCCAGCGCGGTCGCGAGGCGGTGCGCGAGCGCCTGCGGGTCGCCGGGCGGCACGATGAGCGACGCGTCCAGCTCGCGCACGGAGTCGGGCAGACCGCCGCAGTCGGCGACGATCGGGGGCCGCCCGGCCGCGAGGGATTCCAGGGCGATCAGCCCGAAGCCCTCCAGCGCCACCGACGGTACCGCGGTGCAGGCGGCCGCGGCGTAGAGCCGGGCGAGCCGGTCGTCGCCGAGGCGGCCCGCGAAGGCGATCGACTCCCGCCCGGCGGCGAGGGCGCGCAATTCCGTTTCGGCCGTGCCGGTTCCGACGATCACCAGCCGGGCGTCCGGATGCCGGTCGAGCACGGCGGGCCAGCAGCGGATCAGGATATCGATGCCCATCCGGCGCTCCAGGCGGCGCACGCACAGCACCGTCGGCGGTCCGTCGTCGGGCGGTGGGTCGGTGGCGGGGAAACGGTCGGGGGCGACGCCGGGGGCGATGACGGCGATCCGGTCGGGCGCCACCCGGTAGTCGCTGGCCAGGAGGTCCCGAAAGTGGTTCGACAGCACGACGAATCGGTCGGCGCGGGAATACCGGAGACGTTCCAGCAGATATTTTATCCGCACTGTCCGGTCGGTTTCTCCGGCAATTCTGCTTTCCGCCGCCCACGGTCCGTGGAAATGCACCACCAGCGGTCCGGAGGTGGCCGGGCCGTAAAGGCAGAAGTGTCTGTCCAGTATGTATTTCCGATCGGCGCCCGCCCGGTCGGCGAATGCGCGCCGGGCGCGATGGATCGTTGAACCGCGCGGCGCCCCCCAGGACCGCCCGCCCTCGGGCGCAACGCCGAAAGCCGTTGCGGTGACCTCGATCTCGCCACACCGCCGCAGCGCGCCGTAGAGCTCGGTGAAGTATCTGTTCAGCCCGCCCGGCGCCGCAGAAAACCATTCCGCCCCGGTCATGTGGACCCGCACCAGCCGCACGCACAACCCCCGGGTCGTCGATACCCTCGGCCCGCGATAACGGCCGAACATCCTTGCACGGCACAGTGTATGCGACGCGGCCCCACCGGTCACCGTTTCCCGGCACGCGGCCATCGTTCCGGCGCGCGGTCGTTGTTTCCCGGCGTGCGGTCATCATTTCCCAGCACGCGGCCATCGTTTCCCAGCACGCGGCCATCGTGTTCCCGGCACGCGGCCATCGTGTTCCCGGCACGCTTTTGGCCGGGACCTCCTACCGAGGCGATTCCAACTTATCGATATTCCCCAGCACCTTTTCGTGCCATTCGATTTCGGCCCGCAGCCGCAGCGTCGCGTGCTCGGCGATGAGGTCGTCGGCCAGGCGCTGGTCCGGCCAGCGGCGGTCGGCGTGGTGCTCGATCTGGGCGGAGCGGGCGCGCAGGGCGGCGATGCGGTCCTCGAGGTAGCCGCGCAGCAGTTCGCGGTCGAGGTCGGCGCTGACCGCGAGCGCGAGATCGACCGGGTCGGGCCGGATTCCGGTATCGGTGAACGCCTCGTCGCGCAGGGCGCGCAGTTCCCGCTGCCCCTCGTCGGTGATCTCGTACACCGTGCGCGCGGGCAGCCCGCCCTGCTGTTCGGTGCGGACCGGGCGGATGAGGCCCTCGTCCTGCATGCGATGCAGCGCGCCGTAGAGCGAGCCGGGTTTGACCCGCGACCACAGGTCGGCCCGGTCCAGCCGGGCGTCGCGGCGCAACTGATGGCCGTGCATGGGCCCGCGGCGGGCCAGGGCGGCAAGGACGAACAGCCGAGTCTCGTTCACCCCCACAGTCTGTCACGAGTACTCGTTTTTGAGTACTCTCGGACGCATGGCTGTTCGACCCATCCTCATTGCCGGAGATCCCCGGCTGTCCACCCCCGCGACGCCCGTCACCGTGTTCGACGCCGAGTTGCTGGCCTTCGCGGACGATCTGTTCGACACCAACACCGCGGCGCACGGGGCGGGCCTGGCCGCCAACCAGATCGGCGATCCCCGAGCCGTTTTCGTCTACGACCTGGTCGACGACGGGGTGCGCCACCGCGGCTGCGTCGTGAATCCGGTGCTGGAGACCTCCGAGATCCCGGAGACCATGCCCGATCCCGAGGACGATCTGGAGGGCTGCCTGTCGGTGCCGGGGGAGTGGATTCCCACCGGCCGGGCGCACTGGGCCAGGGTGACCGGCGTGGACGCGACCGGGCAGCCGATTTCCGTGGAGGGCACCGGATACCTGGCCCGCTGCCTGCAGCACGAGACCGATCACCTGGCCGGGCGGCTGTATCTGGAGCGGCTGATCGGCCGCCATCGCCGGGAGGCCCGGCGGATGATCCGGGACCGGGAGTGGACCGCGGCGGGCAACTCCTGGCTGCCGGGCGCCGAGCCCAAGCCCGCGCGCCGCTGAGCCCCGACGCTCGCAATCGGAAATACCGAACCCCAAGTCTGTTGTCGCCGAACGTGATTCGATCTCCTTGCGTAACGGCCCGCCCGCGTGGTCCGATGGAACGCGCAGGGGCGACGCGGCTCTGACGAACCGGACAACCGGCGATGGCCGGGCCTGCGGAGGGACGATGGGCGTGGGGATGATCGGCGCGGAGCCGAGGGCGCGCGAGATTCGAGTACTGATCGAGAACGGTGAATACTGGCTGCGCAATCGCGGCGACATCGCCATGATGGCGATCACCGCCGAGCGGCTGCGCGAGCACTGGCCCGGCGCGCGGATCGGCATGCTCACCGACCAGCCCCGAATCCTGCCCGCCCTCGTGCCGCACGCCGAGCCGGTCCCGGCGGGCGCCGGTGGGCGCTGGGGGAGCGGCCGCGCCCCGAACCGGTCGCTCGCCACCGCGGCATTACGCTGGCGGGCCGTCACCGACGGTCCCAGGTCCAGGGCGCGTGCACTCCGAAATGCGCTGCGCAACAGCGGTAATCGAGCTTCGGAGCTACCCGAGCCGCCGATCCCGCCCGCCGTGGGCGAGGCCGCGCTGGTGCTCGCCCAGGGCGGCGGCTACCTGACCGATGTCGACCTGTATCAGGCGCATCGTGCCCTGAATCTGCTCGAATACGCACAGCGCCAGGGGATTCCGACCGCCATGATCGGCCAGGGCGTCGGCCCCATCGAGAACCCGCGGCTGCTGGAACACGCCGCCCGGGTGCTGCCCGGCGTCGGCTTCATCGGGCTGCGCGAGGGCCGTCGCGGCCCGGCGCTGCTCGCCGAACTCGGTGTCGCACCGGACCGCGTCCTGGTGACGGGGGACGACGCCGTCGAACCGGCCTATCGGCTGCGCCGCCCCGAACTCGGCGCCGACCTCGGAATCTGTGTGCGCGTGGCCGATTACGCCAGGGTCGCCGATGCGGCGCGGGCGGTGCTGGGCCGGGTGGTGCGCACCGCCGCCGCCGATCTCGGCGCCGCCCTGGCCCCGCTGATCATCTCCGAATACGACTCCGAGGACCGGCGCTGCACGCTGCCGCTGCTGGCCGGGGCCGCCCGCACCCGCCGCCCGATCGGCCGCGGCGGCACCGCCGACCAGGTGGCCCGGCAGGTGTCGGGCTGCCGCATCCTGGTCACCAGCGCCTACCATCTCGCGGTATTCGCGCTGTCGCAGGGGATTCCGGCCATCGGCCTGACCGCCTCGCGCTACTACGACGACAAGTTCTACGGCCTGGCCGACCTGTTCGGGCCCGGCCTGCGCGTGGTGCACCTGGACGAAAGCAACCTCGAGCAGACGCTGGCGACCGCGATCGAGGATCTGTGGCGCGACGCCCCCGGCCTGCGGGAACCGTTGCGGCAGAGCGCATCCGACCAGATCGCCGCCGCCCGCACCGGCCTGGACCGGGTGTTCGGGCTGGTGGAGCGATGAACAGCCCGCTGTCGATCTGCGTGCCCGCCTACAATGCCGCCCGCACCCTCGAGACCACGCTGCGCTCGATTCTCGACCAGGACACCGACTTCGAACTGATCGTGCTCGACAATGCCAGCACCGACGACACCGGCGCGATCGCCGCCGCCGTCGACGACCCGCGAATTCGCCTGCACCGCAACGACCGGGTGCTGCCGATCGGGGAGAACTGGAATCGGGCGGTCGCGCTGACCTCCGGGGCGCTGGTGAAGGTGGTGTGCGCGGACGACATCCTGCTACCGGGCGCGGTGAAGAGCCAGTTCGATGTCATGTGGGACGCCGGAATCGCCATCAGCTCCGGCAAATTCGATGTGATCGACGAGGCGGGCGCGGTCGAGGACGCCGATCTCGGCCTGCCGGGGCTGCTGGGCATGCGGTCGGCGCGCACGCTGATGCAGGTCATCGTGCGCCGCGGCCCCGCCGATTTCGGCCCGACGGCGGCGGCCATGTTCCGGCGCACCGACTTCGACCGGGTCGGCGGCTTCCGCGGCGACCTGGTGTTCCCGATGGACGTCGACCTGTTCGCCCGGGTCTGCGAGTTCGGGGTGTTCTACGGCATGCCCGAAGTGCTTGCGGCGTGGCGCAATTCGTCGTTCAACCTGTGCAGCCACACCTCCACGGTGTCCAAGCTGACCGAGCTGGCGCGCTTCCACCACCGGCTGCGCCGGGAATATCGGGAACTGGTCACGCCCGCGGATGTGCTCACCGGCGATCTGCGCCTGGCCGGGCAGGCGTGGGAGCGGCTGCGGATCCGGGCGGTGGCGACGGTGCGTCACCGCCCGGATCTGTTGCGCTGACTCAGTTCTGCGACAGCGGACCGTAGCTGACGACGGTGTCGCCGTCGGCGCTGACCACCTTCACGAACGGCCGGATGGTGGTCGGGCCGATCACTCCGGTCACCGTGCCGTGGAAGCCGGACATCTGGATGAAACCCTCGGCCCCGGAGATGTCGCCCCCGGCCGCCTCGACGGTCTGAATGCCCGGCCCCGGCCCGACCTCCAGTTCGATGCCGAGCCGTGGGATCAGGTCGAACACGTCCAGCGTCGACGGCGCGCTGAGCTGGAGCTCCAGTCCCGGTGTGTCGTACTGGAACTTGATCTTCCCGGACAGCGTGGCCGGGAACCCGACCATGTACCCGATGGTGATGTGCCCGTGCCAGTCCCCGGCGCCCGGCCCCGATATCTCGAATCCGGCCTTGCCGCTGTGGAACCACTCGCGGGTCAGCGGACTCCCGTCCAGCGGCGGCACGAAGTCGATCCGGGTATTTTCCGACATCGCCTCGATCGTCCGCCGACCATGATCCTGAATGCTGTTGGTACTGTCCACCGCGGCGGACGCGGCGGCCCCGGAGGTGATCACGCCGAGGACGACGGCACCCGCCACCGCGGCGGCCCGCCGAATATTCTCACTCATAACTCTCCCCAAGCCCCTTACTGCGAAATTGGTACTGCCCCCCTTGTCCCGGCAGTTGCCTTCCCCTGGTCCCGGCGGTTGTCTTTCCCCCGGTCCCGGCGGTTGCCTTCCCCTGGTCCCGGCGGTTGTCTTTCCCCCGGTCCCGGCGGTTGCCTTCCCCTGGTCCCGGCGTGCTTTTGGCCGGGACCTCACGGTAGATTCCGGCCAAAAGCACGCCGGAATCACGAGGGCGGCTGCCGTCGCTCACGGTGGTCGCGGAATCTCTACCACCCACTTCCCGCGTAGCGCAGGTAACTTGGCCCGCACCTCCGGCAAGAGATCCGGCAGGGTAAGCAGCACGCGATCCGGCCGCGCGGCGACCAAAGTCTCCGGGGAGATGATCGGTATATCGGTGCCCGGCATGCGGCGGCCGTGTTTGGTTGGGGAGGCATCGGCAACACCGCCGAGGTGATCGCGGGTCAGCCCGGCTCGCGCGAACAGGGCCACCGCCCGGGAGGCCGCGCCGTAGGCGTAGACCCTGTTGCCCTGTGCCGCCTCGCATTCCAACCAGGAGAACAGGTCGCGCGCCTGTCGATCGGCGGCGGCCTGGAGGGAGGCGGGGTCGAAGTGAGCGGCCTCGGCAGCCAGCATGCGCCGGATCTGCTCGCCGGGTTCGGTCCGGCGGTGCCCGGCGGCCACGAGCACCGTGCCACCGTAGAGATCGAACTCCCACGCGGTCGCGGCGTGCAGGCCCGCGCCCGCCAGCAGGCCGCACAGCGCCGCCAGGGAGTAGTAGGCGAAATGCCCGTGCCGCAGCGCATTCCACTGCCCCTGCGCCACGATCGCGCGCAGCGAATGGAACTGTACGAGCAGCACCCCGTCCGCGCGCAGGGCGGCGGCCCGGGCGGCGACGGCGGCGCGCTGGTCCGGCTCGTGCATGAGCCCGAAGCTGTCGAGCACGACATCGGCGGGGCGCGTGGGTGTTTCGGTGTAACCGCGGGCGGTCAGCAGCGGCAGCCAGGTGCCGCCGTGCGGACTGCCGAACTCGCGCACCGTGCCGCCGTTCAGCAGGCCCGCGGCGGCCACCCGGGCCACGGCATCGGCCGCCTGATCGCGCAGCGCCCGCGGCTCCACGCCCCGGGGTTCGGCCACCACCGTGTCGTCCTCGGCGAGCTGCGCCAGCCCGCACCAGCGGCACACATCCATTGCCAGCGCGTGCGTCGCATCGGCGCCGACCGGGTCGTCCAGGCGCGGAAAATGGTCCGCGGCAGGCATTCTCCCGAGATCCAGCACCCGATCCAGCCCGGTGCCCCGGCAGCCCCGGCAGCCTGCGACCATCTCATGCCCCGACCGTCGGTCGCCGCAGCGAATCATCGAGGAGCCCCGCATCTTTCAGGGCACGCAGGCGGGCCAGGCGGGTGAATCGTGCCGCGAAGTCGGCGGCGGTCAGGCCGCGTGCCCGATACTCCCGGGCCAGCTCCGCCGCCCCGGCGGGAATGCTCCACCGGGCCGAGAAGCCCAATTCGTCTCGCGCCCGGGCGAAATCGACGCGGTAGGAGCGCGGGTCCGGGCCGGTTTCGCCGGTGATCACCAGCCGCGATCCGGGGACCGCGTCGGCCACGGACCCGGCGATGTCGGCGACGGTGAGATTATTGGCCTCGTCGCCGATATTGTAGGCGCGGGCCGAGATTCGCTGCGCGGGCGCGGTCAGGCAGGCCGCGAACGCGTGGGCGATGTCCTCGGCGTGCACCAGCGGCCGCCACGGCGTGCCGTCCGACAGCACCCGCACCTCACCGGTCAGCACCGCGTAGCCGACCAGATTATTGAGCACGATATCGGCGCGCAGCCGCGGCGAGAACCCGAACGCGGTGGCATTGCGCAGGAACACCGGGCAGAACTCGGCATCGGCCAGGGCCGCCACCTCGCCCTCGACCCGCACCTTGCTCTCCGCGTAGGGGGTCAGCGGGCGCAGCGGGGCGTCCTCGCCGACCAGGCCGTCGCCCGCGGCCCCGTACACCGAGCAGGTCGAGGCGTACAGGAAGCGCCGGACCCCGGCCTGTTTCGCCAGCCGGGCCAGCCGGACCGACGCGTGATAGTTGATGTCGTAGGTGATCCGCGGCGCGAGCGCGCCCAGCGGATCGTTCGACAGCGCCGCCAGATGTACCACCGCGTCGAATCCGGCGAGCCGGTCCGCGCCCACCTCCCGCAGGTCGGTGGCGGTGCCGGGCGGGTCGGCGGGCAGCTCGCCGAGCACGCAGTCGGCGAAATAGCCGATATCCAGCCCGGTCACCTCGTGTCCCGCGGCACGCAGCACCGGCGCCATGACCGTGCCGAGATATCCCTGATGCCCGGTGAGCAGCACCCGCATCCTCACACACCTCCGAAGGCGAGAACGGTCTTGTCGACGACGAACGCCTCCGCGTGCGGCGCGCGGCACTGCACCCCGCGCAGCCGCGACAGGCCGAGGAAGGCGTCCCGGTCGAACCAGTCCCGATCATGTTGGGACGGATAATGTTTCAGCAGCAGCTCGGCCTTGCGCTCCGCGATCGCGGTGGGCAGCGGGACGAACAGCGTCGGGCGCGGCGTATCGGTCTCCCACTTGAGGATCTCGTACCCCAGGATCGGGTGATCGCGGAATTCGGTGGGCGCCAGCTCGGCCAGCAGCCGGTGATCCTGATGCGCGTCCCCGCGCTGCGGCGCGAACACCAGGTCCGGGTCGCCGCCGCGCCGCAACCGCGCCACCGCGGACTTCGCCGCGTCCCAGTGCGCCGGGGTGCGCCCGTCCGGCAGCTCGAGCACGGTCAGATCGAGTTCGGCTCCCGGGCAGAACGATTCGAGCGCCGCGCGCTCCTCGGCGGCGCGGACGCTGCCGCCGCCGCACAGCACCAGCGCCCGGACCCGCAGTCCCGCACCGGATTCGGCGAGGCGGAGCAGGGTGCCGCCCGCGCCGAGCGCGAGATCGTCGCAGTGCGCACCGAGCAGCGCCACCTCGCGCACACCGGCCGCGGCCAGGGTCAGCACGCGCGACTCCGCTCCCACACCACCCAGGGCCGCCGCCCCGAGTGATAGGCGGCGTCGAGCTCGGCGCGCTCCTTGAAGGTGTCGGCCGGTTTCCAGAATCCGAGATGCTGATAGCCGAGCAGCCGGCCCTGGGCGGCCAGCGCGCCGCAGGCGTCCTCGACCAGATCCCCGCCCGGCGGCAGCAGATCGAACACCTCCTGGGTGAGCACGAAGTACCCGCCGTTCTCCCAGATCGGTAGCCGCGCAACGGGTGTGATGTGCGCGACGGCGCCGTTGGGGTCCACGTCGACGCAGTGGAACGACGACTGCGGGGGCACGATCATCATCGAGGCCGCCGCCCCGGCCGCCATGCACTTGTCGATCATCTCGTCCAGCGGGGCATCGGTGAGCACGTCGGCGTAGTTGGCCAGGAAGTACTCCTCGCCCGCCAGATGCTCGCGCACCCGCCGCAGCCGCTCACCGATCGCCGACTCCAGGCCGGTGTCGACGAAGGTGATGGTCCAGTCGCCGATATCGGAACCCAGCAGCTCCACCCGCCCGCCGCGGATGACGAAGTCGTTGGACGCCGACTCCTGGTAGGTGAGGAAGAACTGCTTGATGTGGGCCGCGCCGTAGCCCAGGCACAGGATGAAGTCCTTGTGCCCGAAGTGCGCGTAGTAGCGCATCACGTGCCAGATCAGCGGCCGCGGCCCGACCATCTGCATGGGTTTGGGCACCGGATCCTCGGCGCCGCCGCGCATGCGCATGCCGTAACCACCGCAGAACAGAACGACTTTCACGAAAAACTCCCAGACAGGTCCGCATGATGCAGGGTCGGCAGCGGATACACCAGCTGTCCGCCCCAGGTGCCGATGTGCCGCAGCTGCGCGGTGATCTCGGCCTCGAGGTTCCACGGCAGCGCCACCACCACGTCGGGGCGATCGGTGTCGAGACGTTCGGGGGAATGGATCGGAATCCGGGTGCCCGGGGTGTACCGACCGTGCTTGTACGGATTGCGATCGACGGTGTAGGACAACAGATCCGGGCGGATACCGCAGTAGTTGAGCAGGGTGTTGCCCTTGCCCGGCGCGCCGTAGCCGACGACCGCCTTCCCGGCGGCGCGGCAGTCCAGCAGGAACCGCAGCAACTCCTGGCGCACCCGTTCGGCGCGCGGCCGCAGGCCGGAATAGCCTGCGGGACTGTGTAACCCGGCATCGGACTCGGCGCGCAGCACCCGCGCCACACTCGGTCGGGGCCGGGCGACGGCCGCGGGGCGCGCCCACAGCCGCAGCGAACCGCCGTGGGTGGGAAGCAGTTCCACGTCGACCACCGTCAATCCGGCGGTGGCGAGCGCGTTCTGGGCCGAGAGCACCGTGTAGTACTGGAAATGCTCGTGGTAGATGGTGTCGAACTGCCCGAGCCGCACCAGATTCAGCGCATGGTGGACCTCGATCGACACCCAGCCGTCGTCGGCGAGCAGCCCGCGCAGCGCCCGCGTGAAACCCAGCAGGTCCGGCACGTGCGCGTACACGTTGTTGGCGACGACGAGCGTCGCCGGGCCGTGCTCGGCGCGGACGGCCGCGGCCAGATCCTCGTCCAGGAAGGCGGTAACGGTCGGCACGCCGTGGTCCCGCGCGGCCGCGCCCACATTGATCGACGGCTCGATACCCAGGCACCGCACCCCCGCGGCGACCGCGTGCCGCAGCAGGTATCCGTCGTTGCTGGCCACCTCCACGATCAGCGTGCCCGACCCCAGGCCGAGGGCCGTGATCGCCTGGTCGACAAAGGATTTCGCGTGACGCACCCAGGAGTCGGAGTACGAGGAGAAGTACGCGTACTCGGTGAACGTCTCCGCCGGGGTGATCAGCGCGGGAATCTGCAGCAACAGGCAGTCCGCGCAGAGTCGCAGGTGCAGGGGATAGGTCGGTTCCGGAAGATCGAGCTCCGCGGGTGCGAGAAATTTCTCGCACGGCGGGGTTGCGCCCAGATCGACGACGTCGATCAGCTGCGCAGAATCGCACAAACGGCAACGCATTCGAAGATTCCCCCACCTTTCGCCGGGGCAGAGATTTGTCGGCGACAGCGCCGGTACGGCCTCCACGTCGGCTTCGACGCTCCCTACGTTACAACACGATTCGCGTTTCGAAGAAGTATCTGGTGGGTAACCCTGTGACCTGAGATTCCGGTCGGTTTCCCTCCCGTCCGAGGGTACGAAAAATGCGGGGCGGACGGTACTTCCGAAATTGCGCCATTAGGGGATTCTGGAAGGGACCGGTTGCCACGTTCCCGGCGGTCTCCGAGATGTGTTGCCGCGCGGAACATTCGGGTTCCTATGCGCGCCTACGACCGCTATCATTCGACTCCTGGCTTTAGAAAATCGGCGAACCGTCGTCGGCCACGGCGCGCCGCGACGGGGGGCCCGGTCAGTGGAGATCGGAACCGAGTTCATTCGTGGCGGTGCTTTATTCATGAGTTTCGAACTCCACCCTGGCTCACGCATGTCCGTGATCAGGTCCACGCCCCCTTCCGAGCGCGAATGCTGGCAGGCCGACTACGCCCGCCGGCTGTTCGCCGGGGACCTGCTCGTGGTCGGCCTCGCGGTCGCCGCGGCGCAGATCATCCGGTTCGGCGGACCCGCCGACCCGCCGCTGGCGACCCGATTACCGCTCGAGGTCCGCTACACGGTGGTCTCGATATTGCTCGCCATGGTGTGGGCGATATTCCTCACCAGCGCCGGAAGCCGATCGCCGCGGGTGATCGGCAGCGGCACGGAGGAATACCGAAGAGTGGTGGCGGCCACCCTGGAGCTGTTCGGGGTGGCCGCCATCGGATCGCTGATCTTTCGCGTCGACATCGCCCGCGGGTATCTGGCCATCGCGCTGCCGCTGGGCGTGACCGGCCTCATCGCGCAGCGCCGGATGTGGCGTCGCTGGATCGCCAAACGCCGTGTGGCGGGCGGGTATTCGATCCGGGTCCTGGTGGTCGGCAGCCGGGACGCGGCCGCCGCCATGGTGACCGCCTTCTCCCGCGACCCGGCGTCGGGATACCAGGTGGCCGGTGTCTGCACCCCCGACGGCGCCGCATCGGACCTGTGGGTCGGCGATCGCGCGATTCCCGTTGTGGGGCAGGACCGTTCGATCCTGGCCGCGGTGCGGGCCACCGGCGCCGACACCGTCGCGGTGACCGCCACCGACAACCTCGGTCCCGCCGACTTCCGGCGCGTGGCTTGGGAACTCGACCCGCTCGGCGTGGAATTGATCGTCACGCCCGGACTGGTCGACATCGCCGGTACCCGGCTGACCCATCGGCTCGTCGCCGACATGCCCATGCTGCACGTCGGCAAACCGCGCTACGGCCGGGCCGAATCGACCGGCAAGGCCGTGTTCGACCTGTTGTTCTCGTTGGCCGCGCTGACGGTCATCGCCCCCGTGCTGTTCGCCATCGCGATCGCGGTCAAGCTCACCAGCCCCGGCCCGGTGTTCTACCTGTCGGAGCGAATCGGCCGGGGCGGCAGGCCGTTTCGGATGATCAAGTTCCGCAGCATGTACGTCGACGCGGAGGCGCACATCGCCGGACTGATCGCGGCCCACGGCGGCAACCCGCTGTTCTTCAAGATGAAACGGGACCCGCGGGTCACGCCGGTCGGCCGGGTCATCCGCAAGTTCTCCCTCGACGAGCTGCCGCAGTTCCTCAATGTGCTGCGCGGCGAGATGAGCGTGGTGGGCCCGCGCCCGCAGGTGCGGCGCGAGGTCGACTCCTACGACAGCACGATGCGGCGGCGGCTGCTGGTGAAACCCGGCGTGACGGGGCTCTGGCAGGTCAGCGGCCGGTCGGATCTGTCGCTCGAGGATTCCATGCGGCTGGACCTGTCGTACGTGGAGAACTGGTCGATGGTGTGGGATCTCCAGCTGATCGCCAAGACCATCGGGGCCGTGACGCGCGGGGACGGCGCGTACTGATGTGAACATTATTTAGTAATACCTGTTCACAAAGCGGGGTGTGATGTGGTTCACTCCTTGGAACGTGTTCCAAAGGAGGTCCCCGTGTCCGCTCCGTCCATCCCCTCCGATTTCGATTTCACCGATCCCGACCTGCTGTCTCGTCGGCTACCCGTGGCGGAGTTCGCCGAGCTCCGCCGCGCCGCGCCCGTCTGGTGGGTGCCGCAGCCGGACGGGGTGAGCGGGTTCGACGACGGCGGGTACTGGGTGGTGAGCAAGCTCGACCACATCAAGGAGATCTCCAAGCACCCGGAGGTGTTCAGCTCCAGCGCCAATACCGCGGTCATCCGATTCAACGGCGAGATCACCCGCGACGAGATCGACATCCAGCGCGCCATGCTCGTCAACACCGACCCGCCGGCGCATACCACGCTGCGCCGCATCATCTCTCGCGGTTTCACCCCGCGCGCGGTGGAGAGCCTGCGGGCCGCGCTCACCGAGCGCGCCGAGCGAATCGTCCACGAGGCCAAGCAGACCGGCGGCGGCAACTTCGTCCAGCAGGTGGCGTGCGAGCTGCCGCTGCAGGCGATCGCCGAGCTGCTGGGCATCCCGCAGTCCGACCGCCGCAAGATCTTCGACTGGTCGAACGAGATGATCTCCTACGACGACCCCGACTTCCACGGCAATCACCGCGAGGCGACCGCCGAAATCATGGGCTACTCCTGGAATCTCGCCGAGGAGCGGCGCAAGTGCCCGGTCGACGACATCGTCAGCGAACTGGTCACCGCCGATCTGGACGGCGAGGCGCTGGGCTCCGACGAATTCGCCTGGTTCGTCATCCTGCTGGCGGTCGCGGGCAACGAGACCACCCGCAACGCCACCACCCACGGCATGAAGGCGTTCGTCGACTTCCCCGAGCAGTGGGAGCTGTACCGGGCCGAGCGCCCGCGCACCGCGCCCGACGAGATCGTGCGCTGGGCCACGCCGGTCACCGCCTTCCAGCGCACCGCCACCCGCGACACCGAGCTCGGCGGGCAGCCGATCGCGCAGGGACAGCGGGTCGGGTTGTTCTACGCCTCCGCCAATTTCGACGAAGACCACTTCGACAGGCCGTTTGAATTCGATGTCACCCGAAACCCCAACCCGCACGTCGGGTTCGGCGGCACCGGCACCCACTACTGTCTCGGCGCCAACCTCGCGCGCCTGCAGCTCGACCTGATCTTCAACGCGATCGCCGACGCGATGCCGCACTTGCGCCAGATTTCCGAGCCGGTGCGGCTACGCTCTGGGTGGTTGAACGGGATCAAGAGCTGGCAGGTCGCATATCAATGACACAACCCGCACGACGGGGCCGGATGCCCGCGGTCGCCGACGCGGACATCCGGCGGGTGGCCAGGGCGCTGCTGGTCGACCAGGGGCCGGAGGCGGTGACCCTGCGCGCCATCGCGCGCGAGCTGGGCATCACCGCCCCGGCACTGTATCGGTATTACGCCTCGCGCGACGCCCTGGTGGGGGCGCTGCGCCTGGACATCTGCGCCGACCTGGCCGCGGAGCTGAGCGTCGAGGTGGCGGCGCTGCCCGAGGACGGGGTGGTGCAGCTGTTCGCCCTGTGCAAGGGATTTCGGCGCTGGGCGCTGGCGCACGCCCGCGAGTTCACCCTGGTGTTCGCCTCGCCCGCCGGTGAGACCCGCAGCGCCATGCGGGAATTCGAGGAGCCGTTCGGCCGCATCTTCCTGGAGGCTGCGGGCAAGCTGCTCACCACCTACGACATCGTCACCCCCGCCACCGATGTCATTCCCGAGCCGCTGCGCGAGGACCTGGTCTCCTTCCAGACCGAACTGCTCGCGGTCCTGGCCGAATCCGGCCAGAAGTTCCCCGCCGAAAAACTCGACCTCGGCGTCACCTACCTGATGATGACCTTCTGGGCCCGCCTCTACGGCCACGTCACCCTCGAGGTCTTCGGCAACTACCCCATGCTGGTGAGCGACCCGGACGCCCTGTTCGACGCCACCCTCGCCGACCTGGCCCGCACCATCGGCCTGTAACCATCACCTCCGTCGGTCCCGGCGCTCTCTCCCCGTTGTTCCCGGCGTGCTTCCTCCGTCGGTCCCGGCGTGCTTCCTCCGTTGTTCCCGGCGTGCTTCCTCCGTTGTTCCCGCGTGCTTCCTCCGTTGTTCCCGGCGTGCTTTTGGCCGGGACCTACCGCAAGATCCCGGCCAAAAGCGCGCCGGGAACAACAGGGCGGGTTGACCGGGCCGCTCACTGCCCCGGCATGGGATGCCGAATCCCCTGGAACCGCCGCATGATTCGGGGGCGCCGCAGGAATCGCGCGATCCATTCGCCCAGTGTCACACCGGCGGCCAGGGCGCAGCCGACGGTGAACGCACCGAACAGCTGGTTCAGTCCCATCAGCTGTTCGCTGTTCAGCAACGCCTGCAGGCCCCGGTACAGGCGGAGACCGGGGAGCAGGGGAGTGATACCGGCGACGGCGACGACCAGCGGCGGGGTGAGCGAGCGGCGGGCCATCAGACCACCGGCGAGGCCGACCGCGGTCGCCGCCACGCCGGAGGACACCACCGGCCCGAATCCCGAATGCTGCACCACCAGATAGCAGACCGTCGCCGCCGCGCCGCTGAACGCCGCCGCGGCCAGCGCCCGGAGCTCGGCATAGCAGGCCAGCGCGAACGCCATCGACGCCACGGCACCGGCGGCGACCTTGAGCGGCAGATTGTCGATATCGCGGGAGGAGGTCATGTCGATCATCGGGACCACCGCGTGCAACAGATCGGCGACCCGCAGCGCCAGCGCCACGCCCGCGATGATGCCCGCGGTCATCATCACCACCTCGAGCGAACGCGCGGCGGCCGTGATCGGCGCGCCGGTAATGGCGTCCTCGACCGCGCCGACGAGTTGTAATCCACTGAGCAGCACGGTGATTCCGGCCGCGACCACGAGCGACGGATTGGCCTCGATGCGACCGGCGAAGGTGGCCAACACGATTGCGGGCACGGTGGCGATCGCCCCACCGGCCATGTGCTGGAAGAAGAACGGCAGTCCGCGCTTGTTCAGTTCACGATTGGCGCGGTCGATCATGGCCGTGCCGACGAAACTGGTTGCGGCGACCAGGATTCCACCGCCCAGCAGCAGGGCGACCGAGGCGGCCAGCAGCGACCATCCGGCCGTGGCCACCCACCGGTTGTACGGATGCGGCGCGGTGGTGATGGTGTCCAGGGCGGCGTGCGCGTCCTCCGGCGGCACCACCTCGCGGCGGATGCGGCGGGTGAGCCGGTCCACGGCGGCCAGCCGGGTGAAATCCAGTGAGCGATACCGGACCACCCGCATGGTGCTGGCGGGCGGCAGCGTCGGCCCGCGGTCGGCGGAGATACGGATCGAGTTGTAGGTGACGTCGATGTCGCACTGCGCCAAACCGTAGGTGGCGGCGATGAATTCGACCTGCGTGGTGGTGTCGGTGACCGCGGTGCCGGACGCCAGCACCACCTCGCCGACCCGCTCGGCCAACTCCAGCACCTGGGTGACCTTGGCGTCGTCGGCCAGATCGATGGGCTGCAGCGGCGTCGGCGCCTCGACCACGGCGTCCACGGTGGCTTCCCGCTCCGCGGTGAGCCGGTCGACGAAGCGATGCACGACCCGCCGCCACCGCGGTCCCGGTAATTCCGGTGTGGAGTCCCGGGCCAGGTCCGAATCCACTTCCTCGCTCATGCCGACACCTCGCTGGCGCTCGGCGTCGCCACGAGCGAGGGCTCGGCTGTATTTTTGGTTCGCTCGCTCCGCTCGCTCATGCCGACACCTCGCTGGCGCTCGGCGTCGCCACGAGCGAGGGCTCGGCTGTATTTTTGGTTCGCTCGCTCCGCTCGCTCATATACTGCAAGGTAGATGGTCGGTTGCGATCCGTCACCGGCGGCGCGCACAACACGTGAGGCCGATCACGAGGGTGAATGTGGCGCGCGCCGTTAGGGTCGGGGGTATGGCGACCGCGAGCAAATCCACGGCAGACCATCTACGCGCGGCTCTCGACGGCCCCTGGCGCGAGGTGCGCGAGCAGGCCCGGCGGCAACTCGACGACGACCGCCTGTACGGCGACCCCTTTCTCGACTATCGGGCGGCGCGGGCGCGCGTGCTCGATCAAATGCGGCTGGTCCGCGAATTCGGTTATGCCGAGCGCGGTTTCCGGCTCGAGAACGGCGGCACCGGCGATCCGGGCGGCGCGGTCACCGGCCTGGAAATGCTGGCCTACGCCGACCTGTCGCTGTGGGTGAAATCCGGTGTGCAGTGGGGCCTGTTCGGCGGCGCGGTGGAGAACCTGGGCACCGAGCGGCATCGCGACGTGGTGCGGCGGTTGCTGTCGCTGGATCTGCTGGGCTGCTTCGCCATGACCGAGTCCGGCCACGGCAGCGACGTGGCGCGGCTGGAGACCACCGCCACCTACGATCCGGCCACCGCGGAGTTCGTGGTGCACAGCCCGACCGAGTCCGCGCGCAAGGACTACATCGGCGGCGCGGCCGAACATGCCCGCATGGCAGCGGTTTTCGCGCAGCTGATCATCGAGGGCGAGAGCAAGGGCGTGCACTGCTTCCTGGTGCCCATCCGCGACGAGCGGGGCAGCGACCTGCCCGGCGTCACCACCTCCGACTGCGGGCTCAAGGGCGGCCTGCCCGGCGTCGACAACGGCCGCATCCGCTTCGACCATGTCCGCATCCCGCGCGAGAACCTGCTCAACCGCTACGCCGACGTGACCCCGGAGGGCACCTACAGCTCCGAGATCGAGAACCCCAGCCGCCGATTCTTCACCACCCTCGGCACTTTGGTGCGCGGGCGGGTCAGCGTGGGCGGGGCGGCCGCCGCGGGCGCGCGGGTGGCGCTGAGCATCGCCCTGCGCTACGCGGACAAGCGCCGCCAGTTCGCCGACACCGAAACCGGCGAGGAGGTGGTGCTGCTGGATTACCGCAGCCATCAGCGCCGGCTGCTCCCGCATGTGGCGCGCGCCTTCGCGCTGGCGTTCGCGCAGAACGATCTGGTTCGGCGCATGCACGTGATCCAGACCGGGCAGGACCTGGACCCGCACGCGCAGCGCGCCCTGGAGAAGCGGGCCGCGGGCCTCAAGGTCGCCCAGACCCGGCACGCCACCCGCGCGATTCAGGAGTGTCGCGAAGCCTGCGGCGGCGCAGGCTATCTCACCGAGAACCGGCTGGTGACGCTGAAGGCCGACACCGATGTGTTCACCACCTTCGAGGGCGACAACGTGGTGCTCACCCAGCTGGTCGCCAAGGAGTTGCTGACCGCCTACTCCGACGAGGTCCGCGATCTCGACGCACTGGGCTGGGTGCGGTTCGCCGCCACCATGGCCCGCGACGTGGTGCGCGAGAGTTCCGGAGTGCGCCAGCTCATTCAGCGGTTGCGCGACCGCGCCGACGACGGCATCGACGACGGCGATCTGTCCCGCCGTTCGGTGCAGCTGCAGCTGTTCGCCGATCGCGAGGACTACCTGGTCCGCACGGCCGCCCACCGGCTGCGCGCCCGCGCCCAGGAGACCGGGCCGTTCGAGGCGTTCAACAATGCCCAGGACCACATCCTCGTCGCCGGTGAGGCGCATATCGAGCGGCTGGTGCTGGAGGCGTTCATCGAGGGCATCGCGGGAATCGACGACCCGGCGGCGCGGGAGGTGGCCGACACGGTGTGCGACCTGTACGTGTACTCCACCATCGAGCAGAACCAGGCGTGGTACATCATGCACCGATTCATGTCGGTGGACCGCGCCAAGACCGTCCGCCGCGGGGTGAACGAGCTGGTCGACCGCCTGCGCCCGCAGGCCGCGACCCTGGTCGAGGCGCTCGGCGTCCCCGAGACCATGCTGCACGCCGCCATGCTCGACGACGCGAGCGTGCACCAGCGGTGAACCCCCGAATCGGAAAAGATTTCATTTGACACCCCTTTACCATCCCATTACTCTCGGTGGGGCAATACCCCTTTCGACCGAGGAGATTCATCGTGGAACGCCTGATCGAAGCTATTGCCGAGGATGCCGCGTGGGAGAAGTGGGTGGCGGCCAATTCCGTCCGGGAATCCGGTAAGGAGGGCTGCATTTCCGTGGTCAAGCAGGGCTGCATCAGCTGACCCGGAAATTGGTGAATTCCCAGCCGACCGCCGCCATGGTCGATCGCATTCGCGATATCCCCCTCTATCGCGATGCGATCGACCGCGGGTATTTCCCGATCCTGGAGAAGTCGGTGATCGCCGACGGATTTCCGGACAATTGGATGACCCCCGAGGTGGCGGCGGCGCTGGCGGACGGGCGCGCCGAATTCGTCCTCTCGACGGGCACCAATCATGCCCGCATGCAATTGATTCGCCCGCCCTATTTCCTGCTGAAATCTTATTACCGGCTCTGGAGCGAGCATCCGGATATCTCCGGCACCTGGGCGTCGGGCTGCCCGCGGATCTCGCTCACCACCGTGCTGGCCACCGAGCACGTCGCGCGGGTCAATGCCGCGAAGATCGGGGCGACTCCGGCCGCGATACCGGCGCTCGCGGACCGCCGCCTCGACGAGCGGACGGTCTATGTCAATCTGCGCCTGGATCCGGCCGAATGGACGCGTGCCGAGGTGGAGCGCATGCTCGACGAGATCAATGAGTTGCGCGCCGCGCACCCGCAGGGCCGCTACCATCTGGACTGCTCGGGCTATCACCTCGCCCATCTGCTGCGCAAGGTGACGCGGTGGCGGCTGTGGGACCGATTTCCCCTGCCCGACAGCATTGTTCACGCCTACGAGTACACCCCGATCACCGTGGGGCGTTATCTGCGGCAGCATTTCGACTGTCCGATCATCGACCTGTTCGGCAGCACCGAACTGGGCTATCTCTACTACTCCGACCGGCGCGGCGCCTACCACCCCTACCTCGAGGACATGGCCCTGGAGCTGGTGCCGATCGCGGAGGGCAGCACCATCTTCGGCCTCATCGTGTCCAGCGTCCGCAATCCGTACATGCCGCTGATCCGCTACCGGTCCGGCGACTGCGTGCGCACCACCGACGACAGCCCGGACCCGGCGAAGATCGCCCGCTTCTGCGGCCGGGAGAAGGAACTGCTGCGGATCGGCGCCACCGTGATCGCGCACGCCGATCTCGACGACTGGATCGCCGCGGTCTCCTCGCGGGTCTTCCTGCATCAGCTGCACATCACCACCGAGCGCCGCATCGTGCTGCGGTACACCACCTTCGACGACCGGCCGCTGTCGGAGTCCGCCGAAGGCGAACTGGCGGAGACGATCTCGTTCCACACCGGTATGCCGTGCGAGCTCGCCCACCGCGACCACCTTCCGATCGGCCGGTCCGGCAAGTACGCCTGGCTGGTCGACGACCTCGACACCCGTTAGGAGCGCCGCCATGTCGCCGATCGTGACGCCGGAGGACCTGCGCGAGCTGGTCGGTCCGCGGCTGTGGGACGAGACGGTCGCCCACACCGCCCACGCCACCGGGACCGACGCCGCCGCGGCGCAGCGCCCGATGCTCGAATGCGCGCGCTACCTCTACCTGATCTCCGCGCACCGCGAGCGCCTCGCCGGGCTGTTCCTGCCGGTCGAGCAGGCCGTCGACGAGGTGTGGCACTACCTCATCCTGCAGACCCGCGAATACCGCGACCTGTGTGAGAACCGTTTGCCCGGCGGCGAATTCATCCACCATCGCAGCATCAGCTACCAGGACTACGGGGCCGAGCCGGACCGGCGGCAGATGATCGAGGAGGGGCTGCGCTGGATCCCGCTGTACCAGAACGCCTTCGGCCCCTTCGACGCGGGGGCGCTGCGATACTGGACCATGGCCCGCTTCCTGGTCGAGGAGATGCGGATGTCGTTGGACGATCTGGGCGCGCTCACCGCCTGAACCCCGACACGGCGGCGAGGGCGAGCGCCAGGGCGATCTGGACCGCGATCACGACCGAGAACGCGGCGGCATGGCCGTGCGCGGCGGCGAGAGTGGTGTATACGGTGCCCACGATCGCCGTCCCGATCGCGATCGCGCCCTGATGCACCATGATCAGCGCGCCGCCGCCGACCCCCGCGACCTCGGCGGGCACCGCCGCCATCACCGAGGCGTTGACGCCCCCGATCGCCAGCGCCTGCCCGCATCCGACCAGCGCCATACCCGGCGCGACCGTCCACGGCGTCACCGACATCCCGTGCAGCACACCGAGGATCAGCGCCAGGCCGATCGGCTGCAGGATCAGCCCCGCCGTCACCGTCGCGGTCCCGAACCGGGCCAGCGATCGGGGCACGGCGAACGACACGGCGAAGAATGCCGCCGACATGGGGATGGTCGCCAGACCCCCGGCGAGCGGGCCGAATCCGAACCCGTCCTGCATCGTCAGCGGGAACGCGAACAGGAACCCACCACCCACCGCCAGGAACGGGGCCAGTAGCAGCAGGCCGCGGCGAATCGCGGTGGTGCGCACCAGCTCCGGCGGAACGAGCGGGATCCGGCCGCTGGTGGCGAGGCGAATCTCCCAGCGCCACAGCACCATCGCCGCCACCGGAATCACCAGGAGCAGCGGCACCGTCCAGGGTGCGGCCGCGGCGCGGGTGGCGGGAATCAGCGCGGCCAGCAGCACGACCGCCAGCAGTCCGGCGCCGATCGGATCGAGGTCCCCGGGCGCCTCGGAGCGCGTCTCGGGCACCGAGCGCGCGATCCCCGCCAGCACCGCGAGCCCGATCGGGACGTTCACCAGAAACACCGCGCGCCACGACATTCCGACGATATCCCCGGCCAGCAGCAGCCCACCGGCCAGCAGCGCGAACGTCGCCGCGAAGCCGCTGACCGAGGTGTACCAGCTCACCGCCCGGGCCCGCCGCGCCCGCGGCGTCGCCGCCCGGATGGTGGCGAGCACCTGCGGCGGGATCAGCGCGGCGAACGCCCCCTGCACCACCCGCCCCGCGATCAGCTCCGTCATCGAATCCGCGAGCCCGCACCACAGCGATGCCAGCCCGAACCCCGCCAGCCCGGCCGCCAGCACCCGCCGCCGCCCGAACCGATCACCCAGGCGCCCGCTCAGCACCAGCATCACCGCGAACGCGGCGCCGTACCCGACCACCACCAGCTCGATCCGCGTGTCCCCGCCGCCGAGATCGGCCGAAAGCGTCGGCAGCGCAACATTGACGATGAAGACGTCCATCACCGGCGGCAGCAGGCCGAGCAGCAGGACCAGCAACCCGCCGGTCGATAAAACGGACAATTCGCGCACGCGCACGGGCTAGAGCATATCCGCTGCAACCTCGATAGGGTCGGGGCGTGAACCGACCGCTCGTTCTCACCCCGCACCGGGTCGCCGCATCGGCGACCGTGGCGATCGGGGTGCTCGTCACTGTCCTGCTGCCGCTGAGCTTTCCGGCCGGGGGAGGGCCGACGGGGTTCGACCGGGCGGTCGGCGACCGGATCCACCGCGCCCTGGACGCGCATCCGGGGGTGTATCGGGCGCTGGTGATTCCGAGCAATGCCTACGTCCTGATTCCGCTGCTGGCGCTCGGGGTGCTCTGGTACGCGTGGCGTCGGCAGTGGTGGCGGGCCGGATTCCTGCTCGTGGTGCCGGAACTCGTGGTCGCGGTCAACACCTGGGCGCTGAAGCCCCTGTGGCATCGCCACTTACAGCATTACCTGGCCTACCCGAGCGGGCACACCGTCCAATTCGTGGCCATAGCAGCGGCTTTCGTCCTCGTGGCCGGTACGGCGCGAGTCCGCATCGTCGAAACCGCCACCGCCGCCGTGATATTCGCCGGAGTGGCGGTGGGCATGATCGGACTGGGATACCACTATCCGACGGACATCGTCGGCGGCATCGCGACCGCCGTCGCCGCGGTGCTCGTCGCGTCCGCGGTCTGCGCCGTGGTCAGGAGTAGACCGCCGAATCAGCCCGGCCCGTAGGTCAATACGACCGCGATGACGAACCACAGGGCCCACGCGAAGGCGATGAGCATGCCCAGGGCGAGGGCGATTCGCATGAAGGCGCGGCCCAGGTCGATGCCGTCGGACTGCTTCGGGTACAGCTCCCACGGGCTGTACCAGGGGGCCTGCAACGCCAGCGGGCCGCTGGCGGACTGGTCCATGCGGGCCTGCTCCTCCATGAATGCCTCGGCCTGCGCCTGCTGCGGGCCGCCGTACCAGAGCGTGGTGTCCACCGACCCGCCGAAGCCCTCGCGCACCAGATCCTGCGGCGCGGGCAGATACGGCAGCGCGCCCAGCCCGCGGAACGACAGCGCCACATCGTTGGCCGTCCACTGCGCCCGGCCCTGCGAGGCGAGGGTGTTGAGATATTCCGCCAGCGGCCGCGGGTCGGTGCCCAGCAACACCTGGAAACCGGGATCGCTCCACAGTTGGCGGATCTGCAGGCGCGAGCCCTGCGGCGGCACCACCAGCACCACGCCGTGCACCACTCGCTGCCCGAGACCGCGCTCGGCCAGCCAACTCTGCAGCGCATAGGTGTGATCGCGCGACTTGTCCAGCGGCGTATGCCGATCGCCGCCCTCCAGCGTCACCACCTGGCTGCCGACCCGCCACGGCCCGTTCAGCGGCACCTCCAGCTCGCCGTCCACCCGCTCGACCAGCGCCTCGGCCTCGATCACCACGCAGCTGGTCGGGGTCCACACCACGGCATCGAACTGGTGCAGCCGATCGGCATAGAACAGGCTGCAATTCACGATGGCCACGCCGTGCGGATCGCCCGGCCCCTTCCAGGTGCGTAACCAGTCGATCAGCGCCCGCTCGGCCAGGGTGCCGGCGGCGTTCTGCACTCGCACGAGCATTCGCGACCCGCCCTTCCCGTCGACACTCGATACCGCAAAGCATAAGTGGCTGTGCGAGTTCGAGCAGGCATCTCCGCCCGCCTGTCACCCGAACCAGCCACTTCCCGTGTCCCGGCCTGCCCGAGGCATGACCCGGGCGGGGGTCAGGCGGTCGGCACGGCCGGGTCGACGGGGGTGATCGGAAGGCGCAGGGCGCCCGGGGCGGTGGCGGGGACCGCCGGGTACGCCGGGGCCACCGGCTCGATGCGGCGGTAGGGCCGACCGAGCTCGGGGCGGGTGTCGGGCTGGCCCTTGTTGGGCCAGAAGGCCATGGCGCGTTCGGCCTGGGCGGTGATGGTGAGCGACGGGTTCACCCCGAGGTTGGCGGTGACGGCGGAGCCGTCGGCGATGTGCAGGCCGGGGTGGCCGAACACGCGCTGATAGGGATCGACCACGCCGGTGTCGGGTCCCTCGCCGATCACGCAGCCGCCGATGTAGTGGGCGGTCGCGGGGATATTGAACACGTCCATGACCAGCCCGTGCACATCGCCGTTCACCTTCGCGCCGAAGCGGCGGCCGACATCGTGCGCCATCGGGATCCAGGTCGGATTGGGTTGCCCGGTGCCCTGTTTCGTCTTCAGCTGCCCCCAGCGCCGGAACGAGGTGAGCGAGTTGTCCAGCGACTGCATCACCAGCAGGATCACCGACTTCTCCGACGCGTGCCGGGCATTGAGGCTGCGCAGGAACACCATCGGATGCAGCACCATCGCCAGCAGGAACCGCAGGAACCGGAACGCGCCCCCGTCCACGATCGGCACCGACAGCGGAAACAGCGCGTTCTGCCGCTTGCCGTAATGGCAGACCTCGATGTGGGTGTCGGGCTCGGGATGGATGGACGAGGTGATCGCGATGCCCTCGGCGAAATCGCTGCGATCCCGGCTGACCACATTGAGAATCGCCTCGGAATTGCTCCGGGTCAGCTCGCCCAGCCGCGGCGACAGCTGCGGCAGCACCTTCTCGTCGCGCATCTTGTGCAGCAGCTTCTGGGTGCCCAGCGCGGCCGCGGCGAACACCACCTGCTCGGCGGTGAAGGTCTTGCGCGCCTTGCGGATCCAGCGATCCGAGCGCGCCGTCTCGATGGCGTACCCGCCGCCCACGATGGGCCGCACCCGGGTCGCGGTGGTCAGCTCGAACACCGCCGCCCCGGCCTGCTCGGCCAGGTACAGGTAGTTGGTCGGGGTGGTGTTCTTGGCATTGTGCGGGCAGCCGGTGAAGCAGCGGGCGCAGTGGATGCAGCCGCGCCGCCGCGGCCCCGCGCCGCCGAAGTACGGATCGTCCACTTCGACACCGGGATCGTCCTCGTTGAAGAACACCCCGACATTGGTCGGATGGAACGTGTCCTGCACCCCCAGATCCACCGCGATGGACCGGATCACCTCGTCGGCCGGGGTCGTGCGCGGATTCGCCGTCACGCCCAGCATGCGCTTGGCCTGGTCGTAGTAGGGCGCGAGTTCGTCGCGCCAGTCGGTGATGTGCGACCACTGCCGGTCGCGGTAGAAGTTGGGCAGCGGCTCGTAGAGCGTATTGCCGTAGATCAGCGATCCGCCGCCCACGCCGGACGCGGAGAACACCGCGCACTTGCCCAGCAGGCTGATCCGCTGCGTCCCGGTCAGGCCCAGCCGCGGCGCCCAGATCGATTTGCGCACATTCCAATTCGTGCCCGGGATGGCCTCGGCCGGCCAGCGCCGGCCCGATTCCAGCACCGCCACCCGGTAGCCCTTCTCGGTCAGGCGCAGCGCGCTCACGCTCCCGCCGAACCCGGAGCCGATCACAACCACGTCGTAGTCGAAGTCGGGCATCGTGATCCTCTCGTCAACCCACCGCAATGAAACGGTTTCCGACTCATTGTGTCATCAGTCGCACACGGTCGAAAACTATCGTGCCGTTGCGGCCCCCGCGGCGTGCCCGAATGGCGGTCCGCGCCCGATTCCGGTATGCAACGTGCTGTGACCCCCGAACCCGCCGGAGCACCGGCGACCGACCCCGAGAGCCGCATTCTCACCGTGCCCAACGCGCTGAGCGTGCTGCGCCTGATCGGCGTGCCGGTCCTGCTGTGGTTGCTGCTGGTGGTCGAGGCCGACGGCTGGGCGTTCGCGCTGCTGATCGCCAGCGGCGTCACCGACTTCCTGGACGGCAAGCTGGCCCGGCTGCTGGATCAGTCCTCGCGGCTGGGTGCGCTGCTGGACCCGTTGGTGGACCGGCTGTATCTGGTGGCGACCGTGCTCGGCTTCCTGGTGCGCGGCATCCTGCCGTGGCCGATCGTGCTGGTGCTGGTCGCGCGGGAAGCGATCCTGGCCACCACGCTGCCGATCTACCGCCGCCGCGGCCTGCCCCCGCCCGAGGTGATCTACCTGGGCAAGGCCGCCACCTTCGCGCTCATGTCGGCGCTGCCGTGGCTGCTGGCCGGGCAGATGGACTGGGCCGCGGCAGGTTTCGGCCGGGCCTTCGGCTGGGCACTGTTGATCTGGGGTACGGCGACCTACGTCTGGACCGGACTGCTGTACCTGGGTAGGGCCCTCGCCGTCGCGCGGGCGATACCGGCTGTCCCGCACGGATCACGGCAGCCGATACAGTGAGCACGACACGTGCGAAAGGACGCCACGTGAAAGGACATGCGGTGAAAGGATTCGGCCTGTGACTTCCCTTCCGGAGGACCTGCGCTACACCGAGGAACACGAATGGGTGCGGCGTGTCGGTCCGACTCGCGTGCGCGTCGGAATTACCGACTACGCGCAGTCACAGCTCGGTGACGTCGTCTTCGTGCAGTTGCCCGCGCTCGACACCGACGTCGCGCCCGGAGACGGTATCGCCGAGGTCGAGTCCACCAAGAGCGTCTCCGACATCTATGCTCCGCTGAGCGCGAAAGTCGTTGCGGTGAACGACATTCTGGACGGCGCGCCGGAAACGCTGAATACCGATCCCTACGGCGACGGCTGGCTGTTCGAGCTGCAGGTCGACGACGCCGCGAAGCTGGACGCAACACTCGCCGAACTGCTCGATGCCGCAGGTTATGAAGGAGTTATCGGGGACTGAAGCGGCCTTCACAGTTCTACCTGCACGGGGACACCCTGGCAGGGTACGGTCAATGCCAACAGATGTGCCGGCGACCGGTGCCGGAATCTCCAAGGGCGCGACAGCCGGTCGCGTTGGGTGACGGCTTCGGATGATGCTTGTACGGATAATCGGTTCGAGGAGGAGAGCAAGGGTGAGCGAGAACAAAGACCCGGGTTACGGGGAGAGCGCGGCCGAGACCACATCGGTGTTCCGCGCTGATTTCCTCAACGAGGTCGACGCGTCGCGCTCCGGTGAGCAGACCGGCGAACAGCCGGTGCAAGGGGTCGAGGGCCTGCCTGCGGGCGCTGCCCTGCTGGTGGTCAAGCGCGGTCCGAACGCGGGCTCGCGGTTCCTGCTGGATCAGCCGACGACCTCGGCGGGACGTCACCCCGACAGCGACATCTTTCTCGACGATGTCACGGTCAGCCGTCGCCACGCGGAGTTCCGTCAGGACGACGACACCTTCCAGGTGGTGGACGTGGGCAGCCTGAACGGCACCTACGTGAATCGGGAACCGGTGGACTCCTCGGAGCTGCAGAACGGCGACGAGGTGCAGATCGGCAAGTTCCGGCTGGTCTTCCTGACCGGCCCGAAGCCCGCCCAGAGCGACTCGGCGGGCGCACTGTAGACCGAGGCCGAGACGAGATGACAGGCGCAGCGCAGTGGACACGCGGAGGGATGTCGATCGGCTCCGTGCTCGACCTGCTGCGTCCGGACTTCCCCGACATCACCATTTCGAAGATCCGCTTCCTCGAATCGGAGGGGCTGATCAGCCCGGAGCGCACGCCCTCGGGTTATCGCAGGTTCTCCGTCGCCGACGTCGAACGGCTCAAGTTCGTCCTGACGGCGCAGCGCGACCAGTACCTGCCGCTGAAGGTGATCAAGGAGCAACTCGAGGCGATCGACAGTGGCGCCGCGACGCTCGGGGTGCGCGAGGCGCGCGCCCGGGCCGACGGCGCCGGAGCGGCCGGACCGGGGCGTGCGCCCGGCTCCGCCGCCCCCTCCGGTACATCTGCAGAACTCGCTCCGCCCCGGAGGCTCGGCGTGGTGCCCGGTGAAGTCTCTCCCGAAGAGCTGCGGTTCGATCATGAAATCCGGATCACGCGCGGCGATCTGATCGAACGGGCCGGCATCGACGAGAAGTTCCTCACCGAACTGATCCGCGCGAACCTCATCACCCCGGGCGCGGCGGGGTACTTCGACGCCGAGGCCGTGACACTCGCCCGCACGGCCAAGGCGTTGAGCGAATTCGGTTTGGAGGCGCGGCATTTGCGCGCCTTCAAGCTCGCCGCCGATCGTGAGGCGGCCATGGTGGCCCAGATCGCGGCCCCGATCGCCAAGAGCCGTGACGCCGACGCGCGCGCCCGCGCCGAGGAGACCGTGCGCGAGCTCGCGGCCCTGTCGCTGACGCTGCACACCAGCCTCGTGAAGACGTCGGTGCGCGCCGCCCTCGGTGGCTGAAATCTTCGCCTAGACTCGGTGATACGGCTGGCCCGCTGCCGCGGAGGGTGGCCGGAGAGTTCACGGGAGGCGAGCAGTGCGATGAGCGAGATGCGTGTGATCGGCATTCGGGTCGAACAGCCCCAGAATCAGCCCGTGCTGTTGCTTCGCGAGGTAGCGGGCGATCGGTATCTACCCATTTGGATCGGTCAGACCGAGGCGACGGCGATCGTGCTCGAGCAGGAGGGCGTCACGCCCATTCGCCCGCTCACCCACGACCTGATCAAGATCCTCATCCACGAACTCGGGCACACCCTCAAGGAGGTCCGGATCGTGGATCTGCAGGAGGGCACCTTCTACGCGGATCTGGTGTTCGAGAACGATCTGCGGATTTCCGCCCGGCCCTCGGATTCGGTAGCCATCGCGTTGCGCGTAGGTTGCCCGATCTATGCCGAAGAGCCGGTTCTGGAGGAGGCCGGGCTGGTCATGCCGGACGAGCGCGAAGACGAAGTGGAGAAGTTCAAGGAGTTCCTGGAGTCGGTCTCGCCGGACGACTTCAAGGCCACCGATAGCTGACTTGCGATAGCCGCGCGATAGCGGCACGATTACGGCCCTGACCTGGTCGATAGCACGACGGAGTGACAACGTTGTGAACCTCACGTAGAGGTCGAGAAACACGCCGCGCGCGGAGTTTGGCTCCATGCCGATCCTGCCGAGACAATCGAAAGAGTAGCCTCGACAGTTAGGCCGCAGCTCGACTTCGGCGAAGCAGTGAGGGAGTAGTCAGTGGGAGACCTACCGCATCACACAGCATCGAATCCGCGGCCCGCCGCGGTGGTGCAGCCCGGGCTGTTCCCCGACGATACGGTGCCCGACGAACTGATGGGCTATCGAGTGCCCAGCGCGTGCCAGGTGGCCGGCATCACCTACCGGCAGCTCGACTACTGGGCCCGGACCGGGCTGGTCGTTCCCTCGATCCGCAGCGCGTCCGGCTCGGGCAGCCAGCGGTTGTACTCGTTCAAGGACATCCTGGTCCTCAAGATCGTCAAGCGGTTGTTGGACGCGGGCATCTCGCTGCAGAACATCCGCATCGCCGTCGACCATCTGCGCAGCCGCGGCGTCGAGGATCTGGCCGGTATCACGCTGTTCTCCGACGGCACCACGGTCTACGAATGCACCTCCCCCGAGGAGGTCGTCGATTTACTGCAAGGCGGGCAGGGCGTGTTCGGCATCGCGGTGAGCGGCGCGATGCGAGAGCTGACCGGGGCGATCGCCAACTTCCCGGCCGAGCGCGCCGAGGCCCACACCACCAGTGAACGTCCCGAGGACGAACTGGCCTACCGCCGCAAGGCGCGGATGAGCCGCAAAACCGGTTAGCCGCAAACACGGCCCGGTAACACGCATGTCACTTTTCACCACATAGACTTGGCAGTGCGTCGCCGCCGTGCGGGAGAGCTCCGGGTTCCGGCCCGGGCGCCGAAGGAGCAGCACCTCCCCGTCAATCTCTCAGGCACCAGGGACCGTACGGACACTCGACGCCTCTGGAAAGAGTTGGCCGTATCCGATGCGGACCAGCCGCCCATGGGGAAAGGGAACCCGAGCCCGGGTCCCGAATCTCTCAGGCGCCACGACAGAGGGGGAGGGCCCTATGACCCGACCCCTGGGAGCTTGCCGTGACCCGCTCTTTCGCCGACCGCCACATCGGGCCCGATGCCGGTGCCCTCGAGCACATCCTCGCCGCCGTCGGCGTCGGTTCGCTCGAGGACCTGGCCGGGCGCGCCGTGCCCGCGAGCATTCTCGATCAGTCCGCCGGTAACGGCCTGGACGCGCTGCCGCCCGCGCTGTCCGAGCACGAGGCGCTGAACGAGCTTGCCGCGCTGGCACATTCGAACACCGTCGCCACCTCCATGATCGGTCTCGGCTACTACGACACGCTGACCCCGCCGGTGCTGGTGCGCAATCTGCTGGAAAATCCGGCCTGGTACACCGCCTACACGCCGTATCAGCCGGAGATCAGCCAGGGGCGGCTGGAGGCGCTGCTGAACTTCCAGACCATGGTGTCGGACCTGACCGGCATGGCGGTCGCCAACGCGTCGATGCTGGACGAGGCCACCGCCGCGGCCGAGGCGATGACGCTGCTGCGCCGCGCCAATCGCGCGAGCAAGTCGCCGCGGCTGCTGGTCGACACCGACCTGTTCCCGCAGACGCGGACCGTGCTGTACACCCGCGCCGAGCCGCTGGGCATCGAGATCGTGGAGGCCGACCTGTCCGGCGGGGTGCTGCCCGAGGGCGAGTTCTTCGGTGTGCTGGTTCAGGTTCCGGGCGCCTCCGGCCGCATCGTCGACTGGGCCCCGGTGTTCGCGGCGGCGCACGAGCGCGGCGCGCTGGTGGCCGCGGGCGCGGATCTGCTTGCGATGACGCTGATTACGTCGCCGGGCGAGCAGGGCGCGGACGTATGTTTCGGCACCACACAGCGTTTCGGTGTGCCGCTGGGCTTCGGCGGCCCGCACGCCGGGTATCTCGCGGTGCGCGACGCGCACGCCCGGCAGCTGCCGGGCCGGTTGGTCGGCGTCTCGGTGGACGCCGACGGCGACCGCGCCTACCGGCTCGCGCTGCAGACCCGCGAGCAGCACATCCGGCGGGAGAAGGCGACCTCCAACATCTGCACCGCGCAGGTGCTGCTGGCCATCGTGGCCGCCATGTACGCCAGCTATCACGGCGCGGACGGCCTGCGCGCGATCGCGCGGCGGGTGCACCGGCACGCCGAGCAGCTGGCGACCGGGCTCGGCGAATCCGTTGTGCACGAACGCTTCTTCGACACCGTGCTGGTGCAGGTGCCCGGCGGCGCGGAGGCCGTGGTGGCCAAGGCCAAGGGGCGCGGCATCAATCTGCGGCTGGTCGATGCCGATCACGTGGCGGTGGCGTGCGACGAGGCGACCACCGACGAGCACGTGGCGATCGTGCTGGACAGCTTCGGCGCCGACGGCGTGCCCGCCGCGACGGAGCTGCCGTCGATCGAGACCCGGACCTCGCAGTACCTGACCCATCCGGCGTTCACCCGGTACCACACCGAGACCGCGATGCTGCGCTACCTGCGGCAGCTGTCCGACAAGGACATCGCGTTGGACCGCAGCATGATTCCGCTGGGCTCGTGCACCATGAAGCTGAACGCCACCGCGGAGATGGAGCCCATCACCTGGCCCGGATTCTCCCGCCTGCACCCGTACGCCCCGATCGAGGACGTGCCCGGGATGCTGCGGGTGATCGAGGATCTGCAGGGCTGGCTGTCGGCGATCACCGGGTACGACCGGGTCAGCCTGCAGCCCAACGCGGGCAGTCAGGGCGAGTACGCGGGCCTGCTGGCCATCCGCCGCTACCACCTGGATCGCGGTGACACACACCGGGATACGTGCCTGATCCCGTCCAGCGCGCACGGCACCAACGCCGCGTCCGCGGCCATGGCCGGGCTGCGCGTGGAGGTGGTCAAGTGCCGCGAGAACGGCGACGTGGACCTCGACGACCTGCGCGCCAAGATCGCCGACCACGCCGACCGGCTGGCCTGCATCATGATCACCTACCCGTCCACGCACGGCGTGTACGAGCAGGAGGTGGCCGAGCTGTGCGCGCTGGTGCATGACGCCGGCGGCCAGGTGTACGTGGACGGCGCGAACCTGAACGCGCTGGTGGGACTCGCCCGTCCGGGCCGGTTCGGCGGCGACGTGTCGCACCTGAACCTGCACAAGACCTTCTGCATTCCGCACGGCGGCGGCGGTCCCGGTGTGGGGCCGGTCGCGGTGCGCGAGCACCTGGCGAAGTACCTGCCGGGCAATCCGCTGGAGGCGGGCTCGCACGCGGTGTCGGCCGCCGAGCACGGTTCGGCGTCGATCCTGCCGATCACCTGGGCCTACATCCGCATGATGGGCGCCGACGGCCTGCGGCGGGCCACGCTCACCGCCATCGCGTCGGCGAATTACATTGCGCGGCGGCTGGATCCGCACTTCCCGGTGCTCTACACCGGTGAGAACGGCATGGTCGCCCACGAGTGCATCCTGGACCTGCGCGAAATCACCAGGCGCACCGGCGTCACCGTCGACGACGTGGCAAAGCGCCTGGCCGACTACGGATTCCACGCCCCCACCATGAGCTTCCCGGTCGCGGGCACCCTCATGGTGGAGCCCACCGAGAGCGAGAACCTGGAGGAGATCGACGCCTTCATCGACGCGATGATCGCCATCAAGGCCGAGATCGACCAGGTAGCCAGCGGTGTCTGGCCCGTCGACGACAACCCCCTGCGCGGCGCCCCCCACACCGCCGCCAGCCTGGTCGGCGACTGGCCCCACCCCTACACCCGCGAAACCGCCGTCTACCCCCGCGGACTGTCCTCGGCCCGAGCCAAGGTCTGGCCATCGGTCCGCCGCATCGACGGCGCCTACGGCGACCGCAACCTGCTCTGCTCCTGCCCACCACTGGAGGCGTACGGGGAGTAGGTCACAGGAGCGTCGGATAGAGGTCGGCCCATTCCGGATTCCCGGCCTCTATCAGCGCGATCTTGCGTTCGCGTCGCCATGTCTTGAGACGTTTCTCCTGAAGGAGGGCATTTTCCAGCGTGTCGTGCGCCGCGTACCAGACGAGGGTGTGTACCCGGTAGCGCCGGGTGAAGCTGGGCACCACATCGTTCTTGTGCTGCCACACCCTGCCGACCAGATTGCGGGTCGCGCCGATGTAGATGATCCCGTCGGGTCGATTCGCCAGGATGTACACACACGGCGGCGCCTGCCAGTATCGCCTCCCCATGAGGGCATGGTGACAGACGGGGCTGACATTCTTTGTTGTCCCGGCATGCTTTTGGCCGGGATCAGGGCGTGGTGAGGGCCTGGTTGACGGCGGTGCCGAAGGTGAGGTCGTCGGAGGTGGGGAGGCGGGTGTAGGTGCCGCCGGTTTTTTGGGCGAGGGTTTGGAGGGTGGGGGCGCCGGGGCCGCCGAGGACGATGATGTCGATGCGGACGGGGTGGGCGGGGTCCGTGGCGGCGGTGATGTCGGCGAGGAGTTGGTCGGGGGTGACGGCGGAGTCGTCGTTGGGGCCGCCGGTGATCAGCAGGACGGAATTGGTTTTGCCGGTGGCGTATTCGGTCACCGCGGTGTGGTAGGCCGCCTCCAGGGCGGGATAGGTGTGGTCGCCGTGGGCGCTGGTCGCGGAGACATTGCTCAGTGCCTTGGACAGTTCGGCGCGGTGCTGCTGGCTGAGGGGGGCGGTGGGGGACAGGACCTTGTTCTCGGCGTCGTTGGCGTAGGTCTGCACGCCCAGGCCGAAGTCGGGCGGCATGGTGTCCATGGTGGACTGCACCGCGCCGAGGGTGTTCCCGAGGCGGGTCAGCGATCCGTCGGTGATGCCCATGTCCGCGCCGGTGTCGATCAGCACCGTGGTCTGCATGCCCAGCACCGGCTTGGTGAGCGCCGAATGTACTTGGTCCAGAACCGATTTCGGTGGCACCGGCGTGGTCGCGGCGGGGGCTGCGGCGAAACCCTCGTCGGTGAACAGCTTTTGCTGCTCCGGCGCGCGCAGGTAGTCGGCGAACAGACCGGCGATCAGGTTCTGCGTCTTGTCCACCCACTGCCCGGACAGCAGCGCCGCCGGGTAGTCGGCCATCGGCGCCGACCCGGCCGGGCGATACTCGCCGACACCGCCCTTCGCCTTCAATTGCTGTTCGGTAACGGCCAGCGCGTGCACGGGTGCGTCCGCGGCCGATCCGGCGACGCCGGACAGGGTGGAGACGGCGTCGTCGGACCGCGGTGCGCCCGCGGCCAGCTGCGAGATCGCGGTGATCACCTGTCCGGACCGGGCGGCCTGGTCGGTGAGCGGGTCGCTGCCGGACACGTTCGCGCCCACCGCCGCCGCGACGGCGAGGGTCTCGTCGTCGCCCGGCAGCGCCATGCGCAGCCCGCCCCAGCCGCCCAGCCCGATATCGCCCAGCGAACCCTGCTGCAGCCGCGGCAGATCCGACCAGCTGGTCTTGGCCTGTTCCAGCGCCTGCCGCAGCGGATCGGGCACCGCGAGCACGATCGGGCTGGCCGCGACCGGTACCGGCGTGCCCTGGACGAGACCGGGCACCCGCATCTCCTCGATCGAGCGCGACGAATCCGGAATCCACAGCGCGGGCTGCGGCCCGAGCTTGGCGTCCCACGCCGTGGCGGTGAACCCGGCCACCATGGCCGCCGACGGCTGCGCGGCCACCGCGACGGTGACGCAGTGGTCGCGCACCGTCGGTTTGGTGGCGTTGTATCGGTCGGCGGCCGCGCGCACGGGCGTGGCCAGCGCCGGATCGACGGTGACGGCCAGGGTCGTCGGGCCCGCCAGGCATCCGGACGCGGCGCTGCGGTCCTGCGAGGCGGACTGCCGGTTCAACCAGAACCAGCCGCCGACGACCGCCACCACCAACAGCGCCGCCGCGATGGAAATAACGAGACCTTTGCTGACGCCCCGTGACCCGGCCGCGCTGCGATGTGTGCCCACGAGGAATCAGTCTATGTTCCCGCGATTACTCCCGGATCATGCGCCCGCGGTCGTACTCGTGCCCGCCCCAGACGCCGGACTGGCCGGTGCTCGCGGCGAATTCGGTGCACTGGCGGCGAATCGGGCAGCCCGCGCAGACGCCGCGCGCGTACGCGAAGTCCTGCGACGGGTACGGGAACCACGCGTCGTGGTTCGGATCACCCTTGCAGGCGGCCTGATCCCAGCTCTGCGAGTCCGAGAGCGGGAGCAGATCCACCAGGGTGAGCTCCTGTACTGCGTTCGTCATTTCGGATCCCTCCTTTCTCGGGTCCACTCGCTGTGCGGCGACGAGATGGGCGTAGCGCAACGGCCGAATCGCTTCGGGCAGTGCGGATCGCGCATCGGCGTGCCGGAACAGCATGGGAGTCACCGTATTTCGCACCGCGACGGCGTATGCACATCGTCCCCATGGTGACACAGCGTTACCGCCGGTGTCGGATCATTTTTCGGGGAGCTTAACGTCGAATGAACAATCGGCCCGTGGTGGTCCGCCGCCGTCGTCCGGGCTCAGACTGTCCACGTGAGCTCGGAACTCATCGTTCTCCTGATCGTCGTGGTCACCGCGTTGGCCTTCGATTTCACCAATGGTTTCCACGACACGGCCAATGCCATGGCGACCTCGATCGCCACCGGGGCGCTGGGCCCGCGGGTGGCGGTGGCGATGTCGGCGGTCCTGAATCTGGTCGGCGCGTTCCTGTCGGTCGAGGTCGCCAAGACCGTCTCGGGTGGGCTGCTGAACATCGGTGGCGTCAACCACATAGCCATGCTGCACATCGTGTTCGCCGGGCTGATCGGCGGCATTCTCTGGAATCTGCTGACCTGGCTGCTCGGCCTGCCGTCCAGCTCCACGCACGCCCTGTTCGGCGGCCTGATCGGCGCGGCGGTGGCCGCCCTCGGCGCGAGCGGGGTGATCTGGACCGGGAATCAGAGCACCGGCGTCCTCAACAAGATCATCGTCCCGGCCGTGCTCGCGCCGTTCGTGGCGGCGCTGGTCGCGGGGCTGGGCACCTTCCTGGTCTACCGGATCACCCGCAAGGCCGCCGAGGCCAAGGTGCGCACCGGCTTCCGGCTGGGCCAGATCGGCTCGGCGGCGCTGGTCTCGCTCGCGCACGGCACCAACGACGCGCAGAAGACGATGGGCGTCATCTTCATGGCGCTGGTCGCGCACGGCACCTACACCGCGAGCGACAACATCCCGATGTGGGTGAAGATCTGCTGCGCGCTGGCCATCGCGCTCGGCACCTACCTGGGCGGGTGGCGGATCATCCGCACGCTCGGCAAGGGACTGGTGGAGATCGATCCGCCGCAGGGTTTCGCGGCCGAATCCTCCTCGGCGGCAATCATTCTCACCTCGGCGCAGTTCGGCCTGCCGCTGTCGACCACGCAGACCGCGACCGGTTCGATCCTCGGCACCGGGCTGGGGAAGGCGGGCGCGGTGGTGCGCTGGGGCGTCATGGGCCGGATGGTGGTCGCGTGGCTGCTGACGCTGCCGCTGGCCGCGCTGGCGGGCGCGCTGTGCTGGGGGGTCGCGCATCTGATCGGCGGTCTGGGCGGGGTGCTCGTCGATACCGCGATCCTGGTCGCGCTGTCGGCGTACCTGTATCTGCGGTCGCGGCGCAGCCCGGTCGACACCCGCAATGTCAACGAGGAGTGGGAGGGCGGGCTCACCCCGCCGTCCAGCCTCGCCGAGTCTCCCGCCGGTACGGCGGTCTGAGGAGGGCACGCCCGTGCACACGTTCACCGCCATCGTCGCCTCGCTCGGCAAGGTCACGCTCATCGCGCTCGTGCTCGGCGCGGGCCTGCCGCTGATCTTCGCCGTCGGGATCCGGTTCTGGTCGATGGAGCCCGCCGCCGACGCGGCGGTGACCCGGCGCAATACGGCCGCCCAGGCGGTCGCGTATCTGTGTTTCGCGGTGGTCGTGCTGGCGGTGGTGCTCGGAATTCTCTACATCGCCAAGGATTTCATCAGCCACACCGTGAACGTTCAGTTATTCGGAGCGCGGCCGAAGAAGTAGGGTGGGCTCGCGTACTTCACCCGACACACGTCCGTCCCGGACAGATTTGGAGCCCGATGGCGCTATCCGCCTTCCTCACCAGGATCGTCGAATGGTTGCGGGCCGGATATCCGCAGGGCGTGCCGGACGCGGACTACATCCCGCTGCTGGCGCTGCTCGCGCGGCGGCTCTCGCGCGAGGAGGTCCAGCAGGTGGCGGCCGCGCTCGTGCAGCAGGGCGCCCTCCCGGCCGACAAGGCCGACGCCGGGGTGATCATCACCAAGCTCACCGACGAGATGCCGCTGGAATCCGACCTCACCCGCGTCCGCACCCACCTGCTGGCAGGCGGCTGGCCGGTCGACGAAGCCTGGCCGGGGGCGGACAGCCCGTCGTGATCTAGCGGTTCCCTAACGATTGCGCAACCGACGCTGAAAACTGCGCTCCTACCGTCGGTTCCGTCGCCCCGACCGGATCGGGGCGGCGCAATC
Organism: Nocardia terpenica; assembly: GCF_013186535.1. Taxonomy (NCBI): domain Bacteria; kingdom Bacillati; phylum Actinomycetota; class Actinomycetes; order Mycobacteriales; family Nocardiaceae; genus Nocardia; species Nocardia terpenica. The sequence goes on from NZ_JABMCZ010000004.1 coordinate 204,161, forward strand.
GAAAGGAGTCAGCTATGGCAGGACGGTTCGGACGGCGTCGCGCGCGGATCGCCGCGGTGGTGGTCGGCACGGGTCTCGCGGGTGCGGGGGTCCTCGGCGCGGCGGGGTTGGCGAATGCCGCGCCGACGGCCCCGGCCCCGATGGTCACGCAGGGGCCGAATTTCCAACCGGCGCCGGGAGATACGGTGACGATCGTGGGTCCGGAGTATCCGGATCATGTGCCCGCGCAGCCTCGCGATCGCGTGATGATCTCGCCCGCGCAGCCTCGCGACGGTGTGGTGATCGCGCCCGCCGTGCCCGCGCGCCCGGCGCTGCCCGCGACGGGGAGCTTCGGCGGCTCGTAGGCCGATCGTGATGTGCCGGGCCGGGTTTCGCGCGGCCCGGCACATTCGTCAGCGGTGATGTACCGATGCCACGGTGTACACGTGCGGTTCGACGCCGTCGGCCAGGGCGGATGCCTCCTGGATGTGGGCCTGGGCGGCCGGGTCGTCGAGCATGGCCTGCATGGCCTCGGGGGATTCCCACTGGGCGTAGTTGACCACGCGGACGCCGTCGGTGCTGACGTGGAAATTGGCGGAGATGAATCCGGGGGAGTGCCGGATGACCTGCTCCGTCGCCTCGGCCAGCAGGTCGACCAGGGCGCGCTGGTGGTCCGGTCGCACGGTGAACACGTTGATCAGGGTGGCGATCGGCGCGTCGGTGACGATGGTGGTTTCGGTGCTCATGTCGCCCCTCGGTGGTGTGTCAGGTTCCTTACTCGCTCCAGTATGTGTAAGGTTCCTGTCATGAGTCAAGAGGATGTCCGCGAGAAGATCGGTTATCTGATCAAGCAGACTCAACAGGCGTTCCATCGCGGCTGCGAGGAACGCCTTCGCCCCCTGGGCCTTTCGATGTCCCAGTACGCGGTGCTGCGCGCCGTCGCCGATATCGGCCCCGCCCCGGCCGCCGAACTGGCCCGGCGCACCTTCGTCACCCGCCAATCCCTGCGTGACGTCCTGTCCGGTCTGCTCGGCGCGGACCTGGTGACCATTGCCGACGCGCCCACCATCGGCCGCGCCCTGCCCGTCGCCCTCACCCCCGGCGGCCGCTCCCTGCTCGACCGGGCCGATGCCATCGTCTTCGACGTGGAGGATCGCATGCTGACCGGCATTCCCTCGAAAGACGTTCGGCGCCTTGCCGCTCTGTTGACGACGTGCCTGGAGAATCTGGGCTGAGGGCGGTCGCGCGCTGAACATGTTGCCACAGTTGGCCTTTGAACCCCTACGGGGTCTCCTTGTGGATCTTGACACCACGAAGAGCCCGGGCCAAAGATGGTCACACGACCATTAATTGCGAAGTGCCGCAGCACAATCGGTCGTTTTCCATGCAATCCGCAACGATCGAAGGAGCCGCCATGTCGACCCGAGCCATCGGCCTAGCACTGACCACCGTCGCGGCCACCGGCCTGTTACTGGCACAGGCCCCCGCTCAGGCGACACCCCCGCCCGAGTGCCGATCCACCGACTTCTGCCTGTTCAGCGGCCACCACCAGACCGGAAAAGTCCTCTACCGCCTCGACGTCAAGGTAACCGACGAGGGCTTCACCTTCCCCGAAGTAGACGATCTCGAACCCATGATCAAACCACTTTCGGCATACAACCCGATCCCGAACTCCTTCGGCTGCATAATCCGCCTCAACAACAAGCCCCACTTCGCAGGCGAGGAGCAGGAGATCGACGGCTTCGGCCACGCCGAATTGACCGGCGCCCCAGTCGGATCCATCACACCCGACTGCGGCTGACGCCCCGGCCGAACCATCCGGCCGGGGACGTCACGCAGCCCGCTCAGTTCTTGGCGGCCAGTGCCTTTGCCTCGCGGCGGCGGCGGTGCAGGATTGGCTCGGTGTAGCCGTTGGGCTGTTGGGTGCCTTCCAGGATGAGGTCCTTGGCGGCTTGGAAGGCTATGCTGCCGGCGAAATCCGGGGCCATGGGCTTGTAGTGGGGGTCGGCCGCGTTTTGGCGGTCGACCACGGGGGCCATGCGCTCCAGGCTTTCGATCACCTGGTCGGTGGTGATGATGTTGTGGCGCAGCCAGTTTGCCATCAGCTGGCTCGAAATGCGCAGGGTGGCGCGGTCTTCCATGAGGGCGACGTCGTTGATGTCGGGGACCTTGGAGCAGCCGACGCCGTGGTCGATCCAGCGGACGACGTAGCCGAGGATGGACTGGGAGTTGTTGTCCAGCTCGTTGCGGATTTCGTCCGCGGTCCAGGTGGTCGAGGGGGACAGCGGGATCTCGAGGAGCTGGTCGACGGTTGCGCGCGGGCCGCTCTCGGCGATCTCGGTCTGCCGCTGGAACACGTCCACCAGGTGGTAGTGGGTGGCGTGCAGGGTGGCGGCGGTGGGGGAGGGCACCCAGGCGGTGGTGGCGCCGGCGCGGGGGTGGCCGATCTTCTGCTCGAGCATGTCGTGCATCAGATCGGGCATGGCCCACATGCCCTTACCGATCTGCGCCTTGTGCGGGAGGCCGGTCTCCAGGCCCTTGTCGACGTTCCAGTCCTCATAGGCCAGGATCCACTGCTGCTTCTTCATCTCGGCCTTGCGCACCATGGCGCCGGCCTCCATGGAGGTGTGGATCTCGTCGCCGGTGCGGTCCAGGAAGCCGGTGTTGATGAACACCGCCCGGTCCTTCGCCGCCGCGATGCACGCCTTCAGATTGACGGTGGTGCGCCGCTCCTCGTCCATGATGCCGACCTTGAGGGTGTTGCGCGGCAGGCCGAGCACGTCCTCGATGCAGCCGAACAGCTCGCTGGCGAAGGCCACCTCGTCCGGGCCGTGCATCTTCGGCTTCACGATGTACACCGAACCCTTGCGCGAGTTGGTGACCCGCGCGTCGCCGCGCAGCGAGTGCACCGCGATGAGCGAGGTGATCAGGCCGTCGAGAATGCCCTCCGGCACCTCGTTGCCGTCGGAGTCGAGAATCGCGTCGGAGGTCATCAGGTGACCCACGTTGCGCACGAACAGCAGCGAACGGCCGTGCAGCACAAGGTCGGAACCGTCGAGCGCCTTGTACACCCGGTCGGGGTTCATGGTGCGGGTGAAGGTCTTACCGCCCTTGCTGACCTCCTCGGCCAGATCGCCCTTCATCAGGCCCAGCCAGTTGTGGTAGCAGAGCACCTTGTCCTCGGCGTCGACCGCGGCCACCGAATCCTCGAAGTCCATGATCGTGGTGACCGCCGACTCCAGCACGACGTCCTTGACGCCCGCGGTGTCGGTGGACCCGATCGGCGAGGCCGGATCGATCTGGATGTCGATGTGCAGGCCGTTGTGCCGCAGCAGGATCGAGGTCGGCGACTGCGGCTCACCCAGGTACCCGACCAGCGCGGAGGCGTCGGCCAGCCCGATGCCGGTGCCGTCCTCGAGGGTGACCTCCAGCTCGCCGTCGACGATCTTGTACGCCCGCGAGCCGATGTGCGAGCCGGTGATCAGCGGCACCGCGTCGTCGAGGAAGTTGCGCGCCCACTCGATGACCTTGTCGCCGCGCACCCGGTTGTAGCTCGAGCCCTTCTCCGCGCCACCGGTCTCGGGGATGGCGTCGGTGCCGTAGAGGGCGTCGTAGAGCGAGCCCCAGCGGGCGTTCGCGGCGTTGATCGCGAACCGGGCGTTCATCACCGGCACCACCAGCTGCGGGCCCGCGGTGGTGGCGATCTCGTCGTCGACGTTCTCGGTGCCGATCCGGAAATCCGCCGGCTCCGGGCGCAGGTAACCGATGTCGGTGAGGAACTTCTTGTACGCAGCCTTGTCGTAGCCGGTGCCGGGGTTCTCGGCGTGCCAGGCATCGAGCTTGCCCTGGATCTCGTCGCGTTCGGCCAGCAGGGCGCGGTTGCGCGGGGCGAGGTCGTTGATGACCGCCTCGGCACCGGACCAGAACGCGGCGGAATCTACGCCGGTACCGGGAAGCGCCTCATTCTCGACGAATGCGTGCAGAACGCTGGCAACCTGGAGCCCGCCGACCTGAATCCGCTCTGTCATCTACTGCCTCATTTCGAGAAGCCGGATGGAAAAAGTACGTCCGTCATGTTACTCGGCGGTAGAAAACGGTCTATGGGGGTGTGGTCCCCGTCGCTGTGCGGCCTTGATTGTATCGCTCGGTACATTTAATGTACTGAGTGGAACATTACGGTCGGGAGGTGCCGCCGATGCTGTCGGACAGGGTCGTCGTGGTCACCGGCGGCAGCCGGGGCCTGGGGCGCGAGATGGTGCTCGGGTTCGCGCGGGCCGGTGCCGACGTGGTGATCGCCAGCCGTCAATACGAGGCGTGCGCGGCGCTCGCCGACCGGGTGCGCGACACCTACGGCCGCCGGGCCCTGCCGGTGGCGTGCAATGTGAGCGACTGGACGCAGTGCGATGCGCTGGCCGATGCCTGCTACGCCGAGTTCGGCCGGGTCGACGTGCTGGTCAACAATGCGGGCCTGTCCCCGCTGTACCCGAGCCTGGACCAAGTGAGCGAGGCGCTGTTCGACAAGGTGATCGGCGTGAATCTCAAGGGGCCGTTCCGGCTTTCGGCGCTGATCGGGGCGCGCATGGCCGCGGCGGGCGGCGGGTCGATCATCAACGTGTCCTCGCTCGAGGCCGTGCGGCCGGAACCGTTCGCGGTGCCCTACGCCGCGGCCAAGGCCGGATTGAACGCGCTCACACTGGGATTGGCGCAGACCTACGGACCTTCGGTGCGGGTCAACACGATTCAGTGCGGGCCCTTCGCCACCGACATCTCCACCGCCTGGCCCGACGAACTGCGCACCCAGCTGAGCGCGCACACCGCCGCGGGCCGGGTCGGCGAACCGCACGAGATCGTCGGCGCGGCACTGTATTTCGCCGACCCGGCCGCCTCCGGCTACTGCTCGGGCGCGACGCTGGCGCTGGACGGGGGCTGGCGATGACCGCCGCCCCGGTGCGTCGCCGGGGCCGCCCGCCCGCCTCGACGGCCGGGGAGACCCGTGAGCGCATCGTGCGCGCCGCCGTGGAGCTGTTCGCGGAGAAGGGCTTCCACGCCACCGGCGTCGCCGAGATCGGTGACCGCGCCGACGTGCAGCGCGGGGCGCTGTACTACCACATAGGCTCCAAGGAGGAGCTGCTGTTCCAGATCCTGCGCGGCTACACCGAACTCATGTACGCCGAGGCCCGCGCGATCACCGACGGCCCCGACGACCCGATCACCCAGCTGCGCAAGCTGATCCACAGCCACCTGCGGCTGATCATCGAACACCGCCGTGAGGTCGCCATCCAGCTGCGCGACGTCGCCGCCCTCACCGGCGACCGCGCCGCCGACCTGCAACAGCTGCGCGACCGGGTGCAGCACCGCTGGCAGCGGGTGATCGACGCCGGGCACGCCGCCGGGCTGCTGCGCACCGCCGATCACGTCGTCACCAACAGCGTTCTCGCCATGCTGAATTCGGTCACCCTCTGGTACCGCCCGCACGGCGGGCGCAGCCCGGACGAGATCGCCGACATCCTCGCCGCCACCGTTCTCGACGGCATCACCGCACCCACCCATCACACGAAAGGCTGACCATGGCTTGGGATTTCGAGACCGACCCGGACTATCAGAGGAAACTGGACTGGGTGGCCGAGTTCGTCCGCACCGAGGTGGAGCCGCTCGACCTGACCGACCTCAACCCGTACAACCGCACCGACCCGCAGGTGCGGGCGCTGCTGCGACCGTTGCAGGCGCAGGTCAGGGAGCAGGGCCTGTGGGCGTGCCACCTGGCCCCGGAGCTCGGCGGCCCCGGCTACGGGCAGCTGAAGCTGGCGCTGCTCAACGAGGTGCTGGGTACCTCGATGTTCGCGCCGATGGTGTTCGGTTGCCAGGCGCCGGATTCCGGCAACGCCGAGATCCTCGCCCACTACGGCACCCCGGAGCAGAAGGCGACATACCTGCAACCGCTGCTGGACGGCGAGATCGGCTCCTGTTACGTCATGACCGAGCCGACCGGCGGCTCCGACCCGACCAGCTTCCGCACCCGCGCGGTGCGCGACGGCGACTCCTGGATCATCAACGGCGAGAAGTGGTTCAATACCGCCGCCCAGTACGCCGCCTTCCACATCGTGATGGCGGTGACCGACCCCGAGGCCGCGCCGCACCAGCGGCTGTCGATGTTCGTCGTGCCCGCCGACGCCCCCGGCCTGGAGATCGTCAAGAACTTCCACGTGCACGGCTTCAGCGAACACGAGGCGCACCTGCGCTTCACCGATGTGCGCGTCCCCGCCGACCACCTGCTGGGGGCCGAGGGCCTGGGCTTCATCGTGGCGCAGACCCGGCTCGGCGGCGGCCGGGTGCATCACGCCATGCGCACGGTCGCCATGGTGCGCAAGGCATTCGACATGATGTGCGAGCGCGCGGTGTCGCGGCCGATGGGCAGCGGCGTCCTCGGCGGCAAGCAGATGACGCAGGAACGCATCGCCGACAGCTGGATCGAGATGGAACAGTTCCGGCTGCTGGTGCTGCGCACCGCCTGGCGCATCGACAAGGAGCAGGATTACCTGAAGGTGCGCAAGGACATTGCCGCCATCAAGGTCGCCATGCCCAGGGTCATGCACGATGTCGCCCGCCGCGCGCTGCACCTGCACGGCGCCCTCGGCGTCAGCGAGGATCTGCCGTTCGTCGACATGATGAACTACGCCGAGGTGATGGCGATCGCCGATGGACCCACCGAGGTGCACAAGATCACCCTCGCCAAGGAGGTACTGAAGCAGTACACGCCCGCGGATCCGGTGTACCCCAGCGGATATCGCCCCGCGCTGCGGGAGCAGGCGCGAGAGCTGGTGGCGCGCAGGCTGGAACACGCGGTCGGCAATCTGTGAGCCGGGCCGCTGCGCTCCCCCTACGAGCGCAGCGGCGCGCGGCCCTGCCCGGACCCCTCGATGATTTCATCCGAAACGGTCCACCGCGCGGGTTTCGGCGGCGAAGCGCCGCGGCGGGGCTCGCGGCGGTCCGGGTACCGTCGGTCGGCATGGCAGCGATTACCGGCACGGCCGTACCGACGGGACAGCAGCGGGTCTGGGGGTTACCGATCTTCGTGCTCGGCGGGCTGCAATTGCTGGTGGTGCTGGACGGGACCGTCGTCGCGCTCGCGCTGCCGCGGATCCGGGCGGCGCTGGATCTGTCCACCGCCGCGGGGAACTGGATCATCTCCGCGTATGTGCTCGCGTTCGGCGGGCTCATGCTGCTGGGCGGGCGGCTCGGCGACGCGTTCGGGCGCCGACGGGTGTTCGCGGGCGGGGTGGCGGCGTTCACGCTGACCTCGCTGCTGTGCGGGCTGGCGTGGAACGAGGCGAGCCTGATCGCGGGCCGGGCGCTACAGGGCATGTCGGCGGCGGTCGCGGCGCCCACGGCCATGGCCCTGATCGCCACCACCTATGCGCCGGGCCGGGCGCGCAGCCGGGCGTTCGCGGTGTACGCGGCGCTCACCGGGGTCGGGTCGGTGGTCGGACTGATCGCGGGCGGGGTGCTCACCGAGGTGTCGTGGCGGCTGGTGTTCCTGATCAATGTGCCGATCGGGGCGCTGGTCGCGGTCGGTGCCGTGGTGTGCCTGCGGGAATCGCAAGGGGAGCGGCTGCCGTTGGATGTGGCCGGTGCCATCTCGGCGACGGCGGGGATCACGCTGCTGGTCTTCGCGGTGAACGAAGGCCCGGGCGGCTGGGGACGGCCCGTGGTCGTCTTCCCGGCACTGGTCGCGGCGGTGCTGCTGGCGGTGTTCCTGACCGTCGAGCGGCGGGCGGCCAATCCGATCCTGCCGTTCGCCCTGTTCCGCAACCGAAGCCGGGTCGCCGCGCTGGTGTCGATCGTCCTCGCCGGAGCGATGATCATGTGCCTGGCCGTGTACGTGTCCCGGTATCTGCAAGAGGCGCTGCGGTATTCGCCGCTGCGCAGCGGACTGGCCGTGGTGCCCTTCGCCTTCGGGCTGGCCGCCGCCGCGGCGATCGCCTCGCGGCTGGCGCTGCGGTTCCAGCCGCGCTGGCTGGTATTGCTCGGCGGCGCAATCGTTCTCGTCGGCTGCGTGTACGCGGCCGTGCTCGCCCCGCACCGGCCCGCGTATCTGCCGTGGTTCCTGGTTCCGGTGCTGACCATCGGATTCGGCCTGGGGCTGGCGGTGATTCCGCTGACGCTCTCGGTGGTGGCCGGTGTCCGGGCCACCGAGATCGGGCCGATCACGGCGCTCGCGAATGTGGCCCAGGACCTCGGCGGCGCGGTCGGACTCGTGATCGTCGGGGCGATCGTCGGCACGGGGACGGCGTCGCCCGGTGCGCTCGAACACAATCCGTCGGCACGGCAGTTGCGGACCGTCGCCGAAACGTGCGGGCTGGCCTTCGCGTGCTGCGCCGCCCTCGCCGTGGCCGCCGGAATCGTGGTGCTGGCCATGCGATTCACGCCGGAGGACGTCGCCGAGGGGCAGGCCGCCCAGCAGGTCGCGCACTCCTGAGCCGCGCTACCCCACCGGGACGGGCACGGGCACGGCCGTGCCGCAGGACGGGCACGCGACGCTGCCGGACGGCGTGTGCTCCGGAATCAGCTTGTCGGGCCGGAACTGCGCCGGCGGATGCGGGAAGGCCGCGAGCATTTCGGCGCCGAGCGTCTCGATGCGCAGCACCGTCTCGAAACACCACGCCATATCGGCCAGCCGGGACCCGGCCGGGGTGTCGGCGCCGAGGACAGCGGCCGCGCGCCACGCCAGATCGGCTGCCGCCCGGTCCTTTTGGGCGCTGATCATGGAGACGCGGGACCAGATATCGGGGCCGATGCGGTAGCGCTCGCGCCGGCCGTCGCGCTCGCGGCGGACCATGCCGTTCTCCTCGAGGAAGCGAATGGCCTTGGAGACCGAGGCCGGGCTGACCCGCAGGCTCTGCACCAGTTGCGCCGCGGTGCGGCTGTCGTCGTCGGACAGACACAGGTGGACGAACACCCGCGCCGCCGTCCGGGACAGGCCCACGGCGACGATCATGTCGATGAGCTGTTCGCCCACCTCGCGGACCACGTCCGGGTCCGAGGGTGTCGGCCCGTCGGCGCGGGGCGGCAGGGGGCGGCGGCGGGCGCGCTCGTCGGTGGAGCGCTGCGCCGGTTCGGCCCGATAACCGGCGGGGCCGCCGTTGCGGTTGACCTCCCGGGTCACGGTGGAGGTCGGGCGGTCCAGCTGCCGGGCGATCTCGGCGTAGGTCAGTCCGGCGGACAGCCCCGCGGTGATGGCGCGGCGGTCGCGGTAGGTGAGTCGATGTCCCGGCATGTGCTCCAGAGTGGCATTCATGAACAGGCTGTTGCAACAGGAAGCGGCGTAAATTGCGTTCGCGCTCACTGTCATTGCACCGATATTTTCGAAGAACTCGGTTTTTCCAGGTACTTTCCCGGAATGTTCGTTGCCGCTGGAGTGAACGGTTCCTAGCGTGGTGCTCGACACGAAAAGGAGACCGTGATGACCGAATCATCCACCGGCGCAGTGACATTGCCCCTCGTCCGCGATCCGGACCGACCGTTCGATCCCCCCGCGGAGCTGGCGGAGTTGTGCCGGACGCGCCCGTTGACGCGGATGACGTTCCCGGACGGGCACCTCGGCTGGCTGGTGACCGGGCACGAGGTGGCGCGGGCGATGGTCGCCGACCCCCGGTTCAGCGTGCGCTACGAGCTGATGCACAACCCGCTGAACGACGTCGACATGATCGGGATCCCCGCGGCCCCCGGCGATCTCAGCGGGGTCGATGCCCCGCAGCACACCCGGCTGCGCCGAGCGCTGACGGCCCAGTTCACCGTGCGCCGGATGAACCTGCTGACCGAGCGCATCCGGCAGATCACCGACGAGCACCTCGACGCCATGGCGCGGCACGGGGGGCCGATCGATCTGGTCGAGTACTACGCGGCTCCGATTCCCGCCCTGATGATCTGCGAACTGCTCGGCGTGCCCTACGGCGACCACGACTTCTTCCGCGAGCAGATCTCGGCGGTCACGGCGCCCGAGTCGATCGAGGCGATGGGCGAGGCGTGGACGCGATTGGCGGAGTACATCAAGGAATTGGCCGTGGCCAAGCGCGCCGCGCCCACCGACGATGTGCTCAGCACGCTGACCACCACCGATCTCACCGACGAGGAACTGGCCGGGATGGGTACGTTCCTGCTGGGGGCGGGGATGGAGACCACCCGCAGCATGATCGCGCTGGGCACGTTCGCGCTGCTGGAACACCGGGAGCAGTTCGACGCGCTGCGCGGCGATCCCGATCTGGCCGAGGGCGCGGTCGAGGAACTGCTGCGCTATCTGAGCATCGCGCACACCGGTGGCCGGACCGCGCTCGAGGATCTCGAACTGGCCGGTGAGACGATCCGGGAGGGGGAGACGGTGGCCATCGCCGTCAACGCCATCAATCGCGATCCGCGGCGCTTCGACGACCCGGACACCCTCGACATCCGGCGGCGCGCGGTCGGGCACCTGGCGTTCGGGCACGGCGTGCACCAGTGCCTGGGCCAGCAGCTGGCGCGCGTGGAACTGCGGGTCGCCCTGCCCGCGTTGGCGATCCGGTTCCCGACGCTGCGGCTGGCGGTGCCGCGCACGGAGGTGTCGCTGCGGATCGGGAACATCCTCGGCGTGGACCGGCTCCCGGTCACCTGGGAGTCGTGATGCGGCTCGCGGTGGACCGGGACCGCTGCTGCGGTTCGGGAATGTGCTCGCTGCTCGCCGCGAGCGTCTTCGACCAGAGCGCCGACGACGGCCGCGTGCTGCTGCTGACGCCGGTGCCGCCGCCGGACCAGCAGGGCGCGGCCCGCCGGGCGGTGGACACCTGCCCGGTCGGCGCGATCCGCGAGGTGGTCGAGTAGCGGGTACATACGCCCGCTCTCGTCATTCCGGCATGCTCGCTCGTCATTCCGGCGTGCTTTTGGCCGGAATCTACGGAAGTGGTTGTGCCCCACGCTGACTCAGCATGAGGGCCATCAGCCCGCACTCCTGGCTCTGGGAGACGATCATGCTGCGGGCGGTCTCCTTCACGGGGCCGGAGGCGATCTCGTGGTCGGCGGCTCGGGCCATGGTGATGCCGCCCTGGTGGTGGCGGTACATCAGTTGCAGGAACAGGACTTCCGCGTCCCGGCCGCGGGCGGCGGAGAGTCGGTCGAGCTCGGCCATGGTGGCCAGGCCGGGCATCGCGTCGGGGGCCGGGGCGGGGGTGGCGGCCGAATGATGGTGGGCGGCAAGGGTATCCTCGTGCATCCAGGCCATCGGATGGGCGGCGGTCGGTGCGGCATTGGCCAACCGGAGCCAGCCGAGCATGGTGCCGATCTCCACCCGCTGGGTCTGATCGATCTGGCGCGCCAGCTGTAACACACCCGGGTCGGCGTGCGGATCGAGCCGAGCCACCATCAGGATCGCCTGCTGGTGATGCGCGGTCATGTCCTGGGCGAAACCGATCTCGGTATCGTCGAGCACGCGGGACGGGGCGACGTGCTCGGGCAGCACCAGGGGGCGCAGCGCGGCGCCCATCACCAGCAGAATCAGCGCGGCGGCGGCATAGGCGCCGCCGCGCACCCACCCCCGCACTACGAGCCCACGATCGAATGCTGGTCCGCCGGTGGCGAATACACGTCGTTGCCGAGCTGTAGCACCATGAAACCGTTGTCGTTACAGGTGGTCCACAGCTGGCTGCCGTGCCACTCCGGCGGCGCGAAACACCAGTCGGTCGAGACGTCGCCGAGCGCGAGCATGCCGCTGCGCGGCGACAGTGCCCGGGCCGGATCGAATTTCCCGTCCAGGATGGCGCGGGCGATCGAGAAGCCCTCCATCGCAGGGGGTCCGATCAGCGAGCCGAGCGCGTGCGGCGAATTCCACAGCTGCAGATTCTGTCCCGTGCGGGCGGGCGGGTTGTAGTAGGCGATCTCGCGCACGTGGAACGGGTCGCGCACATCGAACACCCGGATGCCCGAGGACTCCCACCCGCACGCCAGCGCGGTGGGATCGGCGGGCCGGTCGGCCGCGCAGTAGTGCGAATCGTAGGCGAACACCGACCCGCCCATGGCCGAGGCCAGCATGCTGTCCTGATGCTCGGGCAGGTTGATCTCCAGCTTGATCTTGTCGACCACCTTCGGGTTGTTCTCGTCGGAGATGTCGACGAGTTTCACTCCGCCCGAACCACCCTCGTCCGCGGTGAACAGATACGGCTTGCCGCCGTAGGTGACCGGAATGCTGTGCTGGGTCGCCCAGCCGTCGGTCCAGAACACTCGCCCGATGTGGTTGACCTGCGGGTTCGGGTCGCGGCGCTGCACGGCGCTGATATCGAGCACCGTGAAACCGCCCAGCGCCGACAGATACATGCGATTGCCGTCGGGGCTGATCCCGAAGCCGTGCGCCTCGATTCCGGTCAGTCCCTGCCAGATCACGTGCGGGTTGGCCGGATCGGTCAGATCCACCGCGGAGACGAAACCGGGTGCGATGCCCGAGGCCCAGTAGGTCCGGCCGTCCGGCGAGAATCCGCCCTCGTGCGTCGTGATCGGCAGCGGCATGGCCAGATTCGAGCCCGGACCCGGATTCAGCAGCCGCGGATGGGCGCAGTCGGAGATGTCGTACACCGACAGGTAGCCCGCGCCCTCGACGAGCGGAACCCCGGTGCCCACCAACAGCTTTCGCGCCTCGTTCACCTTCAGGCTCTCCCAGGTCCCGGCCAGCATGGCCGGTTCGGTGAGCGTCGCGGTCAGCACCGGATGCGCGGGATCGGCGGCATCGATGACCTGCACGCCCTGCGCCGGGCCGAGCAGATTGCCCGGGAAGAACGAGCCGGTGTAGGAGCAGTGGTCGTAGGTGGTGGAGGTGATGCCGCCGCCGCGCCCGGCATAGCCGCCGACGAACGACATATTGCAGCTGTATCCCCGCATGCTGCGGCGACTGTCGCGATCGGCGGCCGGAACATCGCCCTGCAGGCCGGTTTCCGGCATCGACCCCGGACCGCAGTCCGCACGCGGCACCGATGTCCGCCCGATGTCGAGGAACTGCTGCACCTGCGTGGCGATATCGGACTGCAGATCCGCCGACGCGCCGCCGACCGGCAGCACCGCCGCCGCCAGCAGCGCGGCCGCCACCGCCACCATCGGCCTGGACCGCCGAATCCCTGACCACCGCACCATCGCGGTCACCCCATCCACCTGCGCCGTATCGGTAGCTAGTACCGCTGGTTACGCCAACATGTGCAACGGTAAACGCCCCGGTCCTGCCGCACGGGCATTTTGAAAAAAGAACTAGTTTCTAATATCCCAAGCGGTCGCTTTGCGTGATTTCGCCGGATCGCCGCGAGAACTTCCGGCCGCGGCCGGTCACTCCGCGAGATCGACGGCGAGCAGCGCCTCGGCCGCGCCGAGCAACCGTGCCCGCAGCGGTTCGGCCCGCTCGGCCAGCTGCGCCTGCGCCCGCACGTATTCGGCTCGCCCGGCCGGGGTTTCGATCGGCACCGGGGAATAGCCGAATTCGGACAGGTCGTACGGGCTGGCCCGCATGTCGAGTTCGCGTGCGGCGCAGGCCAGGGCGAAGCAGTCCAGCAGCAGTTCGGCATCGATCAGCGGGATCAGCTTGAAACCCCACTTGTAGAGGTCCATGTTCGCGTGCAGGCAGCCGGGCTGCTCGCGGCGCACCTGATCGTCGCGGGTGAGCGGTTCCGCATTGCGCGGCGCCGCCTCCGGGGTGAAGAAGCGGAACGCGTCGAAATGCGTGCAGCGCAACGACATCGACTCCACCACCGCATCGGTGGCGGCGGGCGTCAGGCGCAGCGGCACCTGCTCGTGGCGCACCGCGTCGGTCCGGTACACCATCGCCCACTCGTGCAATCCGAAGCAGGACAGCTGCGGCGGCCGGGATGCGGTGGCGCGCAGAAGATTCGCCACGAAGCGGATGGTGTCGCGGCGGCGGGAGAGGAAGTCGGGGGAGGCGGTCCAGGCGGGTCCCGAAACCTGGTGGTAGCCGCGCGATCCGGCGTACTCCGTCGCATTCGCCAGGGCCACGCCGTAACCCGGATGCCAGCGCCGCAGCTGGGCCGGTTTGTGGCCGTAGTAGGTGAACAGGAAGTCGATGACGGGGTGTTTCATCCCGGCGGCGCGGTGCTCCAGATACGGGCGGACCAGCTCGTCGGCCCGGTCCCGATGCGCGGCCGCCCGAGCCCGCCATGCGGACTCGGGTAGCACGCGAATTCCCGTGGCCGTCCTGCTCATTCCGCGATCCGGTGGGTGGCGTCGCGCACCGTGCCCACGAACTCCTCCACCAGATCCTCGAGCGCCACGATGCCGACGGTATTGCCGCGGCTGTCGATCACCCGGCCGAGATGGCTGTTGGTGCGCCGCTGCCGGGCCAGCGCCTCGTACAGCGTGGTGCCCATGCTGACCGTCGGCAGCGGGCGGATATCGGTGCGGGGGATGGGCGTCGACGGTCCGGCCGCGTCGTCGGCGACCTTGTCCAGCACGTCCTTCACGTGCAGGTAGCCGACCAGCGAGCCGTCGTGGGCGCGCACGGGATAGCGGGAGAACCCGGTCTCGGCGACCGCGTTCTCGATATCGCCGAGCGTGGTGCCGTCGCCGCGCAGCGGCACCGACCGCGTCTTCGCCAGCGGCACCATCACATCCGCGACGATGCGGTCGGTGGTGCCCAGCGCCTGGGTGAGGCGGCGGTGCTCCTCCTCGTCGAGCAGGCCCTGCGAGCGTGACTCGCCGATCATCTCCGCCAGCTCCACCGACGACACCGTCGCGTCGAGCTCGTCCTTGGGCTCGATGCGCAGCGCGCGCAGGCTCAGGTTGGCGGCCTTGTTGTAGAACACGATGAGCGGGCGGGCCAGCCGCAGCCACGCCAGCATGATCGGAACCAGCAGCAGCGCAACGCGTTCCGGACCGGCCAGGGCGATGTTCTTCGGGATCATCTCGCCCAGCAGCATGTGCAGCATGACCACGATCGCCAGCGACAGCGCGAACGAGACCGGATGCAGCAGCTGATCCGGCAGCCCGGCCAGATCGAACGGCCGCTGCAGCAGGTGCGCCGCCGCCGGTTCGCCGATGCGGCCCAGCAGCAGCGAGCAGATGGTGACGCCCAGCTGCGCGGCGGCCAGCATCATGGACAGGTGCTCGCCCGCGCGGATGACCGTGTGCGCGCCCCGCTTACCTTGGGCGGCAAGGATTTCCAGCCGATCGCGGCGGGCGGAGATGAGCGCGAACTCGGCGGCGACGTAGAAGGCGTTGCCCGCCAGCAGGATCAGCGTCAGCAGCACGCCGAACAGGTCACCCATGGCTCAGCTCCCAGGTCGACTTGGCGTCGGCGTCCACCGGGCGCAGCAGCACCCGGTCGATGCGGCGGCCGTCCATCCGCTCCACCCGGGCCAGCCAGCCGCCGCGCACGTGCGGATCCAGCGAATGCTGGTGTGCGGCACCGGGTTCCGGGAGCAGGATCTCGTCGCCGACGTCCGGGATGCGGCCCAGTTCGGTGAGGACCAGCCCGCCCAGGGTCTCGTACTCGCCCTCGGGGGCGTCGTAACCGGTGGCGCGGGAGATCTCGTCGATGCGGAGCAGACCCGAGCAGTTCCAGCCCGCGGCCGTGCGGCGCACGACCAGTTCCTCCTCGTCGTGCTCGTCGCGCACGTCGCCGAGGATCTCCTCGATGATGTCCTCCATCGTGACCATGCCCGCGGTGCCGCCGTACTCGTCGACGACGAGCGCCACCTGCATGCCGTCGGCGCGCACCCGCTCCAGCACCTCGTCGCCGTCCAGGCTGGCCGGGACGATCGGCACGGCGTGTGCGAGGTCGCGCAGCCTGATGGTGCGCCGCTGCCCGGCCGGGAACAGGAACGTCTGCTTGACGTGCACGACGCCGAGGGTGTCGTCGAGATCGCCGTCGATGACCGGGAACCGGGAGAAGCCGGTGCGGCCCGCGGCGGCGATGAGGTCGGCGATGGTGTCGTCCTGGTCGAGGGTTTCGATCTTCACGCGCGGGGTCATCAATTCCTCGGCGCTGCGCTCACCGAACTGCAGCGAGCGGTCGACCACCTGCGCGGTGCGCTGATCCAGCGACCCGCGCAGGGCGGAGGTGCGCACCAGCGAGCCGAGTTCCTGCGGGGAGCGCGCCGAGCGCAGTTCCTCGGCGGGTTCGATGCCCATGTGGCGCACCGCCCAGTTCGCGACGCCGTTGAGGAAATTGATCAGCCAGCCGAACACCGAGGAGAACGCGATCATCGGCACGGCGGCCACGCGTGCGGTGCCCAGCGGCGCGGTGATCGCGATGTTCTTGGGGACCAGCTCGCCGTAGATCATCGACAGCGAGGTGGCCAGCACCAGCGACGCCACCAGCGAGACGCCTTGTGCGGCACCGGGACTCAATCCGATCGCGGTGCAGATCGGCTCGAACAGCCGGGCCAGCACCGGCTCGGCGATGAAACCGGTGACCAGGGTGGTGATGGTGATGCCCAGCTGTGCGCCGGACAGCTGGAACGAGAGGGTGCGGTGGGCGCGGCGGACCTGCCGGGCGCGCCGGTCACCGTCGCGCGCATGCGCCTCGACGGTGCTGCGCTCGAGCGCGGTGAGCGAGAATTCGGCGGCGACGAACAGTGCGGTGCCCGCGGTGAGGGCGACGAACCCCACCAGGCTGAGCAGCGTGAGAACGACCGACACCGTCAGCACCGTCCCGGTTGGAGGGGGTCTGCGAGGTCGGAGGCGCCGGGTTGGTCACCCGGCTCGGTAGAGGAGCCCTCCTGTGTGGCGCCCTCGGACGCGGGTGACAACTGGTTCCTTTCGCAGTGCGTACGGATTCGTATGAGTGCCCACCCCGGAAGCCGAGCTCCCGAACAAGGCAATTCTCATGCTACCGGCTCCACGCCGCCCCGCCCCGGTTGCCCCGACCACAGTACGGTCGCCGCGCCGGTCTCGTCCCGGTCGGTCGTCGTGTCCTTCCGGGTGCACCTTGTGATTCCGGCGTGCTTTTGGCCGGAATCTCACCGTGGTCCCGGCCAAAAGCACGCCGGGACCATGGTGAGGTGGCGCGCCAGGACCGCGAGGAGATGGCACGCAGAGACCGCGGTGAGCGGGCGCGCTGGGACCGCGGTGAGCGGGCGCGCTGGGACCGCGGTGAGCGGGCGCGCTGGGACCGCGGTGAGCGGGCGCGCTGGGACCGCGGTGAGCGGGCGCGCTGGGACCGCGGTGAGCGGGCGCGCTGGGACCGCGGTGAGCGGGCGCGCTGGGACCGCGGTGAGCGGGCGCGCTGGAACCGCGGTGAGCGGGCGCGCTGGAACCGCAGGGAGAGCGCGTCGGGGCTACGGAGAGATCACCAACCGGAGGGCAGGGGGCGGCCCTCGGCGAAGCCGGCGGCGGACTGGACGCCGAGGACGGCTCGGTCGTGCAGTTCGGCCAGGGTGCGGGCGCCGGCGTAGGTGCAGGCGCTGCGGACGCCGGAGCAGATGTGGTCGATGAGGTCCTCGACGCCGGGGCGCTCGGGGTCCAGGCGCATGCGGGAGGAGGAGATGCCCTCCTCGAACAGCGCCTTGCGGGCCCGGTCGAAGCCGGAGTCGGAGGCGGTGCGGGCGGCCACGGCGCGCTTGGACGCCATGCCGAAGCTCTCCTTGTAGGCGGTGCCGTTGCGGTCGGTGCGCAGATCGCCGGGCGACTCGTAGGTGCCCGCGAACCAGGAGCCGATCATGACGTTCGACGCGCCCGCGGCCAGCGCCAACGCCACGTCGCGCGGGTGCCGCACGCCGCCGTCGGCCCACACGTGCACGCCGAGTTCCCGTGCGGCGGCGGCGCATTCGGCGACCGCGGAGAACTGCGGACGGCCCACGCCGGTCATCATGCGGGTGGTGCACATGGCGCCCGGCCCGACACCGACCTTGATGATGTCGGCCCCGGCCTCGGCCAGGTCGCGGGTCCCGGCGGCGGAGACCACGTTGCCCGCGGCCAGCGGCACGCCCAGCTTCAGATCGGCGACCGAGCGCAGCGCCTCCAGCATCTTCACCTGGTGGCCGTGCGCGGTATCGATCACCAGGACGTCGGCGCCCGCGTCGACCAGCGCCTTGGCCTTGGCCGGGATGTCGCCGTTGATGCCGACCGCGGCCGCGACGCGCAGCTTGCCCGCGGTGTCGACGGCCGGGGTGTAGATGCCCGCGCGGACCGCGCCGGTGCGGGTCATGACACCGGCGAGGGTGCCGTCCGCGGCCAGCAGCACGGCCAGGTCGGCGTGCCGGGATTCGAGCAGTTCGAAGATGTCGCGCGGCGAGGTGTCGGCGGGCGCGGTGATGTAGTCGGTGGCCGCGACCGTGCGCAGGCGCGCGAAACGGTCGACGTCGGCGCAGGCCGCCTCGGTGACGACGCCGACCGGGCGGTCGTCCTCGACGACCACGACGGCCCGGTGCGAGCGCTTGTGGATCAGCGCCAGCGCCTCGGACACCGAGTGGTCGGGGCCGAGGGTGACGGGGGTCTCGGCGGTGAGCGAGCGGCTCTTCACGTAGCCGATGGTCTTGGCGGCCGCGGCGATCGGCAGATCCTGCGGTAGGACGACGATGCCGCCGCGGCGGGCGACGGTCTCGGCCATGCGCTTACCGGCGACGGCGGTCATATTGGCCACCACGATCGGGATGGTCGTGCCGGTCCCGTCGGTGGTCGACAGGTCGACATCGAAGCGCGACGCCACATCCGTCCGATTGGGGACGAGGAACAGATCGTCGTAGGTCAGGTCGTACGGCGGCGTGTGGCCTGGAAGAAACTGCACTTTGGCCATTGTAGGGGAATGCCCGGGATGCGCGGAAAGCCCGGGCCCGGTCCGGTCGTCCTGGTCACGGCCCGGATGCGTGATCGCTACGGGTGCGCTTCGGGGCGGCGGCGAAACAGGCTGCGCCACCACGTGGTCCGGCGATCGGTGCCGCCGCGGCCCGATCCGGCGTGCCCGCGGGCCGCTTCGGGGGTCGTCGTCACGGGTTGGCGGCGACTGCGCCACTGTTCGACAACCTCGTCGACATCGACCGGGGCGACGTTCACCCAGGGGCCGTGCGGCATGCGCAACCAGTCGGTGATGCGGGTGTTGAGGTCGGTGACCGTTCTGCGGACCTGATATTCGGTGCCGAGGCGGCGCACGGTCTCGGGCAGCCGCTCCAGGTCGCGGCGCAGCAGCAGGGAGGTCGGCAGCAGGCCCTCGCCGCCGACGCCCTGACGTTGCAGGTAGCTCTCGAGCCACCAGTCTTCCCGGTAGGGTTGCCCGGCATCCGGCAGCGGTTTGCCCTTGCCGGGGAGATCGTCGAAATCGCCACGCTCGGTGGCCTCGCGAATCTGCTTGTCCAGCCAGAATTCGTAACTCACACCCGGCGGCTTGCGTTCGGTCATCGCCATCCCCTTCGACAGTCGACGCTGCCGCCAGCATACCAACGCGCCCGGATTCACCCGATTGTGGTGTTTGTTCGGATGGGCTGCGCCCCAGGCACTTCCGAGCTCAATTAGCCGAACGGTTGCGGCGGCGCGGGAACCCGGTGTGCGGGCGGGTATTCCGGCGGCGATTTCCTGGCGTGTCGCGGGGGTGCGGAGTGTCGTCGACCGGGGGTGCGGCCGGATCGGGCACCGGGCGGCCGGAGGGCGGGCGCGCGCCGGTGAGCGCCACCAGCTCGCGATCGCCGGGATGGACCCGGGATTCGGTGAAGGTGATGCCCGCCCGGTCCAGCAGCGCGGCGAAGGCGTCGCGGTCCTCGTCGGTGACCAGGGTGACGACGGTGCCGGTGGCTCCGGCGCGGGCGGTGCGGCCCGCGCGGTGCAGGTAGTCCTTGGGGTCGGCCGGGGGATCGACGTGCACGACCAGGGAGATGTCGTCGACGTGGATGCCGCGGGCGGCGACATCGGTGGCGACCAGCACCGGGGCCGACCCGTCGGCGAAGGCGGCCAGCGCGCGCGAGCGCTGATTCTGGGCGCGGCCGCCGTGCAGCAGCACCGCCGGGACACCGGATTCGCGCAGCTGCCGGGCGAGCTTGTCGGCCCCGTACTGCGTCCGCACGAACAGCAGCGTCCGGCCCCGGCGCGCGGCGATTTCGGTGGCGAGCTTGCGCTTGTCGGTCTTGCGGATGCGCAGAACGTGGTGCGACATGGCCGAATCCGGCTGTGCGCCGGTGGTTTCCGCCTTATCGATCGCGTGCTCGACCGGTTCGCGAAGATAACGCTGGACCAATGTATCCACGGCCTCGTCCAAAGTCGCGGAGAACAGCAGGTGCTGGCTGTCGGCGGGGACCCGATCGAGCAGCGCGGTGACCTGGTCGAGGAAGCCGAGTTCGGCCATGTGGTCGGCCTCGTCCACGGTGACCACCCGGACGGCGTCCAAGGCGACCGCGCCCTGGGCGATCAGGTCGGTGACCCGGCCGGGGGTGGCGACCAGGAGATCGACGCCGCGGGCCAGGCGGTCGGTCTGCCGCTTGATCGGCACGCCGCCGACCGCGGTGCCGAGCCGCAAACCCAGGGCGACCGCCGGGTCGTCGAGCGCCCGCTCGATCTGCACCGCCAGCTCGCGCGTCGGGGCGAGGATCAGGCCGCGCGGCTTCCCCGGTGCGGACACCCCGCGGCGCAACCGGACCAGCATCGGCAGTCCGAATGCCAGCGTTTTGCCCGAACCCGTTGCGGCGCGGCCCAATACGTCGCGTCCGTCGAGAATGTCGGGGATGACCGCGGCCTGGATGGGGAACGCGGTCGCCAGCCCGGCGCGGCGCAGCGCCTGGACGAGGATCGGCGGGAGGCCCAGGTCGGCGAAGCGGGGCTCAGGCACGGAACAGCCGCTTCAGCTCCACCAGCCACGGAATCGCCACCGCCATGGTGGGCACGACCAGGATCGCCGCGGCCATGACATACGCGGCGGAGGCCACGCGCAGATCGCCCAGCGGACCGGTCAGCCGCTGGATGCGGATCAGCGTCGTGGGCCCGCCGACGGCCATCGCGCCCTGCGGCGCGGTCGAATTCGAGCACGCCACCAGCGCGCGGGCCAGCGGCGTCGGGCCGGTGACCTTCACCGCGGAATCGTCGGCGAGCAACTCGATCAGCAGTTTCACCGAGTCCAGCGCCGACTTGCTGCGCACCACCCGCGGAAACGCCTCGTGGGCGGCGGTGAACGCCTCCAGCACCAGATCGTGGCGGGCCCGCAGATGCGACCGCTCGTGGCTCACGATCGCCGTGAGCTCCGACTCGGACAGGCTGGCGAAGGTGCCCTGGCTCAACACCACTCGCCGCCGCAGGCCCGGCAGGCAGTAGGCGATGGGCTCGGTCGCGCCGAGCACCCGGATGTCGGGGGCCTTGGTATCGGCGTGCGGGTAGTCGCCGCCGCCCTGATCGAGCAGGTCGACCAGCATGCGATGGCGCGCCCGGCGGCGGCGGGTGTGCACGCCGACCCGGACCACGGCGTAGATCAGCCGCGCGCCGACCAGCAGGGTGAGCGCGAACACGACCACATACGCCAGCCACAGCGGCAGCCCCAGCGCGTGGATCTCCTGCGTGGGGGAGGTGGTGGGGCGGCCGTCGGGGCCGGGGACCAGCAGCAGGCTCGCGATCGCCAGACCGGAGCCGAAGGCGCTGAGCACGGCGGCCAGGGCGACCGCCTGCCACAGCACCAGGGCCGCCCGCGGGGTCCGGTACGGCCAGGTGGCTCGACTGAGCAGGGCCGGGACCGGTCCCGCGAGAAGCAAAGCGAGACCGGCGAATACCGGCGCGGTTGCATTCATGCTCAGCTCACTGCGTTGTGGGGCCAGGGTGCCCGAGATCGCGGCGCTGTTGCGGTCCGGCGGCTCCCACGGGACATCGCAGAATCTACTGCGGTGGGGCGGCTCCCGTGTCGTCGTCGGGCGCGTTGCGCGCGGCCTCGGCTTCTTCGAGCTTAGCGAGTGCCTCCCGCAGCGCGGCAGCCTCGTCCTTACCGACCGCTTCGACGAAGTGCACCAGCGCCGCTCGGCGACTGCCGACCTCGTCGGCCTGTTGCAGCGCGTCGACCATGAGACTGGCGACGAGTTCGTCGCGGGTGTGCACGGGCGCGTAGCGATGCGCGCGATCATCGCGCTGCTGCACGACCAGGTTTTTCTTCGCCAGCCGCTGCAGAACGGTCATCACCGTGGTGTACGCGAGTTCGCGCCGCGCTGCGAGGGCCTCGTGAACCTGCCGGACCGTCTGTGGCTCATCGGCCGACCACAACTGGTCCATGACCGCTTTCTCGAGTTCACCAAGACCTGCCATCCCTCAAGCTTACGGAGGCAACGACACAAATGCGTACTACAGGTCGTCGTAACCGGTCGGTAGCTGTGTGGGATATTTCATAGCGAGGTGGGGCACGGATTCGGGCCGCCGATCGTAGCGCGTACGTGCCGGGTGCCGATCGGGACGATCATCGGGCGGCCGGAGACGGGATCGTCGTGCAGTTCGGCGCGCAGGCCGAAGACCTCTCGCAACAATTCGGCATCGATGATGTCGCCCGGGGCGCCCTGGGCGACGATGCGGCCCGCGTGCATGACGACCAGCCGGTCGCTGTAGCGGATGGCGAGGTTGAGATCGTGCAGCACCATCACCACGGTCCGGCCCAGCTCGGCGTGCAGGCGGTCGACCAGGTCCAGCACGTCGAGCGAATGGGCCAGATCGAGATAGGTGGTGGGCTCGTCGAGCAGCAGGATGTCGGTGCCCTGCGCGAGCGCCATGGAGATCCAGGCGCGCTGGCGCTGACCGCCGGACAGTTCCTCGAGCGGGCGGTCGGCGAGGTCGGCGATGCCGGTCTGCGCGAGGGCGGCGGCGACCTCGGACTCGTCGTCGGAGGACCACTGCCGCAGCCACGACTGGTGTGGATGGCGGCCGCGCGCAACGAGATCGGCGACGGTCAGGCCCTCCGGCGCGCTCGGCGTCTGCGGCAGCAGGCCGATCACGCGCGCCACGTCGCGGGTCTTCATGGTGGCGATCGCCTTGCCGTCCAACAGGATTCGCCCGGTCTGCGGGCGCAGCAGCCGGCCCAGCGCGCGCAGCAGCGTGGACTTGCCGCAGCCGTTGGGGCCGATGACGGTGGTGATCAGGCCGGGTTCGACGGCGAGACAGAGATCGTCGATCACCACCCGGCCGCCGTAGCCGAGGGTGAGGTCGTCGGCGTGCAGCCGATGCGGGGTCGCGGTCATGACTCAGGTCGCCTTCCGGTTCGCGCGCACGAGCAGCAACAGCAGGAACGGTCCGCCCAGCGCGGCGGTGACG
This sequence comes from Nocardia terpenica, assembly GCF_013186535.1. Lineage (NCBI taxonomy): Bacteria > Bacillati > Actinomycetota > Actinomycetes > Mycobacteriales > Nocardiaceae > Nocardia > Nocardia terpenica. Next base: position 227,348 of record NZ_JABMCZ010000004.1, read on the forward strand.
ATGCCGACCGGCAGGTCGACGGGAAAGACGGTGCGGGCGGCCACATCCGAGCCGATCACCACGAGCGCGCCGACGAGCGCGGACCCGACGATCGGTTCGCCGGGCGCGCGCAGCAGTCGGCGCGCGATCTGCGGCGCGGCCAATCCGACGAAGGCCAGCGGTCCCACGGCGGCGGTCGCGAGCGCGGCCCCGGTCACCGCCGCGCCGATCAGCACCGCCTGCCGGGTCTGCACGCGCACGCCGAGCGCGCGGGCGGTGTCGTCGCCGAAGCGCAGGGCGGCCAGCGTGTGCGCCGACCCGGCGGCGACCGCCAGCACCAGCCCGAATCCGAGGGCCGCGGGCACGGCCCGCCCCCAGTCCGCGCCGCCGAGCGAGCCGGTCAGCCACTGCTGCGCGCGGGTGGCGTCGGCCAGGCTGGCGCGGGTGAGCAGCCAGTTGATCCCGGCGATCAGCATGGCGTTGACGCCGATGCCGAGCAGGACCAGCCGCAGCCCGCTGACTCCGGCCGTTCCCGCGCCGGTGCGACCCCAGGCGAGCAGGTAGATGAGCACCGCGGTGCCCAGCCCGCCCGCCAGCGCGGCCAGCGGCACCCCGAGCGCGGCCGCGACACCCGTTGTCGCGCCACCGGTTCCGGCGAGCACGGCCACCGCGGCGAGGCTCGCCCCCGAGGTGATGCCCAGCACATCCGGACTGGCCAGCGGATTCCGCAGAATCGACTGGGTCACCGCGCCCGCGGTGCCCAGCGCGCCCCCCGCCACCACGGCCGTCACCGCCCGCGGCAGCCGCGAGTCGACGACGATGAACCGCTGCGCCCGGCTCCCACCCCCGGCCAGCACCTCCAGCACCCGCCCGACCGGAATCGTGTACTCGCCGATGGCGATATCCACCGCGAACAGCACGACCACCCCGGCCGCCAGCGCGATCACGGTGAGCAGCACGGTGATTCGCAGCACCGCGGACAACCGCCCGGCGCGCACCGCGGGCCGCACCCGCGACAGTGTCGAGACACTCACAGCCCCACCGCCTTTCGCCGTCGCACCAGGTAGACGAAGCACGGGGCGCCGAAGGCGGCCAGGATGATTCCGGCCTGGAGTTCGCCGGGGCGGGCGAGGACTCGGCCGATGATGTCGGCCACCAGCAGCACCAACGCGCCGAGCAGGGCCGAATAGGGAAGCAGCCAGCGGTGATCGGGGCCGGTGAGCATGCGGGCCAGGTGGGGGACCAGCAGGCCGAGGAAGGCGAGGGGGCCGACGGCGGCGGTGGCGGCGCCGGTGAGCAGCACGACCGCGGCCAGGCCGAGGGCGCGGTTGCGGCCGATGTGCACGCCCAGTCCGCGCGCCACGTCCTCGCCCAGGCTCAGGGCGTTCAAACCCGGTGCGGCACAGCAGGCCAGCACGGCGCCGAGCGCGATGAACGGCAGCACCTGCCGCAGCACGGTCGCGTCGTGGCCGGAGATCGAGCCGATGATCCAGAACCGGTAGGTGTCCATGGACGCGGGATCGAGCAGGACGACGGTATTGGTGAGCGCCTGCAGGAACGCGGTGACCGCCGCGCCCGCGAGCACCAGGCTCAGCGGGCTCGCGGTGGCGCCGCCCAGCGCCGAGACACCGAACACCACCAGGCCCGCGACCAGCGCCCCGGCGAACGCGAACCAGATGTACTGCTCGGGTCGCGTCAGCGCGAGGAAGTGGATGCTCAGCGCGGCCAGGAAGGCGGCCCCGGCATTGAGGCCCAGCAGCCCGGAGTCGGCCAGCGGATTGCGGGTGTAGCCCTGCATGAGCGCGCCCGCCATGCCGAGCGCCAGCCCGGTCACCACGGCGAGTCCGGTTCGCGGCAGCCGCAATTCGCGCACGATCTGATCGGCGGGCGTGCGGGCCGGGCAGCTCAGCGGCCAGCCGCCCGGACACGCCAGGGTGTGCAACACGTCGCCCGGCGACAGCGATCGCGCGCCGATCGCGATCCCCGCGACGGCCGCGACCAGCAGTAATCCGGACAGAACGAGCAGACCGGCCGCACGATGCCGTTTACGGGTGACTTCAGCGGGCACGGCGACGAATAACTCCTGACGTGATTACTTTCATTGCTCGGCGAGTCTGGTAAGCCTAACCTATCTTCCGTTTCGGCCCGCACCGCCAATCGACAGAGGAGGTTCGATGTACGAACCGATGACCGCTCGCCCGACCACTCGCTCCGAGGCGGTGTTCGGGCGGGCCTGTGCGCGACTGCGCTCGCTGCAGCCGGAACATCCGCGGGTGTACGCCGTGGCGGCGATCGCCGAACAGGCCCGGCGCCGCTGGTGGCGATTGGCCGACGGGAACCGCGAGGGCCGCATCGAGCTCATGTATCACCGGCACGCCGCGGAGATGATCAGCGCCGACATCGCGGCCGAGGTGGTGGCCACGGCGCTGGTGCACGGCGTGATCGGCCGGGTCACCGCGCTGCTGGTGGCCGAGGGCCGCGCCTGGGATCCCGGGCTGGAGAACCTGTGGCTGCACACCGACAACGACGGCGGCGTCGACTGGGCGGGGTTGTCGGACACCACGATTCGCGTCGTCGACGGCGACGCGGCGGCGGGGGAGCCCGGCGTGGTGGCGCTGCCGTGCGAACGGGCGATGTTCGTCTGGCTGGCCCATCGCTGCGACGCCTCGCTGACAATGGTGCAGCAGAGCCTCGCCCGGCACGCCGGGCTGGATCCGGGCCGGTTCTGGGAGCTGGTCGGCGAGGCCGTCATGGGCGCCGCGACCTATGTGCCGGACCTGGCGGGCACCTCGCCCGAGGTGGGCGCGCGGCGCGGCGAGGGCCTGCTGACGGCCCTGCAGGAGCGCGGCTTGCCGGTGCGCCGCACGACCTGCCTGGGACATCGCACGCGCCGGGTTGCCAACCGCCTGGTGCTCGTGCAGTCCCGATAGCCGCGACCCCGCGTGCCTCTTGCTTTGTTAGGTAAGCCTGACCTACACTGACTGCGGCGTTCGGATCGCGTGAGTGTCGCTGAGGGCTGCAGCGACCCCCGATCCTCTGCCGCGGCGGGCCCCTCCTCCCGGGGGGCCCGCCGCTTCGTTCGATATCCCTGGGCGGCAATCGGTTCCGTGGTTCACCCGGCCGATCGGCACACCCGCCAACCGGCTGGTAGTTGCCTTGTGTAAATGTTTTCCTATGGCACAGCACGATGAGCCCGAGGTTCGTTCGCTCGCGGATATGACTCCCGAGATGATGACCCGCTTCAGCGAAGGCACCTTCTCGGATCTGATCGGCCTGAAGTACACCGAGATCGGACCCGATCGGGTCGTCGGTGAATGGGTGGTCTCGCCGCAACTGTTCCAGCCCGCCGGAATCGTCAACGGCGGCGTGTACTGCACCGTCATCGAAACCCTGGCCAGCGTCGCCGCGGGCGTCTGGTACGGCGAGCGCGGCACCGTGGTCGGCGTGAACAACATCACCGACTTCCTGCGCGCGGTGCGCGAGGGTGTGTTGCGCGGCGAGGCCACGCCGATTCATCGCGGCCGGTCGCAGCAGCTGTGGCAGGTCGTCATCGTCGACGAGCAGGACCGCGCGGTCGCCCGCGGCCAGGTGCGGTTGCAGAATCTCGCTGCCGACAGCTGAGTTTCGCCACGGCGCCCGCGTGCGGCCGTGCCAGAATTCCCCCATCCCCGGCTATCGATTCGCGGAGGAGCATGCATGCGATTGTCGCCGCATGAGCAGGAACGGCTGATGCTCAGCTACGCGGCCGAGCTGGCCCGGCGCCGAAAAGCCCGCGGCCTGAGGCTCAATCACCCCGAGGCGGTCGCGATCATCACCGATCACGTGCTCGAGGGCGCCCGCGACGGTCGCACCGTGGCCGAGCTGATGGCCTCGGGCCGAACGGTTCTCACCCGCGCGGACGTCATGGACGGTGTCCCGGAGATGATTCACGACGTGCAGGTGGAGGCGACCTTCCCGGATGGCACCAAGCTGGTGACCGTCCACCACCCCATCGGCTGAGGTACGCGACCATGCTACATGAAGATTCGGTTAAATCAGACATTTTCGCGCGGCCGGTGCCGGGCGAATTCCTCTATGCCGCAGACCCGATCGAGATCAACCCGGGCGCCGACCGCATCGAACTGGACGTGGTGAATACCGGTGACCGGCCGGTGCAGGTCGGCAGCCACGTGCACTTCCCGCAGGCGAACGCGGCCCTGGAGTTCGACCGCGCCGCCGCCCGCGGCCGCCGCCTCGACATTCCCGCCGGTACCGCGGTGCGCTTCGAACCGGGCCTGGGGCAGCGGGTTTCGCTGATCCCGCTGCGCGGCGCCCGCGAGGTGCACGGCATCTCACTCGACGCCCCCGGAAAGCTGGACGCCTGATGGCCGAACTCTCCCGCCCCCGCTACGCCGAGCTGTTCGGGCCCACCACCGGGGACCGAATCCGGTTGGCGGACACCGATCTACTCATCGAGATCACCGAGGATCGCAGCGGCGGACCGGGTCTCGCCGGTGACGAGGCCGTCTTCGGCGGCGGCAAGGTGCTGCGCGAATCCATGGGTCAGGCCCGCGCCACCCGCGCCGAGGGCACGCCCGACACCGTCATCACCGGCGCGGTGATCGTGGACCACTGGGGAATCATCAAGGCCGACATCGGCATTCGCGACGGCCGCATCTGCGCGATCGGCAAGGCGGGCAACCCGGACATCATGGACGGGGTGCATCCGCGGCTGGTGGTGGGGCCCTCGACCGAGATCATCGCGGGCAACGGCCGCATCGTCACCGCGGGCGGCATCGACTGCCACGTGCACTTCATCTGCCCGCAGCTGCTGGACGAGGCGCTGGGCAACGGCATCACCACGCTGATCGGCGGCGGCACCGGACCGGCCGAGGGCAGCAAGGCCACCACCGTCACCCCGGGCGCCTGGCATCTGGGCCGGATGCTCGAGGCCACCGACGGCTGGCCGGTGAACATCCTGCTGCTGGGCAAGGGCAATACCGTGCGGCCCGAGGCGCTGTGGGAGCAATTGCGCGGCGGCGCGGGCGGTTTCAAGCTGCACGAGGACTGGGGCACCACGCCCGCGGCCATCGACGCCTGCCTGACCGTGGCGGACGCGGCGGGCGTGCAGGTAGCGCTGCACTCGGACACGTTGAACGAGGCCGGATTCGTGGAGGACACGCTGGCCGCCATCGCGGGCCGCGCCATCCACTCGTATCACACCGAGGGCGCGGGCGGCGGGCACGCGCCCGACATCATCACCGTCGCGGCGCATCCCAACGTGATGCCCAGCTCCACCAACCCGACCCGGCCGCACACCGTCAACACCCTCGACGAGCATCTGGACATGCTCATGGTGTGCCATCACCTGAATCCGGCGATCCCGGAGGATCTGGCGTTCGCGGAGAGCCGGATTCGGCCCTCCACCATCGCCGCCGAGGACCTGCTGCACGATCTCGGCGCGATCTCGATGATCGGCTCCGACGCGCAGGCGATGGGCCGCATCGGCGAGGTGGTGCTGCGCACCTGGCAGAGCGCGCACGTGATGAAGCGCCGCCGCGGCGCGCTGCCCGGCGACGGGGCCGCCGACAACCACCGGGTCCGGCGCTACGTCGCGAAATACACCATCTGCCCGGCGATTACGCACGGCCTCGATCACGAGATCGGCTCGGTCGAGGTGGGCAAGCTGGCCGACCTGGTGCTGTGGGAACCGGCGTTCTTCGGGGTGCGGCCGCACGCGGTGCTCAAGGGCGGCGCGATCGCGTGGGCGGCCATGGGCGATGCCAACGCCTCGATCCCGACACCGCAGCCGGTGCGGCCGCGGCCCATGTTCGGGGCGGCGCCGACCGTGGCGGCGGGCGCGTCGCTGCACTTCGTGTCCGAACAGGCCGTGGAGGCCGGGCTGGCGGAACGGCTGCGGGTGAACCGGAGACTGGCGCCGGTCGCGAACGTGCGCGGGCGCACCAAGGCCGACCTGCCGCACAACGACGCCATGCCGCGCATCGAGGTCGACCCCGACACCTTCACCGTCCGCGTCGACGGCGAGGTGTGGGCGGAGGACCCGGCGGTGGAACTGCCGATGGCGCAGCGCTACTTCCTGTTCTGATCCGCTGCGGTGGCAGACTGGCCGGTATGACGAAAGCGGACTGGAGCGACGTGGATCGCTACCTCGTGGACACCCTCATCGGCCACGGGGATCAGGATGTGGAACAAGCGAATTCGGCGGCCGGGCTCCCTGCCATCGACGTCTCCCCGCCGCAGGGCAAATTCCTGCACCTGATCGCGCGGTCGCTGCACGCGGGGCGGGCGCTGGAGATCGGCACCCTCGGCGGCTACAGCGCGCTGTGGCTGGCGCGTGCGGTCGGCCCGCAGGGCCGGGTCGTCACCCTGGAATTCGACCCGGAGCATGCGCGGGTGGCCCGGGAGAACCTGGACCGCAAGGGCGTCGGCGATCGGGTGGACATCCGGGTCGGCGCGGCGCTGGACACGCTGCCGGTGCTGGCGCAGGAGCATCCCGAGCCGTTCGACCTGGTCTTCGTCGACGCCGACAAGGCCAACAACACCGAGTACGTGCGCTGGGCGCTGCGGCTGACCCGGCCCGGCTCGGTGATCGTGGTGGACAACGTGGTCCGCCGCGGCGGCCTGGTCGACGGCGACCCCGACGACGCGTCCGTGCGCGGCAGCCGCGAGGTCATCGAATTCGTCGCCGCCGAGCCGCGATTGGACGGCACCGTCCTGCAGACCGTCGGCGCCAAGGGCTGGGACGGCTTCGTCTACGCCCTCGTCGTGGACTGACGACCCCGGGCGCGCCGCGCGGGCGAGGTCACCGCCGCGCCGCGAAACCGTCGCACAGCGCATCCAGTCCGGACCGCAGCATCCGCTCCGGATTCAGCAGATCGCCCCGGCCGGTGCCCTCCAGCGGCGCCAGCGCGGGCGGGGACGGCCACAGCGGCGCGCCCTCCAGCAGCGCGGCCATTCCGGAGATCTCCTCCTCGCTGTCGCGCTTGGCCAGCAGCGTGGCACTGACCTGTTGCAGCGCGATGCCGGAGATGTAGCTCCACACCGACAGCGACATCCGGGTGGCCTCGCGCCGGTCGTCGGTCAGCTCGGTGAAGCCCTCCACCAGCCAGGCCAGGCAGGTCATGCTGTGCCTGCCGAAGTTGTAGCGCGGCACCGCGAAGGTGAACAGCACCCACGGATGTTCCTGGTACAGGCGCCAATCGATATCGGCCGCGATGGTGACCCGGTCCCGCCAGGTCCAGCCGGGCCGCGGGTCCGGATAGGGGTTGCGCCGGGCCACCTCGTCGGTCATCTCCGCCAGCAGCGTGTCCTTGTTCGGGACGTGCCGGTACAGCGACATCGCGCCCACCCCCAGCCGCTCGGCGATTCGCCGCATCGACAGCGCCTCCAGGCCCGCCTCGTCGGCGAGCCCGATGGCCGCGTCGACGATGGCGGCACGGGTGAGCTTCGGCTCCGTCATCGATAACTCGCTTTCATTTTCGCGACCGGGTGCGTACGCTGTACCCGATCTGCCCGCGTACGTTGTACGCACTGCTCGGAAAAGGATAGGTGATGACCGACCTCGATACCCGCACACCCGTGACCTCGCGCGCCGCGTGGCTGGGCCTGGCGGTGTTGATCCTGCCGGTGCTGCTGGTGTCGATGGATATGTCGGTGTTGTTCCTGGCCATGCCGACGCTCACCGCCGAACTGGATCCCTCGGCCGCCCAGCAGCTCTGGATCCTCGACATCTACGGCTTCATGATCGCCGGATTGCTGATCACCATGGGCAACCTGGGCGATCGCATCGGCCGCCGCAATATCCTGCTGGTGGGCGCGTCGGTGTTCGGCCTGGCCTCGGTGCTGGCGGCGTTCGCGCCGAGCGCCGGGGTGCTGATCGCCGCCCGGGCGCTGATGGGCATGGGCGGCGCGACGCTGCTGCCGTCGAGCCTGGCGCTCATCTCCAGCCTGTTCCCGGATCCGCGGGTGCGCGGCACCGCCATCGGCGTGTGGACGGCGTTCTTCGCGGGCGGGTCGGCGGTGGGCCCGGTCATCGGCGGCCTGCTGCTGCACAACTTCTGGTGGGGTTCGGTCTTCCTGATCAATATCCCGGTGCTGGTGATTCTGCTGGCGATGGGTCCGTTCGTGCTGCCGGAGCATCGCAGCACGGGGCGCGGGCCGCTGGATCTGCTCAGCGTGGCCATGTCGATCGGCGGCATCCTGCCGCTGGTGTACGCGGTGAAACAGGCCGCGGCCGAGGGCTTCGACGCGCTGGTGGTGGTGGCCGGTGTGGTCGGCATCGTCGTGCTGGTGTTGTTCGTGCGGCGGCAGCGGCAGCTGGCCGATCCGCTGCTGGATCTGAAGCTGTTCCGGCGCGGGTATTTCTCGATCGCCATCGGCTCGTCCACCATCGGCATGATGTCGCTGGCCGGGATGAGCTATCTGACCAGTATCTATCTGCAGTCGGTGGCCGGGCGCGACGCGCTCGCCGCGGCGCTGCTGAGCATTCCGGCGGCGGCGGTGGTGTTCGTGTTCTCGATGAGCGGCGCGCGGATCGCGCGCCGACTGGGCACCCGGGCGTCGTTCGTGCTCGCCCTGAGCGCGGCCGCGATCGGCAACCTGATGATCCTCGGCATCGGCGTGGACGCCGGAATCGCCTGGTATGTCGCGGGTTCCACGGTGTCGGGCATCGGATACGGCATCGTGTTCACGATGGTGTCGGAGGTGGCGGTGTCGTCGGTTCCGGCGGAGCGGGCCGGTTCCGCGGTCGGCATCTCCGAGACCAGTTTCGAACTCGGCAATGCGCTGGGCCTGTCGCTGCTGGGGTCGCTGGCGGCCCTGGTGTTCCGGTCCGGCGGCGATTTCGCGGCCACGCTCGGCGAGACCGTCGTGCGCGCGGGCGGCGATGCGGCGCTGGCGCATTCGGCGCGGGCGTCGTTCGTCACCGGTATGCACGTGGCGGTGTCGGTCGGCGCGGGGCTGCTGGTGCTGATGGCGGTGGCGGTGCTGGTGGGCGCGCGGTCGCGCGGGCAGGGCACGGCCGGGGCGGCCGATCAAGTCCGGGGCGTCAAACCGGTCAGCACCGATTCGATCGTGTAGGCGATGAGTTCGTCGTCGAGGGTGTCGACCATGCCGGAAGTGATCAGCGACGCGAGTCCCTGCAGAGTCGCCAGCAGTACCGTGCCGACTCGGTGGAGGTCGTCGGGTACCAGATCTCCGGCCTCCTGCGCGGCCGCGATCAGCGCGACGACCGAGGCGAAGGTGTCCTCGGCGGCGCGGCGCAGTTCCTCGGAGGCGTCGGTGCGGTGTTTGCTGGCGAACATCAGGTCCAGCAGCGCCGGGTTGGCGGTGGCGAACCGCACGTAGGCCATGCCGATATCGGTGAGGGTGGCCGCCACGCTCCGGTCGTCGCGCTCGGCGGCCCGGGTCAGCACCGCGCCCAGGCGGCGAAACCCCTCGGCGGCAAGGGCTTCCAGCAGCGCCGCCTTGTCCGCGAAATGCCGGCGCGGCGCGGCGTGGCTGACGCCCACCACCCGGGCGAGTTCGCGCAGCGACATGTCGTTCGTGCCGGACACCCGCAGCATCTCCTCGGCCCGGGTGAGCAGCGTCGCGCGCAGGTCGCCGTGATGGTAGGAACGTTCGGCCATGCCGATTACTGTATGGCTGCCGGAACGCGAGTTGGTCACGCCCGGTGCGCGGGTGCGGGCGTCGTCGGGTTCCCGAGCGGAGATCATCCCCGCCGCCTAGAGTCGGAAGTGTGAACGAGACCACAGCCAATGGCCGACCACTGGCCGAGCGGGTGGCGACGCGGCTGCTGTATCCGACCTCGCGGCCGCGGGAAAGGGCGCTGCGCGAGGCGGTTTCCGGCCGGGTGGTGCTGGTGACGGGGGCCTCGCACGGCATCGGCAAGGCCACCGTGCGCAAACTCGGCGTCGCCGGGGCGGTGGTGGCGCTGGTGGCGCGCTCGCTGGAGGACCTGGAGGCGGTGGCGGAGGAGATCCGCGCCGAGGGCGGGACCGCGCACGTCTACCGCGCCGACCTCACCGATATGGACGCCACCGACCGGCTGGGCCGCGACCTGCTCGACGCGCACGGGCACGTGGATGTGGTGATCAACAACGCGGGCAGGTCGATTCGGCGCGCGCTCGACGAATCCTACGACCGCTTCCACGATTTCACCCGCACCATCGACGTGAACTACCTCGGCCCCGTCCGCCTGCTGCTGACCCTGCTACCCGCCATGCGCGAACGCCGCGCGGGCCACATCGTCAACATCTCCACCTGGGGCCTGCGCATGCCGCCCACGCCGCGCTGGTCGGCCTACACCGCCTCGAAGGCGGCCTTCGACACATGGTTACGCACCGTGGCCACCGAAATCGCCGCCGACAACGTGACGACGACCTCGGTATACATGCCCCTGGTCCACACCCGCATGAGCGCCCCCACCAACTTCGGGAGCATGCCCGGCCTGACGGCCGACGAGGCAGCCGACGTCGTATGCCACGCGGTGGTCGCCAAACCCTTGGAAATCGCCCCCTGGTGGAGCGCCCCACTCCAGGCCTGGACCGAACTCACCCGAGGCCCGGCCCACCGCTTCATGTCCCGCGGCTTCCGCCGCTGAACCACCTTTCCGTCATTCGGGCACCGGTCGTGCAAATTCACGGAATCAGGACGACTTTGCCTGTTGTGGAGCGGGTTTCGAGGGCGTGGTGGGCGGTGGCGGCTTCGGGTAGGGGGAAGCGGTGGATTGCGGGGCGGAGGTGGCCGGTGATCCATTGGTTCAGGGCGTGGGTTTCGAGGTTGCGGATGCCTCCGGCGCGGTCGAGCATCTTGGGGCCGAGGACCTCCTCGGAGGTGATGCGGCGGTCGCGCAGGTAGTCCTCGTCCAAAGTGAGTGGTGCACCGGCGGACCAGCCGTAGACCAGCCGCTGGCCGTTCTCTGCGAGCAGATCCGTTGCGGTCCGGGCCGTTTCGCCGCCGACGCTGTCGAACAGCAGGGCGGCGGGGCGGTCGCCGAAGCGGGCGCGGGCGCGGTCGGGCCAGTCGGGGCGCAGGTAGTCCAGGGCGAGTTCGGCGCCGTTGGCGGCGACCATCTCCGTTTTCGCGGGACCGCCCGCGAGGCCGATCACCGTGAGCCCGGCATTGTTCAGGTATTGCACCAGCAGGGTGCCGATACCACCGGCCGCGGCCGTCACGATGGCCACCGCCCCGGGCTCGAGCGTGGCGAATTGCAGGATGCCCAGCGTGGTTCGGCCGGTGCCGATCATGGCCACCGCCTCGGCCGGGTCGAGATCGGCCGAGATCTCGTGCAGCCGTTCGACTTCGGTCACCACGAGCTCCGCGTACCCGCCGGGCGCCGCGCCCAGATGCGCGACAACCGGTGTGCCGAGCCAGGTCTCGTCCACCTCCGGTCCCACTCGATCGACGGTTCCGGCGACCTCCCGCCCCGGCACGGTGGGCAACTCCGGCCGCGGATACGGCCCCGGCTTTCCTTCCCGCAGCGCGGTGTCCACCAGATGCACTCCGGCCGCCGCCACCTTGATCCGCACCCGGCCGGGACCCGGCACCGGATCGTCGAGGCTCTCGTAGCGCAGGTTTCCGGCCGGTCCGAACTCGTGCAGACGAATCGCATACATGCGACCCACCGTGCAATCTCAATATAAGTTCAGGTCAAGCGAGTGTGACCGGGGCGACGACGCGACCACCTGCGGGGCCAGCGGGAGGCTGCGCCTAGGATCGAACCGTGCAAGCCCCGGAAGTGCGCCGATGAGCCTGGCGATCTTGATGACGCTGGCCGACTCGCGGCTGCCGATCGGGGGACACGTGCACTCCGGCGGCGTCGAGGAGGCGATCGCGTCCGGGCTGGTGCGGGATGCGGCGAGCGTGGAGTCGTATCTGCGGCGGCGCATCCGGACCTCCGGGCTGGTGGCGGCGTCGCTGGCCGCGGCGGTGTGCGGCGGCGAGCTGGACCCGGTGCGCGCCGAGGCGGAGGCCGACGCGCGCACCCCGGCGCCCGCGGCCCGCACCGCGTCCCGGGCGCAGGGGAGGGGCCTGCTGCGATTGGCCAAACAGGTGTGGCCGCAACGGGATTGGTCGCTCGGCGCGCGGCCGCACCTGTCCACCGTCTTCGGCGTGGTCGGCACGGTCGCGCAGGCGACGCCGGAACAGATCGCCGCAATCGTGGTCTATACCACCATGACCGGGGCCGCGACCGCCGCCCAGCGCCTGCTGGCCCTGGACCCCGCCACGGTCGCCGCCGGTACCGTCCGGCTCACCGAGCTGTGCGACCGGACCGCCGCCGAGGCCGTGAAAGGTCTTGCGGCACTCTCGGATCCGCTGCAAGACGTGCTCGCCCAGCGGCACGTCGAGCGGGATATGCCGCTGTTCGCATCGTAGGAAAGGACATTCGCCCATGCCCCCACATCTCATCGACGGCGAGCCGCACGATCACGCGCACGACCGCCCCAAGCGCGAGCGCACCCCGGGCGAGCCGCTGCGGATCGGCATCGGCGGCCCGGTCGGTTCGGGTAAGACCGCCCTGGTGGCCGCGCTGTGCCGGCAACTGCGTGACGAATTGTCGCTGGCGGTGCTGACCAACGACATCTACACCACCGAGGACGCCGACTTCCTGCGGCGGCACGCGGTGCTGCCGGACGAGCGGATCAGCGCCGTGCAGACCGGCGGCTGCCCGCACACCGCGATCCGCGACGACATCACCGCCAACCTGGACGCCATCGACGACCTGCTCGAGACGAATCCGCCGCTGGATCTGATCCTGGTCGAATCCGGCGGTGACAATCTGACCGCGACCTTCTCCTCCGGCCTGATCGACGTGCAGATCTTCGTCGTCGATGTGGCCGGCGGCGACAAGGTGCCGCGCAAGGGCGGCCCGGGCGTGACCTTCTCGGACCTGCTGGTCATCAACAAGACCGACCTGGCCCCCATGGTCGGCGCGGATCTGGCCGTGATGGACCGTGATTCGACCGCCGTCCGCGAGGGCCGCCCGTTCGTGTTCACCTCGCTGACCGACGATCCGGCCGCCACCCCGGTGCTCACCTGGGTGCGCGAGCAGCTCCGCCTGGTCGCCGACCACGACGCCGCCGTTGCGCACTGAGCTGCGCATCCACGCGAAAGCCGGTGCGCTGCCGGACATCCACGCCACCGGTGGACTGTCCGCGCGGCGCACCGGCCGCTCGACCGTGCACCTGATCGGCACGGCCGCAACCCCTCTCGGCGGCGACGAGCTCGACATCACCATCCTCGTCGACCCCGGCGCCCACCTCACGGTCCGCTCGGTCGCCGCCACCATCGCCCTCCCCGGCCGCCGCACCCGAAAATCCCACGCGCACTGGCATTTCGAGATCGCGGGCGCCCTCGACTTCGACCCCGAACCCACCGTCATCGCGGGCGGCGCCCACCACGAATCCCGAACCACCGTCCACCTCACCGAATCCGCCCACCTCCGCCTCCGCGAGCGCGTCCAAATCGGCCGCACCGGCGAAGAATCCGGCTACTGGCGCGGCGACCTCACCGCCGACCTACCCACCCACCCCCTCCTCCGCCACCGCCTGGACCTCGGCCCGCACACCCCCACCGACGACCCCCTCTCGGCCCCCCGCGCCCTCGAAAGCGAACTGCGCTACCCGGACAACCGCCCACCCGAAACAATCGGCCTGGACTCGGCCCGACTTCCCCTGGCAGCGGGGGGAAGCTTGTTCACCCGGACGGGACGGCTGCTCGGTGCCTCGGTGTGAGCTGAACTGTCGGTGCGTGCACTTATGATTGCGGCATGTCCGTGCCTGGTGTCGAGCGGCCCGATCTTCCCGAGCGTATGACCTGGGAAGAGTTGGAGCGTTTGCCCGAGGAGATCGCTGAGCAGATCGAGCTGTGGGACGGTCGGGTGGTGTGGGTGCGTCGCGGACCCAGTGAACATCAGACCTTCTCGAACCGCCTGTGGGCTTCGCTCGAGCGCTGGGCGCGAAAAGTGATGTCCGATGATCCGGAGCAGTGCTGGCGCGTCACCACGGAGACCAACATCTTCATGGGGAAGACTGGGAAATCGGACTTCCTGACACCGGACTTCCTCGTACATCGGTGCCTGGGATCGGCCTATCAGGACCTGCGAGCAACCGACGTGCTGCTGGTCGGCGAGGTGCTGTCGCCGAGTAACACACCACCCGACATCGAGGCGAAGAAGGCTCGTTACGCGGGTGCAGGCATTCCCTGGTATTGGGAGGTTGTGCTGGAGCGCGAGGTCAGTGCCGTCGCGGTGGTTCGGGCATACGGTCTGGACACCGGGCATGCGCATCTGCCCGACGGTGTTCACCCGCTGCGCTCCGCGAACTACATCGTCGTCGGGGAATGGACCCGCGAGAATCCCGACGGTATCGAGATCGACTTCCCCTTCCCGGTCCGCATTCCCTGGTCGGAGCTGGAGTACTGAACCCGTTGCGGCGGTTGCCCTTTCGCCGTCAGGCTCGGTGGCGGAGGCGGGTGGTGAGGGTGTCTATGCCCCACCAGGTGAGGCGGCCCGCGAGGGTCATGTAGAGGACGAATGCCAGGTAGACGAGGATGTGGCTGTATTCGTCGGCCCAGTGGGGGATCTTGCCGAGGGTGGCGAAGGCGGCGATCAGGAGGGCTAAGCCGGCCAGGACGGCTAAGGGGGCGAGGGGCTCGAGGTCGTGGTCAGGGGCGTCGGCGAGGGCGGGCCGGGGCGTGGTCTCGCGGGTGGAGCCGGGAGTGACGGCGCTCATGACCGAATCGCTTTCCTCTAGGGTGCCGGTGACCGTCGAGCCACCAGTTAACTGTCAGCTACTTATGGACAGCGTGGCATAGCGTGTTTCGATACAGAACTGTATTGAGAGGTAGATCACAGCGGAAGGTTGCGCTCGGAGCCGGGCGTGGGTGCGCGTACGGGGCGAGAAGCGGACGTCGTCGGCCGATTCCCGCCCCGGACGAGCCGGTCGGCGTCGTCAGTCGCCGACCACGCGCGGGGGCGCGTTGAAAGAGCTGACCGCACCGACCACGGCACCGGCGGCGGCACCGGCGGCCGCGGCCGGAGCGGTGATGACGCCCGCGCCGATACTGGCGCCCAGCACGGGCCCGGCAACGACTCCGACCGGCATGAAAGGTAAACCGATCACCAGCCCGAGCGCGCCTCCGACCAGGCCGGAGGTGAGCGCCAGCGGTGCGGCCATCGCCGCACCGGCGACCGCTCCCTGGGCGGCGGTGCCGACGGTCTGCCCGGCGATGCGGTCGGAACGGCTGCGCTCCATGCCGATCGAATCGAGGAACGTGGCGAGGTTCGCCTCGGTTTGCGCCGAGTTGTCGTTGATCTCGATGGCCTGCTCGCGGTCCATCCACTGCGGCGCGTCGACCTGCACGTCGCCGAAGCGGAACTTGCCCGGCGGCGGCGCGATCGGCGGTACGGCGGGCACCGGGGCGGGCGGATGCAGCACACCGACCGGGGCGAGGTAGCTGCGGTCCGGCATGGATCGTGCGGACTGCAGCGAGCTGAGCGTGTTGCCCGGGATGTGCAGGCCCTCGTAGGGCCGGGCGTTGGGCGTGTCGCCCGCGGGCCACTGCGGCTTGGGCGCCTGATCTTGCTGGGCGGCCTGGCTCTGCTCGGCCGGGGCGGCGTTGGCGACCCCGGAGCCGACGATCGCCAGCACCAATGGCACCGCACCGGCGGCGACGGCATTGCTGACTCTGAGACGATGCGGGTTGGGCGCTCTGTGTTTGCCTGCGGCCATAACGACCTTTCTTCAGGAGGATCCGACGCTCGACATTCGGACCCGGAGCGCGACCGGATGGGTACGGATTTCGACACGCCGAAGCCATTGCCGTAGCGAGTGATTAGCTGCGATTCGGACGAACCGCCAAGCGTGCCAACGAAAGAGCCGGGATCTCGAATGAGATCCCGGCTCTCGCTTCGGTGTCGATCACTCTTCGGTTGCTACAGCGAAATATTCGTCGGTGTACCAACCGAGGGGACGGGTCAGCCCGCCCGGCGATCCGAGGGCTGCTTCGCGCTCGCCGCGGGCTTCTCGCCGAGCTCGGCCTGCACCTCCCGGCCGTCCTCCTCGTTGCCGTACATCGCCTCCAGCGCCAGGCGCGCGAACACCCACTGCTCGGTGGCCGCCATCTGCCCGCGGTTGCGGCCGCCGAGGAAGGTGACGAGCCACTGGAACACGGTGACGATGCGGCTGCGGTAGCCGATCAGGTAGTACAGATGCAGCACCAGCCAGATGAGCCAGGCGAGGAACCCGCCGAACTCCAGCTTGCCGATCTGGCACACCGCGGAGAACCGCGAGACCGTCGCCATGCTGCCCTTGTTGAAGTAGTGGAAGGGCTTGCGCTGCTCGGGAGTCTGCTTACCGGCGAGCTCGGCCTTGATCTGCTTGGCGGCGTAGGTCGCGCCCTGGATCGCGCCCTGCGCCTGACCCGGCACGCCCGGCACCGCCATCAGATCGCCGACCACGAACACGTTCGGGTGGCCCTTGATGGTGAGGTCCGGCTCGACGATCACCCGCCCGGCGCGGTCGACCTCGGTGCCCTCGGACCGCTCGGCCAGCATCCTGCCCAGCTCGCTGGCCTGCACGCCCGCCGACCACACCTTGCACGCCGCCTCGATGCGCCGCGTGCTGCCGTCCTTGTCCTTGACGGTGACCCCGCGCGCGTCGACATCGGTGACCATGGCGTCGAGCTGGATCTCCACGCCCATCTTCTCCAGCCGCCGCTGGGCGATGCCGCCGAGCTTGGGCCCCATCGGCTTGAGCACCGCGTCCGCGCCCTCGAGCAGGATGACCCGGGCGTCGCGCGGGTCGATATTGCGGAAGGTGCCCTCCAGGGTGTGGTCGGCGAGTTCGGCGATCTGCCCGGCCAATTCGACGCCGGTGGGTCCGGCCCCGACCACGACGAACGTCATGAACCGGTCGCGCATCTCCTGGGTCTTGGCCAGCTCGGCCTCCTCGAACGAACCGAGGATGCGGGCGCGCAGCTCGAGGGCGTCGTCGATGGTCTTCATGCCCGGCGCGTAGGTGGAGAAGTGATCGTTGCCGAAATACGACTGCTGCGTACCGGTCGCGACGATGAGGCTGTCGAAGGAGGTGACGGTGTCGTCGTTGAGCAGGTGCGAGGTGACCGTCCGGTTGACCAGATCGATATCGCGCACCTCGCCGAGAATTACCTGAGTGTTGCGGTGCTTGCGCAACACCAGCCGGGTGGCGGGCGCGATCTCGCCGGTGGACAGGATGCCGGTGGCCACCTGATACAGCAGCGGCTGGAACAGGTGGGTGGAGGTCTTGGAGATCAATACGACGTCTACGTCGGCATTCTTCAGATGCTTACAGGCGAACAGCCCCCCGAAGCCGGATCCGATCACCACCACTCGATGGCGTCGGGTCGCGACGGTCGTCTCGATGCTCATCGGTAGCTCCTCATGCGGACGTTCGATCTACAACATGCATAACGGTAGTCGGTGACCATCGCCTCACGTCGTCCCGGCATACCCTCCCGTCATCCCGGCATGCCCCTTAAGTCATCCCGGCATGCTTTTGGCCGGGACCTCTTCCGTGCGCCGCCGAAGCAACCTCCGGAGTTATAGGACCGACCAGACGGTCTCCACCGATGCTTTCGACGGTCGGCCAGAGGAAGGCGGCCAGCTGGTCCACGAACTCGGTGCGGGAGCGGCCCGGGTCCTGGG
Source organism: Nocardia terpenica (assembly GCF_013186535.1). Taxonomy (NCBI): domain Bacteria; kingdom Bacillati; phylum Actinomycetota; class Actinomycetes; order Mycobacteriales; family Nocardiaceae; genus Nocardia; species Nocardia terpenica. The sequence goes on from NZ_JABMCZ010000004.1 coordinate 245,010, forward strand.
CCCACGCCTCCGCCGACATCAGGATCGCGCCGACGGTCGCGGTCGCCCAGATCCGGGCCAGGCCCGGATCTGCGTCCAGTCTGCGCAGGAGTAGATCGAAAACCGCGGTGGCCCAATCGGAGACGCGGGTGAAGAACGGCCGGTGCTCGGCCTCCCCGCTCTCCAGCCGCTGCATCATCACGTGGTGCAGATTCGGGTTCGCGTCGACGAAGTCGCACATCAGGGCCACGATCTCGCGCAGCAGCCGGCGCGCGGGCAGCGGCTGGGCGAGCACGGTGTCGGCGGCCGCGATGATGACCTCCATGTGCCGCTCGGCGAGCGCGTCGATGAGCGCGGGCAGATCCGGGAACACCGCGTACACCGCGGTGCGGGCATAACCGGCCTCGGCCGCGACCTGCGCGATGGTGATGCGGGTGCCCAGCTCGGCGACCACGCGCTCGGCCGCGTCCAGGATTTCCGAGCGGCGACGGGCCGGATCGCGCGGTGGGCCCGGCGGGCGCCCGCGGCTGCGCGTCGATGATGTGTCCCTTGTCACAGCGCCCACTCTACCTGTAAAGTACAGAGCGTACTTTTAACGGGAGGCTTCCCATGGTCAGTGTCGACCCGCGCGCGTATCGCGCCGATCGCGAGAACATCGACCTGTTCGAAATCCCGGCCCGCCATCCGATCGACCGGATGCTGCGGCTGCTGCCGGGGCGGGAACGGACGCTGGCCGATCCGCCGCCCGGCAGCGACACCGTGCCGGTCCGTGGCGACGCCGGGCTGCCGTATCTGGGCCGTTCGCTGCACTACATGCGCTGGGGCCCGGCGGAGGCGCTGGACCGCTACCGCCGCTACGGCCCGGTCACCTACAACTCCGCGCTCGGCACCGACCGGGTGATGGTGGCGGGCCCCGACGCGGTCGACGAGGTGATCGGCAAGCGGCGCAACGATTTCGGCTCGGGCTGGGACTACTTCATCGGCCCCTTCTTCCGGCGCGGGCTGTTGCTGCTGTCGTTCTCCGAACACATGTACCACCGGCGGATCATGCAGCAGGCGTTCACCCGGGACCGGCTGGAAGCGCATTTGGCCGAACTCGCGCCCGTGGTCGACGCGGCGATCGACCGCTGGGTGCCGGGCGAGGCGCGCCAGGTCCGGCTGTATCCGACGGTCAAGGACCTGACCCTCGAGATCGCGACCGAGACGTTCATGGGCGTGCACGCCGGTCCGGAGCGCAAGCGGCTGGGGGCGGCGTTCCTGGCCTGCACGCACGCCCCGCTCGCGGTGGTGCGCTATCCGGTGCCGGGCATGCCGTGGCGGGCCCGGCTGCGCGGGCGAAAGGTCTTGGAGGACTGGTTCACTCGGATGGTTCCGGACAAGCGGCGCGCGCCGGGCGCGGACTTCTTCAGCGCCCTGTGCCAGGCCCGCACCGAGGACGGCGAGACCTTCTCCGACGCGGACGTGGTCAACCACATGATCTTCCTGATCATGGCCGCGCACGACACCACGACCACCACCGCCACCGCGGTCGCCTACTACCTCGGGCGGCATCCGGACTGGCAGGACCGGGTGCGAGCCGAGGCGCTGGCCCTGGCCGCCGAAACCGGCGGCGGCCCACCGACCATCGCCGATCTGGACCGGCTGCCCGATCTGGACCTGGTGATCAAGGAGAGCCTGCGGCTGGTGCCGCCGGTGCCCGGGCTGACGCGACGGTCGGCGCGCGACACCGAGATCGCCGGGCACTACATTCCGGCCGGTACGCAGATCGATGTCGCGTACGGCGTCAACCACCTGCTGCCCGAATTGTGGTCGCACCCGATGCGTTTCGATCCCGAACGGTTCGCCGAGCATCGCCGCGAGGACAGGTCGCATCGGCTGGCCTGGATGCCGTTCGGCGCGGGCGCGCACAAGTGCATCGGCATGCACTTCGGCACCTTCGAGGTGAAGGTGATCATCGCGGCCATGGTGCGCGACTACGAGTGGCGGATCCCCGAAAGTTATCGGATGCCCTGGGGATTCACCACCATTCCGTTCCCGCGCGACGGCGCGCCGATGCGGTTGCGGCGGCGGGCCTAGCCGAGCAGCAGCTTGGCGACCTGGGTGGTGGTCTGCTCGCCGTCCTCGTAGCCGCCCTGGTCGCCGAGCGAGTTCATCACCGCCAGCGTGTAGCGCTCGCCGGGGCCCGCGAAGCCGACCGAGTTGACCACCCAGCCGCCCCGCTCGTCCGACCAGCCGTTCTTCAGGCCCGGGCGCATGGCGTCGCCCGCGCCCCACACGCCCCAGTGCTGGTTGGTGTCCACATTGCGCATGCGGTCCAGCAGGTAGGAGCGGTCGTCGGGGTGCATGTGGTCGAGCACGTTGTTCATCAGCCGGTCCAGGTCGGCGGGGGTGCACTGCTGGAAACCCCAGTCCGGGAACGGCCGTGCGCCGCCGGTGGGCTGCGGTGTCAGCGAGGTCATGCCGTTGGCGCGGAAGGCGTTGTTGAACGCCTGGTGGTCCGGGCCGGAGAACTTGCTCCACAGCATGTCGGCGGCATTGTCGTTGGAGGTGGCCAGCATCGACTCCATGAGCGAGCGGTCCTCCGGGGTCAGCGCGATCGCGCCGACCCGCTGCCGGTTGATCAGGTCCTCGGCGATCGCGAGCTTGATCGTGGAGGCGGTCCAGATCATGGTGTCGGCATTGTCGTTGCGGAACACCGCGCCGGTAACCCGGTCGCGCACAACGTAACCCGTCACGCCGGGGCGTCCGGACAGGTAGGCGTCGACGGCGGCGACGCGACCGGCGAGGTCGCAACCGACGCAGCCCTGCGCGTGGATCGGCGCCGCGACGGCGACGGCGGACTGAAGGGCCGGCGCGCCGGTGATCAGCGCGGCGGTGAGAGCGCAGGCACCGACGGCCATGCGCGAGGGTCGGATGGCGCGCGAGGCGGCCCTGGGAGTACGCACGGTGGACAAGGATAGCCACCGAACGGCTCGTCGTGCACGTCTGCGATCCGATCGCCCGGTCCGACGCCCCGTCGTCGCCCGTTGCGGCGCATCGCATTTCGCTGCGTGCCGACCCCGGCCGCCGAGCGGTCCGGGGTCAGCGGAAAGCGGCCAGGAAATCCTCGACGCTGCGGCCGTTGAGCCGGTAGCAGTGCGCGAACGCTTCGCCGTGGCCGTCGCGGGGCCAGGAGTTCAGAACGACGGTGCGACCGTAGTACCGCGAATTGATCAGCTCCCACCGCTCACCGACTCGGCGGACCGTGAACCCGGATCTGGGCATGAGGGGAACCACCGTCGCACGCATGAACGAACCAGCCTTTCGATACTGCTTCTCCCGTTACCTCCCCGCAGAGCACTGTGGCACATGACACCCGGGCATCCCGGGTGACACGCGGTGGCGAATCGCGGTTGATGTGATCGACATCGAGATCGTTTGTGTTGCTGCGAATTTGGTGTAGTTAGGTTGAATCGTCAAATGCGTGATGAACGGGTATGCGAGACGGTTGCTCGATAGCGACCGCAGAGTATGTGTCGCGGAACCCGAGTCGCACCCGAGATTCGAGCCCGCGACTTTGTAGGATCGGCCAGCGACAAGCAACCACGAGGCATCGACGAAAGACGTGCCGAGACGATCTGCGGAGCCGACAGTCGGCGTCGGGTCGGGACCATCCGGTGTGGTGCGCGCCGGAGCCCCGGACCGACCGGCGCGGGCGCGCGAGAGCTCGACGGGATGACCCGCGGGGCGCGTGGTCCGGGAGAGTCGGTGAGTTGCGCGTCGGGATCGGCGGGGCAGTGGGCGAGGGTAGAGAGGCGGTCGATGGTGCTGTACATCCACCGGGGCGAGCGAGCGGAGACGCTCGCGGACGCGCTCGGGGCGGTGTTGGCGCGGCCGCTGGCCGATCCGTTCGCCGCCGAGGTGGTGGCGGTGCCCGCCAAGGGCGTGGAGCGCTGGCTCACCCAGCGGCTCGCGGGGATGCTCGGCGCGGCGGATGGGGACGGCGTGTCGGCGAATATCGCGTTCCCGAGTCCCGCCGCCCTGGTCGCCGAGGCGCTGGCCGGGGCGACCGGGATCGCGGCCGACGACGACCCGTGGGCGCCCGACCGGATGGTGTGGTCGCTGCTGCGTGTCATCGACGCCGCCGTCGGCGAGCCGTGGTGCGCGGTCCTGGCCCACCACCTCGGTGCCGACGAACCGGCCGGGCGCAGCCATCGCGCGGGCCGCCGCTTCGCCACCGCGGCTCGCATCGCCGCCCTCTTCGACGGCTACGCCGCCCACCGCCCCACCGTGCTCACCGCCTGGGCCACCGGCTCCGACACCGACGGCTGCGGCACCCCCCTCCCGGAAGACCTGCGCTGGCAACCCGAACTGTGGCGACGGCTGCGCGCCGACCTCGGCACCCCGAGCCCCGCTGAACGCCTCACCGACGCCTGCGCCCGCCTACGCTCCACCCCCGCCATCGTCGCCCTGCCGCAACGCCTTTCACTGTTCGGCGTGACCCGCCTCAGCACCGACCAACTGCTGGTGCTCGACGCCCTGGGACAACAACGGGATGTCCACCTCTGGCTCATACATCCGAGCCCTGTCCTGTGGAAGCGGCTGGGGGAGATGTCGTCACCGACCTCCGTGATTCCGTCGTGCACTTGGCCGGAATCTACTGGTATGCAGCGGGTTACGATGGATCCCGGCCAAAAGCGCGCCGGGATGACTGGAGAGCGCGCCGGGATGACTGGAGAGCGCGCGGGGGTGACTGGAGTGCCCGCCGAGGTGGCGGGAGAGTGCGCCGGGGTGACTGGAGAGCGTGTCGGGGTGGCGGGAGTGCCCGCCGGGATGGCAGGAGAACGTGCCGGGACGATCGGGTGGCATCAGAGCACCGATCTCGGTACTGATCGGGTCGCCGAGGTCGTAGCACCCGTTCGCGCGGGAGACGGTAGTGCGTTGGTGGTGTCGCATCCGTTGTCGGCGGCGCTGGGGCGGGATGTGCGGGAGTTGCAGCAGCGGCTGCGGGTGCTCGGGGGGGGTGTGCGATGTGCATCATCCGGGCGGGGGGATGTCCTCGGGGGCTTTGCTTTCCGAGGTGCAGGCCGGGATCGTCGGGGATGTGTGGCCGCCGCGGGGCGATGCGGTCGGTGACGGCACGGTGCAGGTGCATTCGTGTCATGGGGCGGCGCGGCAGGTCGAGGTGCTGCGGGATGTGCTGTTGGGGCTGTTCGCGGCGGATTCGACGCTCCAGGCGCGGGATGTGATCGTGCTGTGCCCGGATGTGGACGGTTACGGGCCGCTGGTGCGGGCCGCGTTCGGGCAGTGGCACGGTGAGCTCACGGCGGGACCGGCGCATCCGGCGCACGGGCTGCGGGTGCGGCTGGCCGATCGGTCGCCGGGCGTGGTCAATCCGGTGCTGAGCGTGCTCGAGGAGCTGCTGGCCCTGGCCGACGGGCGGGTAACCGTCACCCAGGTGCTGGATCTCGCCGCGGCGGAACCGATTCGGCTGCGCTGCGGCTTCGACGACGACGATATCGAGCGGCTGCGCGAATGGGCGGCCGAGACCGGCGCGCGGTGGGGCATCGGGCAGCGGCAGCGACAGGCGTTCGGCCTCACCGACTTCGCGCAGAACACCCTGAACGCGGCCGTCGACCGGATTCTGCTCGGCGTCGCGGCGGGCGAATCCTCCGAGGACTGGCTGGATCTCGCGCTGCCGCTGGAGGACGTGGACTCCGGCGACGTCGATCTCGCGGGCCGGTTCGCCGAATTCGTCGACCGGCTCGCGGTCTGCGTGCGCGACCTGCGCGGCCCCACCCCGGCCGAACCCGCCGGATCCGAACGCCCGGCGCACGAATGGGCGCAGGTGCTAGGCCGGGCCCTGGACCTGCTCACCGACACCACCCACGCGAACTCTTGGCAGGCGGTCCAGGCGCGGCGCGATGTGCGCGTGGCCCTCGACCACGCCGGTGACATCGCCCTGCGGCTGCCCGATATCGCGGCGCTGCTGCACGCCAGGCTCGCGAGCCGGGTGTCGCGCACCAACTTTCGCACCGGCGAACTGACCGTGTGCACGCTGCAGCCGCTGCGCTCGGTCCCGCACCGGGTGGTGGTGCTGCTCGGGCTCGACGACGACGTGTTCCCGCGTGCGGGCGGCATCGACGGCGACGACGTGCTGGCGCGCGAACCCCGAGTGGGCGAACGGGATTCGCGCAGCGAGGATCGGCAGCTGCTGCTGGACGCGATCCTGGCCGCGCGCGAGAAACTGATCGTGCTGCACACCGGCGCCGATCCGGTGACCGGCGCACACCGCCCGCCCGCCATCCCGCTCGCCGAACTGCTCGACGTGCTGCGCGCCCATACCGGCGATCTCTCGACCGTGGTGACCCGACATCCGTTGCAGTCCTTCGACAGTCGCAATTTCGACCCGGACCGGCCGTTCAGCTTCGACACCGTCGCGCTGGCGGGAGCCCGGGCCGCCGCCCGCCCGGCGCGGGAACGCCCGGCCTTCCTGCCCGGCCCGCTGCCCGCCGCCGCACGCGTGGATGTCGAGCTGGCGGAACTGATTTCGTTCGCCGAACACCCGGTGCGCGCGTTCCTGTGGCAGCGCCTGGGCATCCGGGTGCCGGAGGAAGAGGAGGAGATCGACGAGCGGCTGCCGATCGAACTCGACGGCCTGGCCCGGTGGAATATGGGCGAGCGCATGCTGTCGGCCCGGCTCACCGGCGCGGATCCCGCGACGCTGCGGGCGGCCGAATGGCGGCGCGGCACCCTGCCGCCGTTCGGGCTCGGCGCCGCCGTCCTCGACGATGTGGCCGACACCGTGGACCGGCTGGTCCGGGTGGCGCGGCCGCTGCACGAGGTGCCCGCGCGCACCATCGACGTGGCCGTCGACCTGGGCGACGGGCGGCTGCTCAGCGGCACGGTGCCGGACGTGCACGACGACGCCGTCGTGCGCACCACCTTCTCCCGGCTCGCGCCCAAGCATCGGATGGCAGCCTGGGTGCGGGTGCTGGCCCTGGCCGCCACCGAGCGGCACCAGGGCTGGCGGGCGCTGAGCATCGGCCGCGGCAAATTCGGCCGTCCCGCGTGGCGTTCGGCGCTGACCGCACCCAATGGCGCGGTGGCGCAGTCGATTCTGCGCGACCTGGCCGACCTGCGCGACGAGGGCCTGGCCGAGCCGCTGCCGATCGCGCCGACCGCCTCCGCGGTCTATGCCGAACGCCGTTGCCAGGGCGCGAGTCTCGATGACGCCCGCCTCGCCGCGGATCAGGAATTCCTCGGCGGCCCCAACGGTCCCAAGCCCTTCGGCGACCACACCGACCGCTACCTCCGCTACGTCTGGGGCCCGGCCCCACGCCTCGAACACCTGGAGTCCCCCCTGCCCGACCCCGACCCCGCCGGAGAGCGCACCCGGTTCGGCGCCCTCGCCCGCCGCCTGTGGAATCCGTTGCTGGCCTGCGAATCCCAGGGGCAGCCGTGACCGACGAACTGTTCTCCGTCGCCGACCTGCAACCGGCCCACCGCCCCACCCGCCGCCGCCCGGCCACATCTGTTGCACCCCAGGCCGTCTCGGCATCAGAGACCGACGGCACGCTGAGCCTTGTCGAGCCCGTCTCGCCTGCCGGTGCCGAATCCGCCGGGGCCGGTACCTCATCCGAGGCCGACGCGATGGCGGGCACTGCCCCGGAAACTACTTCGAAGCCGGACGGCACGCGATTCGAGCTGTGCGGCCCCCTGCCGACGGGGACGACCGTGCTGGAGGCCAGTGCGGGGACCGGGAAGACCTATGCGATCGTCGGGCTGGCGGTGCGGTTCGTGGCCGAGGCCGGGGTGGATGTCTCGGAGTTGCTGCTCGTGACGTTCAGCCGGGCGGCCACGCAGGAACTGCGGGAGCGGACTCGGGACCGGTTCGTCGCGGTGGCGGCGGGACTGGCCGATGCGGCGGCGCGGGACAGCGCCGACGAGTTGATTCGCCATCTGGCGCAGGCGGATTCGGCGGAGGTGGCGCGGCGGCGGGCACGTCTGGTCGCGGCGCTGTCGGATTTCGATTCGGGGACCATCGCGACCACGCACAGCTTCTGTCAGCGCATGCTCGACGAGCTGGGGCTGGCGGGGGAGCAGGATCCGGGCGTGCGCATGGTGGAGGGCGTCGACGATCTGGTCGACACCGTCGCCGATGACCTGTTCCTGGCCCGCTACGCGCGCAGCGGGCCGCCGTTCTCGCTGAAGGACGCGCATCAGCTGGCGGCGGCCGCGGTGCAGGATCGGCATGCGCGCCTGGTGCCGGACGAGGACATCGGCGATCACCCGGCGTCCGAGCGGGTCGCCTTCGCCGCCGAGGTGCGCGCGGAAGTGGAACGGCGCAAACGGCTTTCGGGCATCCGCGACTTCGACGATCTGCTGGTGCTGCTGCACGACGTGCTGGCCGACCCGGTGCACGGCGAGCGCGCGTGCCGCCGCATCCGCGAGCGCTACCGGGTGGCGCTGGTCGACGAGTTCCAGGACACCGATCCGCTGCAGTGGGACATTCTGCGCCGCTCGTTCCACGGCCACGCCACCCTGGTGCTGGTCGGCGACCCCAAGCAGGCCATCTACGCCTTCCGCGGCGCGGAGGTGCTCAGCTACCTGGACGCGGTCGCACACGCCGATTCCCGTCGTGAACTGACCACCAATCGCCGCAGCGACGCCGGGCTGCTCGACGCCCTCGACCACCTCATGCGCGGTGCGGCCCTGGGGCACAAGGAGATTGTGGTGCACCCGGTGGCGGCGGTGCGCCCCCGCACCCGGCTCACGGCACCCGAGCACACACCGATTCCCCTGCGGCTGCGCTGTTTTCCGCGCACGGGCGCCGGACCGCTGAACAAGACGGACTTCCCGGCGGTGGGCCGCCAGCGCTCCCGCGTCGCCGACGACCTGGCCGCCGATATCGTGCGCCTGCTCGACGCGGGCGTGCGGATCGACGACCGCCCGCTGGGCCCGGGCGATATCGCGGTGCTGGTGCGCACGCGATCCCAGATCGACCTGGTGCGCGGCGCGCTCGACAAGGTCGGGGTGGCGTCGGTGCTCGCGGGCGGTGCGAGCGTCTTCGGCACCCGGAGCGCCACGGACTGGCTGTGGCTGCTGCGCGCCCTGGAGCAACCGCATCGCGGCGACCGCGTCCGGCTGGCCGCGGGCACCCCGCTGCTCGGGCTGTCGGCCGCCGAGATCGATTCCGGCGGTGCGGATCTGGTCGGCACGCTGGGCGCGCAGCTGCGGGACGCGGCTCGCCTGTTCGGCCGCGCCGGATTCGCCGCCGTCTTCGAGAAGCTCTCCGCCGAAACACAACTCGCGCCCCGGCTGCTGGCGGTGGCGGGCGGCGAACGGCAGCTCACCGATCTGCGGCATATCGCGCAGCTGCTGGATCGGGTCGCGCTGCGCGAATCGCTCGGCCTGACCGCGCTCACCCGCTGGCTGGCCGACCGGGTGCGAGATCCGGCGTCCGGCACGGTATCCGACCGCAGCCGCCGCCTGGATCGCGATGCCGCGGCGGTGCAGATCGCGACCGTGCACGCCAGCAAGGGCCTGGAATTCCCGGTCGTGTATGTGCCTTTCGCCTGGGACAGCGCCAAGAATCCGAACCCGGTGACGCTGCTGTTCCACGACGGCGGCGGCGACCGCGTCCTCGATGTGGGCGGCGCGGAAGCGCCGGGATACGCGGAGCGCAAACGCTCCGCCGACGCCGAGGACGCGGGGGAGGAGCTGCGGCTGCTGTACGTGGCCCTCACCCGCGCGCAGTGTCAGGTGGTGGCGTGGTGGGCCCCCGCCTACGGCACCGCGTTCGCGCCGCTGCACCGGATGATCCTGGGCCGGATGCCGGGCAGCGCGGAGGTGCCCGCGCGCAGTGCGGTCGCGGCGGATTCGGTGGTGCTGGAACAGCTTTCGGCCTGGTCGGCCGCTGGCGTGGCCGACACGATCGCCATCGAGGCGGTGACGGCGGTGGGGCCGGTCCGGCCGCGCTGGGAGCGCGCCGCCGCGGCGACCGGCGAACTGGCGGCGGCCCGCTTCGATCGGGTGCTCGACCACGACTGGCGGCGCACCTCGTACTCCGCGCTCACCGCGGGCGCCCACGACCTGCATACCGCCGAACCGGACGAGGTCCCCGGGACCGACGAACCCGACGCTCCCGCAGCCGATCTCGACGATAGGACCGAATTCGACACGGCCGCACCGTCTCTGATGAACGCCCTGCCCTACGGTGCGGAATTCGGCACGCTCGTGCACGGTGTGCTCGAGGTGGTCGACACCGACGCCGCCGATCTGGCCGCCGAGGTCCGGGCCCGCTGCGCCCGGGCGATCGAGGAACAGCTCGCCGACATCGACCCCGACGAACTGGCGTCCGCGCTGCTCGCGGTCCTGCGTACACCCCTGGGTGACGGCGGTTCCCTGGCCGATATCTCCAGCCGCGACCGCCTCAACGAGCTCGACTTCGAACTGCCCCTCGGCGGTGGCGACACCCCGCGCACCGAGCGGGTGACGCTGCGGCAGATAGCGACCCTGCTGCGCACCCACCTGCCCGCCGACGACCCGTTCGCCGAGTACGCCGACCGGCTCGACACCATCGAGGACTCGCCCCTGCGCGGCTACCTCACCGGCAGCATCGACGCCGTCCTGCGCACGGCCGGACCGCGTTTCGTGGTCGTCGACTACAAGACCAACCGCCTCGGCACCGGCGACCTCACCGTGGCGCACTACACCCGCGACCGCATGGCCGCGGAAATGATGCGCTCCCACTACCCCCTGCAAGCCCTCCTGTATTCCGCCGCCCTGCACCGCTTCCTGCGCTGGCGCCTACCCGACTACACCCCGACCCGCCACCTCGGCGGCGTCCGCTACCTGTTCGTCCGCGGCATGATCGGCCCCGAAACCCCACCCGACCACGGCGTTTTCGCCTGGGACCCACCGGCCGCCCTGATCACCGACCTGTCGGACCTGCTGGCGGGCATCGGCCATCAAACGCGGGTTGGTGGGCGATGACGGCAAGCCTGTTGGCGCAGAGGGCAACTCGGTTCTCCTGCGCGATCGATGATATTGACTGTGCTTCGGCCGTCGGCTCGAATTTTCCGGGTGTTGAAAGCCGTTCTGCCCGCGGCGAAGAGTGGACGATGACCGCTGTTCGGCTGGCGGAGCGGGCAACTCGGCCCTCCCGTGCGCTCGGCGCCATCGGCGGTCCGTCGTCCGTCGGTGCGAGCTTGTCGGGTATTGCTCTGCCCGTGGCGAGGAGTGCGCGATGACCGCTATTCAATTGGCGCAGCGGGCAACCGGGCTGTTGCGCACCTTCAATACCGCGGGTGTGCTGTCGGCGGCCGATGTGCATGTGGCGGTGCGGCTGGGGCGGTTGGGGCGGGAAGAGTCCGAGGTGGTGTTGTTTGCGGCGGCCTTGGCGGTGCGGGCGGTGCGGTCGGGGTCGGTGTGTCTGGAATTGCTACGGATGCACGAGATCGGTATCGACGGGGAGGGTTTCGATACCGGTGGCGATCCGGAGGCGATCGATCCGGCGACCCTGCCGTGGCCCGATGTCGATGCGGTGCTGGCGGCGCTGCGGGTCAGTCCGCTGGTGCAGGGGAGTCCGGCGGGGCCGCTGCGGCCGTTGCGGCTGGTCGATCACGATGCGGGGCCGCTGCTGTACCTGGACCGGTATTACCGGCAGGAGCAGACCATTCGGCAGGCGCTGATCGAGCGGGGCGCGGGATATCCGCTGATCGATCCGGAAACCGTTCGGCGCGAACTGGATCGGCTGTTCCCGGAGCCGACGGGACCGCACGATCCGCCGGACCGGCAGCGGGTGGCGGCCGCGCTGGCGGCCACCCACTGGACGACCGTCGTGGCGGGCGGCCCGGGAACCGGCAAGACCCACACCATCGCTCGCATTCTGGCGCTGCTGGTGGCCCATCAGCGGTCGATGCCGGGTGCGCCCGCGCTGCGGATCGCGTTGGCCGCGCCCACCGGCAAGGCCGCGGCGCGGCTTCAGGAATCGGTGCGCGAACAGGCGGGTGACCTGGACCTGCCGGAGCTCACCGCCGCGACTCTGCACCGCCTGCTGGGGTGGCAGCGCGGCGGCGCGACCCGGTTCCGGCACCACGAATTCAACCGGCTCCCTTACGACATCATCGTGGTGGACGAGACCTCCATGGTGTCGCTGACCATGATGAGCCGCCTGCTGCCCGCGGTGCGTCCCGACGCCCGCCTGGTCCTGGTCGGCGACCCCGACCAGCTCGCCTCGGTGGACGCCGGTGCGGTGCTCGCCGACCTCGTCGCGGGACCGGTTGCCGGGCAGCCGAATCCGGTGCTCGATCAGGTGCTCGACGGCAATACCGGCGTCGAGCATCCCGACGCGCTCACCCCGCGCGAGCGGGACCGGTTGCGCGGCGGCATCGTTCGCCTGACCCGCGGCCGGAGGTTCGGTGGCCGCATCGCCGCACTCGCCGTCGCCGTGCGCGCCGGTGACGCGGATGCGGCGCTGGCGCTGCTGGCCGACGGCGGCGACGAACTCACGCTGTGCGAGCCCGACGACATCATCGGCGTGCGAGCCGATGTCGTGGCGGCCGCCCGCGCGGCGACGGCCGCGGCGGACCGCGGTGATGCGGCGGCGGCGCTGACGGCCATGGAATCCCATCGCCTGCTGTGCGCGCACCGCCAGGGCCAGTTCGGCGTCGACCGCTGGGACCGGTTGGCCGGAGGCTGGGTCGCCGCGGCCGGAATCGGCGCGGAACACGGTGCCGGGCACTGGTTCCCGGGCCAGCCGCTGCTGGTCACCGCCAACGACCACGAGGCCCGCATCTACAACGGCGACACCGGCGTCATCGTCCGCGCCCCCGACGGCACCCTGCGCGCGGCCCTGCAGCGCGGCTCCGAGCCCTACCTGGTGCATCCCACCCAATTCCCCGGTGTCACAACGGTATACGCCATGACCATCCACCGCAGCCAGGGGAGCCAATACGGCACCGTCTCGGTCGTCCTCCCCGGCCCCGACTCCACCCTCCTCACCCGCGAACTCCTCTACACCGCCATCACCCGCGCCCGCACCCACGTCCGCATCCTCGGCACCGAAGACGCCATCCGCGCCGGAATCGCCCGCCGCGTCCTCCGCGCCAGCGGCTTACGCGGGTGATCCCGGCAAAAAGCATGCCGGGACGACTGAAGGGCTTGGTGGCCGGGATGACTGGAAGGGGGGCCGCCGGGATGGTTGGAGGGCAGGGCCGCCGGGATGACTGAAGGCGGGGGACTCGATAGATCGTGTTGGGGCGACTTGATAGGTATGTTGCGTCGGAACGATCTACGCTGGGGCTATACGGCACGTGTCGGGATCTGTGCGGATCGAGGGGTTCGAGACATGACCAGTGTGGCTGAGCACGTCGGTGTGCTCATTGTCGGGGCGGGGCTGTCGGGGGTCGGGGCGGCCTGTCACTTGCGGCGGGCGTTTCCGGGGCGGAGCCTCGTTGTTCTGGAGGCGCGGGATGCTGTCGGCGGGACGTGGGATCTGTTCCGGTATCCGGGGATTCGCTCCGACTCGGACATGTTCACCCTCGGCTATCGGTTCCGGCCGTGGCTGGGCGACAAGGCGATCGCCGACGGCGACTCGATCCTGAGCTATGTGCGCGAGACGGCCGCCGAATACGGCATCGATCGCCACATTCGGTTCGGGCACCGCGTGGTGCGCGCGGAATGGTCGTCCGAGCGGCAGCGCTGGACCGTCACCGCGCAGCGCACCGACACCGGCGAATCGGTCGTCCTCACCGCGGACTTCCTGTTCGGCTGCTCCGGCTACTACCGCTACGACCGGGGCTACACTCCGGAATTCCCCGGCCTGGACCGCTTCGGCGGCACGGTGGTGCACCCGCAGCACTGGCCCGAGGATCTGGCCGTGGCGGGCAAGCGGATCGTCATCATCGGCTCCGGCGCCACCGCGGTCACGCTGGGTCCGGCGCTGGCCCGGCTCGGCGCGACGGTGTGCATGCTGCAACGCTCGCCCAGCTACATCCTGTCCGCCCCGGCCCGCGACGACCTGGCCGACCGGCTGCGCACGCTGCTGCCCGCCAAGGCCGCCTATGCGCTGGCCCGCGCCAAGAACATCGCCGTCAGCACCGCGATCTATCAACTGTGCCAACGGTATCCGGACCGCATGCGGGCCTGGATCCGCGGCTGGCAGGAGCGCTGGCTGCCCGCGGGCTACGACATCGACACCCACTTCACGCCCGCCTACAACCCGTGGGATCAGCGACTGTGCCTGGTGCCCAACGGCGATCTGTTCCGCGCCATCCGCGCGGGCGACCTGGACATGGTCACCGACCGCATCGACACCTTCACCGAGACCGGCGTGCGCCTCGCCTCCGGAACCGAGCTGGAGGCCGATATCGTCGTCACCGCAACGGGTTTGGACCTGCTCCTGTTCGGCGGCATCGAACTGGTGGTGGACGACGCCGTGGTCGACGTGCCGAAGGCGATGGCGTACAAGGCCATGATGCTGTCGGAGGTGCCGAACTTCGGCTACATCATGGGTTACACCAACGCCTCCTGGACGCTGAAGGCGGATCTGGTGTGCGAGTACGTGGTTCGCCTGCTGCGGTACCTGGACGAGCACGGCTATTCCAGCGTGACCCCGGTGCGCGATCATTCGGTGGGCACGACGCCATTTCTGCCGAACTTCAGCGCCGGTTACGTGCTGCGCGCCGCCGATCGCTTCCCGGTCGCGGGCGATCGCAAGCCGTGGCGGCTGCACATGAACTATCTGCGCGATATTCCGGCGTTCCGGTACGGGAAGATCGATGACGGCGCACTGCGATTCGCTCGGGCGGAACGGCGTGAGCCGCTGCACGTTGTGAATTGACGCTGAGGGTGGCGAGCGCGCCGTGAATCAGGCTGTGCCCTCGAAGATTCCGGGAATCGCCAGCGCACGCTCCACGTCCTCGCGCCGCCCCAGCGTGACCAGGACGTTCCGGATCATTGTCAGCCGGGCCGCCGCGACCTCGCCGGGGTCGGGCTCGCCGCCGGGCGCGGTCGCCGCCGAGACCCGGTAGACCACGAATTCGCAGACCTGTAGGGCGGTATCGAGATCCAGCAGGGCCGGGCGCGGGCGGCCCAGCTCGGCGAACTTGGCGCACACCAGCGCGCGGATATCGTCGAAGGCCCGCTCCCGATAGGCCGACACCGGTGAGGCCGGATCGTGCAGTTCGGCGAAGACCGGCCGCAGCATCGGGCCGTGCCCGCGCGCCCAGTCCAGATACGCGTCGATGATGCCGATGCCCAGCTCCACCGGCTCGCCCGACCGCTCCGCCGCCGCCCGGATACCGCCGACCAGCCCCTCGTTGGAGGTGGTGAGCAGCGCGTGCAGCGGCGCCTCCGCATTGCCGAAATAGCGGTAGAAGGTGGGCCGCGAGATCCCGGCCCGCTCGATGATCCGGGCCACGCTCAGCCCGCGCGAGCCGTGCTCGGTGAACACCTGCGCGGTCGCGAACACGATCCGGGCACGCACCTCGTCGGCCTGCTCGGGCGTCTGCGGCGGTCGTCCCCGCCGCGCGCCACCATGGGAGGTAACCACCGCGTCGCTGGGCATCTGTGGATCCTTCCCTGATCGGTGGCACGGTCTTGACAGAGTGTCCCACGCGGTCATTAATCTAACAGTAGTGTTCAATTAATAGAGAGGGCCGACAATGACGACCGCCCCGGAGCTCGCTCCCGCCGCAGCCCTGCCGTTCCCGCTGGTGGAGCGGCTGCTGTCGCACGCCGTCGCGGGCGGCGCTCCGGCGGTCGAGGTGTATGCGCCCGCCACGGGCCACAAGATCGCGGAGCTGCCGCAGTCGTCGGTCGCCGATATCGACACCGCCTTCGCGGCCGCCCGGCGAGCGCAGCGGGAGTGGGCGCGGGTGCCGGTGCGCGAGCGGGTCGCGGTGCTGCGCCGATTCCACGATCTGGTGCTGGCCGAACAGGACGCCATCCTCGATATCGTGCAGACCGAGACCGGCAAGTCGCGCGTGCACGCCTTCGACGAGGTCGCCGACGTCGCGGTCAACGCCCGCTACTGCGCCGCCGCGGCCGAGCGGTTGCTGGCGGTGCGCCGCCCGCGCGGGGTGCTGCCGGTGCTGACCCGGGTGGAGGTGCGGCACCGCCCGAAGGGCGTGGTCGCGGTGATCTCCCCGTGGAACTATCCGCTGGCGCTGGCCGCCTCCGACGCGCTGCCCGCCCTCGCCGCCGGAAACGCGGTCGTCTCCCGTCCCGACAACCAGACCGCGCTGACCGCACTGTGGGCCATCGACGCCGCCGAACGCGCCGGACTGCCGAAGGGCCTGTGGCAGGCGGTACTCGGCCGCGGCTCGGCCATCGGCGGCGAGGTGATCGCGCGCGCCGATTTCGTCGACTACACCGGGTCCAGCGCCACCGGCCGCACCATCGCCCGGCAGGCGGGGGAGCGGCTGATCGGCTACTCGCTCGAACTCGGCGGCAAGAACCCGATGCTGGTGCTGGACGACGCCGACGTGCGCGCGGCGGCGAAGATCGCGGTGCGCGCCTGCTTCGCCTCGGCGGGCCAGCTGTGCGAATCGATCGAGCGAATCTACGTGCACGACAGCGTGTACGAGCGATTCGTCGGCGAATTCGTGAACAACACCCGCCAACTCACCCTCGGCTCGGCGCTGGACTACTCCTACCAGATCGGCTCGCTCACCTTCGCGCGCCAGATCGACACCGTCGCAGCGCATGTCGACGATGCGGTGGCGAAGGGCGCGACGGTGCTCGCGGGCGGCCGCGCCCGGCCCGACCTCGGCCCGTACTTCTACGAGCCCACCATCCTCGAGGGCGTGCGGCCCGGCATGACGGTATACCGGGAGGAGACGTTCGGTCCGGTGGTGTCGGTGTACCGGGTGCACGGCGACGACGAGGCCGTCGAGCGGGCCAACGACACCGCCTACGGCCTCAATGCCAGTGTGTGGGGCCGGGATCGGGCGCGGGCGCGCGCGGTCGCCGCCCGCATCGCCGCCGGATCGGTGAACGTCAACGAGGGCTTCATCGCGGCGTGGGGCAGCGCGGCGGCACCGTCGGGCGGGCTCGGGATTTCCGGCGGCGGCCGTCGGCACGGTCCCGAGGGGCTGCGCAAGTACATCGACACCCAGACCATCGCGGTGCAGCGGGCGCTGCCGATCGCGCCGCTGCCCGGCATGTCCGAGGCGGTGTGGGCGAAGACGCTCACGCTGTACTTCGGCGTCATGAAGGCGTTGCGGCAGCAGTGAATACGGGAAAGGGCAGGAATATGGAGACCGTAGCCGGGACCAAGGTCCTCATCACCGGCGCCGCGATGGGGCTGGGCAAGGCGTTCGCCGAGCGGGCGGTGCGGGAGCGGGCCGCCGATGTGGTGCTGTGGGATGTGAACGAGGAGGCCCTGAACAAGACCGCCGCCGAGCTGACGGCAGTGGGCGGCAGCAGGATTCACCGGTACGCCGTCGACGTGTCCGACCGGGACGCGATCGCCGCGGCGGCGGAATCGGTGCGCGCCGCGGTCGGCGTGATCGACGTGCTGATCAACAATGCGGGCATCGTGCGCGGCAACGGCTACTTCTGGGAGACCCGCGACCGCGCCGACATCGACCAGACGATGGCAATCAATTCCCTTGCGCCCATGTACATTACGCTGGAATTCCTGCCCGCCATGGTGGCACACCGCAGCCCGGCGCGGATACTGACCGTCGCCTCCTCCGCGGGGCTGGTGTCCAATCCGCGAATGAGCGTGTACGCGGCCTCCAAGTGGGCGGCGCTGGGCTGGTCGGATTCGGTGCGGCTGGAGCTCGAGCAGTCCGGCAACGGGCACGTGAAGATGACCACGTTCTGCCCGACCTACATCAACACCGGAATGTTCGCCGGGGCAAAGGGTTTCCTGTTCACCCCCATCATCGAGCAGGACCACGCCGTCGACACAGCTTGGTCCGAGATGAAGAAGGGCTCCCCGCTGGTGGTCATGCCGTGGACCTCGCGGCTCAACCGCGCCATCTCGGGCCTATTACCACTCAAGATCCGCGACCTGTACCTGAACGCGGTCGGTGTATACCACTCGATGGACGAATTCACCGGCCGCACAGCCTAGTCCGTGATTCCGGCGTGCTTTTGGCCGGAATCCACTGAGATCCCGGCCAAAAGCACGCCGGGATGACGGAGGGGAGCACGCCGGGATGACGGAGGGGAGCGCGCCGGGATGACGGGGGGAGCGCGCCGGGAGGCAGCGTCCTCAGTGTGGCTTGGTACCGATGACGACCGTCGCGTCTAGTTCATCGGATTCGGCCACGGTCGGCACGAGCCCGAGGTCCGCGAGGATGTCGGTGGCGATCGGTACCTGAGCGCGGCTCGCCTCGACCAGCAGCCGACCGCCGGGCGCCAGCCAGGCGGGGGCGTCGGCGGTCACCCGGCGGAACACGTCGAGCCCGTCGGGGCCGCCGTCCAGGGCGCGGCGCGGCTCGTGGTCGCGGGCCTCCGGCGGCATCGCCGCGATCGCCTCGGTTGGCACGTACGGCGTGTTGGCCAGCAGAATGTCCACGCGTCCGGCCAGTTCCGGCGGCAACGGCGAATACAGGTCGCCCTCGAGCACGCGGGCGTCGAGCGCGCGCAGATTGCGGCGGGCGCAGGCGACGGCGGCCGGTTCGATATCGCTCGCGGTGAGCCGGGCGCGAATCCCGCGGCCCGCCAGCTCGGTCACCGTGGCCAGCCCGAGCGCCCCGGAGCCGCAGCACAGATCCAGCACCACCGCATCCCGGCCGGGCGCGGTGAGCGCCACCGCCTGCTCGACCAGGAATCCGGTGCGCTGCCGCGGCACGAACACCCCCGGCGCGACCGCCACCCGCAGGCCGCGAAACTCGGTCCAGCCCAGCAGATGTTCCAGCGGCACGCCGGAAACCCGCTGCGCCACCAGCCCTTCCAGCTCGGTGGGTGAGGAGGCCGCGGCGGTGAGCAGCGCGGCCTCCTCCTCGGCGAAGACGCACCCGGCGGCGCGCAGCGCGGTCACCAGGGTGTCGTGGTCGGGTGTGGTCACCGGACCATTCTGCGGGGTGGGTCGAATGGTTTATCGCATGGCGGGCAGCAGGAAGGTGCGGGTGGCGTCGATATAGATGCCGCGCTGGGCGGCCCGGCTGGGCGGCGGCAGCTGCGACACCAGCTGATCGAGCGAGGTCGTCGCGCCCACCACCCGGGTCCCGGCGACGATGAAATCGCCCACCGCGCGGCGGATGTGGTTGGGCGAGGTGACCACGACCGCGCTGGTCGCGCCCGCGTCGCGCAGCATCTTCGTGCTGAACAGGGCGTTCTGCACGGTCGAGTTGGCGCGATCTTCCACCAGCACCCGGGAGGCCGGAAGGCCGTGGCCGATCAGCCATCCCGCCATCGCCGCCGACTCCGGCACGCCGTTCTGCGGATTCCCGCCGGTGACCACGACCGGGGAACCGGGCGCGATGAACGCCTGCCGGCAGGCGGCCTCGAGCCGGGCCACCAGTTCGGGGCGCATGGTGCCGTCGGGCAGCAGGCCGTAGCCGAGCACCACGATGCCGGTCTGCGGGCCGATGAGCGCGGGCAGCGGATTGGGCAGGGTGCCCACGGCGGCGCCGATGGCGCCCAGCACGTTTCGCGCCCCCTGCGCCATGGCGGGATCGAGCGCGCTGAGCCGGTTGAACGCCGTCTCGCGGGTGATGAAATCGCCGACGTAGTCCGACCAGATGGCCTGCAGCGCGAGGGCCTGGGCATCGTCGGGGGTCTGGTCCAGCAGCGCGTGCAGGTCGGCCAGACCGGCGGCGTCGTTACCGTCGATGAAGTTGGACTGGGCGGAGTTGTACAGGGGTGCGGGCCCGATGGCGGCCGAGGCGGTGGCCGCCGAGGGTCCGGCGACGGCGGCGGCGATCGAGACCGCCGCCACCAGATATCTGAAACGCCTTGCGATTTTCACTGCTGTCGACACCTTTCCGACGATCGGGGTCTCGCATGTGTTGCTGGCAAGTGGCTCGAGGTCAATCCATGATCACGATACGGGCGGAAGTCGCGCAGGGCGAGGATTTCTTTTCGTAAGATTCGCGGTCGCGACCGGGAACCGATCGATTGCCCGCCGTGTAAACCGCGGCGCGGGTCGGACTTCCGAGCAGTGCGCGAAGGCCCGAGCGGCGATAGCGGATCGATAGCGATGACTCGCGCCGCCCGCCGTCGGCGCCGCCGGGCCGCCCGTTAAGGTGGGAATCCGTGGACACGACTTCGCTGACCGGCAAGGACCTTGCCGCCGCCCTCAACGCCGACACCGCACAGCGCGCCACCGCGCGCACCGCACAGGGCGCCGCCCCGCGGCTGGTGCTGGTGGTGGCCAACGACGACCCGGCCAGCGGCTGGTATGTGAAGTCGCTGCAGCGCGCCGCCGAACGCCTCGCAATCGCCTGCGACACCGTGGATCTGGGCGCCGACGCGAGCGCCGACACGATCCGCGCCGAACTGACCGCGCTGAGCGCCGATCCCGCGGTGGACGGGGTCATGCTGCAGACCCCGCTGCCCGCCGGTGTCGCGCTGGCCGATGTCAGCTCCGCCATCGCCGCGGCCAAGGACGTCGACGGCGTGAGCCCGCAGTCGCTGGGCCTGCTGGCCGCGGGTCTGCCCGGCTTCCCGCCCGCCACCTCGCAGGCCGTGGTGGAACTGGCCAAGTCTCACGGGATTCCGCTCGCCGGGCGGCACGTCGCGGTGGTGGGCCGCTCCAATGTGGTGGGCAAGCCGCTGGCGCAGCTGCTGCTGGCCGAGAACGCGACCGTGACCGTATGCCATTCGCGCACCACGGATCTGCCCGCGGTGACCTCGGCCGCCGATATCGTGGTCGCCGCCGTCGGCCGCGCCGGTCTGCTCACCGCCGCGCACATCCGCGAGGGCGCGGTGGTCCTCGACGTCGGCACCAACGAGGGCCCGGACGGCAAGATCGTCGGCGACGTGGACGCGGACTCGGTGCGCGGCAAGGCGTCCGCGCTGAGCCCGGTGCCCGGCGGCATCGGGCCCGTCACCACGGCGCTACTGATGCGGCACGTCGTCGAGGCCGCAGAGGCCGCCCACTCCTGACCGGCCCGCGACCCTCACCAGTGGGTCGTCACCGGATCGCCGATCCGGACGACGCTGTAGTACCACTGGGCATCGTCCGGGGCGAGGTTGATGCAGCCGTGGCTCACGTTCTCGTGTCCCTGCTGATCGACCGACCACGGTGCCGAGTGCACGTACACGCCGCTCCAGGTGAGCCGCTCGGCGAATTGGGCGGTGATGTAGTAACCCTCCGGGCTGCTGAGCGGGATGCCGATGGTGCGCGAGTCCATGACGACCGAGCGATCCCGCTCGAGCACCGGGAAGGTGCCCACCGGCGTCTCGCGGCCGGGCTTGCCCATCGACGCGGGCATCACCCGCGGCGGCTGGCCGGGAACGTCGACGGTGAACGTGTGCGCCGACATGTCCGCGTCGGCGGTGGTGCCGCCGTCGGTGCGGAATTCGGTGCGGGCGGTGCCCGCCGCGACGGTCAATCGGGTGGCGGCGGGCAGGAAACCCCGTGGCTGCCAGACCAATTCGCGATCACCGTGCCAGGTGAACGAGCCGGGTAGCGCGCCGACGGTCACCGATCGCTCGGCTCTGGCGCGATCGGCGACGGGGGTCGCGAACCGGACGGTCACCGGATGGGCGATGCCGACGACCGCGCCATCGGACGGGGAGAGGGATTCCACGGCGTAGGTCTGCGGCGTCGCCGCCAGCGCGGCCGCCGTGCCGGTGGTGATCGCGGCGAGTGCCCCGATCACGAGCGCCAGGAACATCTGCCGAATCATGTTCCGCATGGCTTCCACCCCTTCGAGTGGTCTCTATACACAGTCTTAACTTCATGATCACCGCGCCCCCCGGTGATCGCACGCATCGTGACCAATTTGCCGCATGTCGCTGCGCGATTCGCGGTGATGTGCGTGTTATCGGAAATCGGCATGTCGCCGAGTTCCGGATCACATTGGGCGGTGCATATCCGGCGGGTACCCCGTGCTCGCCCGTAGCATCGGATCCATTCGGAAATAGTGCGGACGACGGAGGCGGCGTTGTGACGATCCCATCCGGACCCGGGCTGCCGCTGACCCCGCGGCGCCGCTCGCCCGTGCGCATCGGGCTGGCAATCGTGGCCGTGGTGCTCGGGCTCTACACCCTCATCGCTCAGATTCTCGCCATCGTGCCGGTGGGCTGGACCCAGCCGGTGCTGCGGAGCGCGGGCGTGCAGGCGGTGATCCTCGCGATCGGGTGGAATCGCGCGCTGATCGGCTCCTGGAATCCGGTGATCGCCCTGGTCGCGGTGCTGGCGGCGGCCGCGGCCGCGTGGGGCAGCCGGTCCTGGTCGGCCCGCACGCTGACGGCCGCGACCGGGCTGGGCCTGGCGCTGGCGCTGATCACGTCGGTGACGCTGGTGGTCTCGGCGCACAGCGCGACCGGCAAGTGGATGCTGTTCGGCCCGGCCGCACCCCTGTTGAACGACGCCAAACCGCCGGACGAGACCGTCGTCTACGCCACCCTCGACGGTCGGCCGATGCACGCCGACCTGTATCTGCCTGCGGCCGCGGCGAATCCGGCGCCGCTGGTGGTGAGCATCCACGGCGGCGCGTTCATCGCGGGCAGCCGCGGTTCCACGCCCTACACCCGCTGGCTCGCCGAGCAGGGCTACGCCGTGCTGGACGTCGACTACCGGCTGTCCAGCACCGACGACCTGCGCTGGAACACTCAGGACGCCGACGTGGGCTGCGCGCTGACCTGGGCGATGGCGCACGCCCAGCAGTACCGCTGGGATCCGCACCGGGTCGTGACCTTCGGCGGCTCGGCGGGCGGCAGCCTCGCGGTCAACGTGGCGTACAAGATCGCCAACGGGACGCTGAAGCCGTCCTGCGGCACCGCGGGGGAGCTGCCGCGGATTCGGGCCGTGATCGGCATGTATCCCGCCGTCGAGCTGGCCGGATCGCAGTCCGACACCGGTCAGGGCGCGAAGGTCGGCCGCGCCTACCTCGGCGGCACGCCCGCGGAGTACCCGGCCCGCTACGCCGCCGCCGACTCACCGCCGCAGATCGGCCCGCACGCCCCGCCCACCCTGCTGGTGCAGGGCCGCGGCGACCATCTCGTCTTCGCCTCCCGCACAAGGCAGTTCGCCGACCGGCTGACCGCCGCCGGAATCACCCACCGCTACGTGGAGTTCCCGTTCGTCGACCACGGCTACGACGCGAAGGTCCTCAATATCGGCGCGCAGGCCGGGCGCAGCGTCGTACTGGACTGGCTGCGCCGCTACGACGAGCCACCGACGACGGTCCCGAACGGGCCGCTGTGACGGTCCCGCCGGTCAGCGGGCGACGGCGGACAGCACGTCGGCGTGCAGGGCGTCGGCGCGGGCGGTGATCTCCTCGATGCGGCGCAGCACCGGCGCGAACTCCGCGCCCTGCCCCTCGCTCAGCGAGCCCACATTGATGGCGATATTGAGCTGCGAGCTGGTGGCCGCGGCGCGGGCGGCGTCGGCGGCCGCGCCGATATCGGTGACCACATTGGGATTGCCGATCGGCAGCAGATCCGCTGCCAGCGAAAGGATTTCGTCGGCCTCGTCGACCACCGCGGCCGGTACCCGCGCGGCCTGGACGAGGGCGGCGGTGATGGCCTCGGCGCGCGCGGCCGATTCGGTGTCGGTGGCCTTGGGCAGCTTGTAGGCCGCGCCCACCGCGGTGAAGGCGGCGGCGTCGGCGTCGGCGAGGGCCAGCGAGCGCGCCCGGGCGGCGTCGGCGGCCGCGATGATGCGGTCGACGACCTCGCGGTTGGCGGCATCCTTGGCGCGCGTGGTGTAGCGGGCCACCATCGCCACCAGCGCCGCGCCCTGGGCGGCGTGCAGGGCGGCCACCGCGCCGCCGCCGGGGGCGGGGATCTTGGCGGCCAGATCGTCGAGGTACCGCCCGATCGCCGACTCCCCGAAGGGGGTGGTGTCCTGTGACGACGCGATGTCCTGAGACATGCTGCGGGGCCTCCCGTTCCGATATGCGGCAGCTGCTACGCCGAATACCGTACCCGGTCGCCGCGGCGCGCCCTGCGCGGACGTCCCGGCCGACCAGGCAGTAGGTTCGGGCCTATGCGTATCGGATTGGGCATCAACTATGCGGGCGGCTTCAAAGAGGTGGCGGCGGAGGTCGCCGATCTCGAACGGGCCGGGGTCGACATCGTCTTCGTGCCCGAGGCGTACTCCTACGACGCGGTGAGCGCCCTGGGCTACCTGGCCGCCAAGACCGAGCGCGTCCAGCTGGCCTCCGGCATCCTGCAGCTGTACACCCGCACGCCCACGCTGACCGCGATGACCGCGGCCGGACTGGACTATGTGTCCGACGGCCGCTACGTCCTCGGCCTGGGCGCGTCGGGCCCGCAGGTGATCGAGGGCTTCCACGGCGTGCCCTACGACGCGCCGATCGGCCGCACCCGCGAGGTGATCGAGATCTGCCGCAAGGTGTGGCGGCGCGAGCGGCTGGAATACAGCGGCAGGTACTACACCATCCCGCTGCCCGCCGATCGCGGCACCGGCCTCGGCAAGCCGCTCAAGCTGATCAATCACCCTGTCCGCGAACGCATTCCGGTGCTGCTGGCCGCGCTCGGCCCGAAGAACGTGGAACTGGCCGCCGAACTGGCCGAGGGTTGGCAGCCGATCTTCTTCCTGCCGGAGAAGGCGAACGACATCTGGGGCGAGGCGCTGGCCACGGGCCGGGCCAAGCGCGACGCGGCCCTGGGCGATCTCGACGTCTACGCGGGCCCGGCGGTCGCCATCGGCGACAATATCGAGCCGCTGCGCGAATTCGTCAAGCCGCACCTGGCCCTCTACATCGGCGGCATGGGCGCCAAGGGCAAGAACTTCTACCACACCCTGGCCACCAAATACGGCTACGGCCCGGAGGCCGACCGCATCCAGGAACTGTATTTGGCCGGAAAGAAGGACGAGGCCGCCAAGGTGGTCCCCGACGACCTCGTGCGCGACATTTCCCTGATCGGATCCGCGGGTTTCGTCAAGGAACGAATCGCCGCGTTCCGCGAGGCGGGGGTGACGGTCCTGAACGTGGTCCCGATGGCCGCCACGCCCGCCGAGCGGGTGAAGCTGGTCGAGCAATTGCGTGAGTTGGTCTAGACAGCCGCTGGCGTACTGGTCGGCCGCTCGGTTCGGCCGCGCTGCGGGTTCGCTCTGTTTCCTTGGCCGCTCTACCCCTGTCGCAGCGCCGTCAACGCTTCCTCGAGCGTGGGGTACAGGGCGAACACCTGGTCCAGATTGGTCATCTTGAGTTGGCGGCTGGTGGCCGGGCCGTCGGCGACCACGGCGATGCGGGTGGCCGACCCGGCTCGCTGATGGGCGGCCACGAGCGCGGCCATCCCGGCCGAGGCCAGGAAGCTCACCTGCGAGAGATCGATGATCAGCGCCGCGGGGGGCTTGCCGCCCAGCGTCGCCTCGATCGCATTCTCCAGCGCGGGTGCGGTCGCCAGGTCGACCTCGCCGGCCACCGTGAGCACGGTCGCTTCGTCGTGCACCGAGACCGAGGTGGTCATCGTGTCGGCGAGGGGATACGCGTCTCCGGAAGTGTTGGTCACAGAAGACCAATCTGCCATGAACCCGCCCGAAGCGCTGCATCGTTGGCCGGATCGACACCCGATTCGCGCTTTCGAGACAAGTGAAAACCCCAGCTACACCGCCGATTCGAACGGTTGCCAAAAGGTCGCCGACGGATATGCGACGGAGTGTCACATCTGCGCCCCACGCACCGAAACGGACATATGCGGCCCCTTGCGGTCGGCCTGCGTGATTCCAGTGCGTCGGGTGACAGGTCGGCGACTACACCCGACTGGTCGCCGACGACGACACCGCGGGTAGTTTCGCCACCATCCGCACCCGCGTCCCGGTCCCGTGATGGTCGATCACCAGCTCGTCCGTCAGCGCTCGCATCATCGTGATTCCCCGCCCCCGATTCCCCGGATCCTCCGGCAGTGGACGCCAGATTCCGACATCCGCGACCTCGATGACGACGCGGTCCGAGGCGCAGTGGGCGGTCAGGGCGACATGACCCGGGGCGCTGTTCAAGTAGGCGTGTTCGATGCTGTTGCTGCACGCCTCGTTGGCGGCGGAGATGAGGTCGGCGGACAGTTCGTGGGGGGCGCCGGCGGCGGTGAGCCACAGGGCGAGGGCTCGGCGGATGCCGGACAGGCGGAGGGCCTCGGCGGGCACGTCGAGCTCGAGGGGGGCGGGGGGTTGGCGGTAGACGACCATGGCGACGTCGTCGTCGTAACCGGCGGCGGGGCGGAGGCGAGACAGGACCGCGTCGGCGACCTCGCGGGGGAGATGGGTTGCGGCATCGGATAATTCGTCGGCGAGTTCGTCGAAGCGCATATCGATGTCGATGCCGCGCTGCTCGACGAGGCCGTCGGTGAACAGGACCAGGGTCGCGCCGGGTTCCAGGGCGGTGCTGTCCTCGGGGCGGACCGGGGGATCGAAGGTGGCCAGCGGGACCGCGCGGCCGCCCTCCAGCAGTCGTCCCTTGCCGCCGGGATCGGCGAGCACCGGGGGCATGTGCCCGGCGCTGGAATAGCGCAGCACGCCGCGGACCGGGTCGATGATGGCCGCGCACACCGTGGTGCACATCGCGCCGGGAATGCGGGCGGCGACGGTGTCGAGCTCGGCCAGCAGCTGTGCGGGACCGGCCCCGCGCAGCAGCAGAGCCTGTGCGGCCGTGCGCAATTGGCCCATCACGACGGCCGCCTTCAGGCCGCGGCCGACGCAGTCGCCGACCACCACGCCGATCGTGCCGTCGCGCAGCTGCACCACGTCGTACCAGTCGCCGCCGATCTCGAGCGGCGGCAGCGCGGGCTCGTAGTGCACCGAGAACCGCGGCGGCAGTTCGATCGGGCCGAGCATGGCCCGCTGCAGGGTCAGCGAGGTGGAGCGCGCCTGGTCGAAGTTGCGCGCCCGCTGCACCGCCAGGCTGAGATGCCCGACCAGCAGCGAGAACAGCGCCCAGTCGCCGGGACTGATGGCGCGCGGGGCGGCGAAGCGCAACCACAGTGCGGCATCGGCGGCCTCGCCCAGCGGAGCGACGATCCCCTCGGAGGTCGCCGCGCCCTCCGGAATCGCGAACATGGTGCGGCCCGGCCGCATTCGGGCCCGGTCCAGCAGCGCCCGCGCCCGCGCGTCGAGCACCTGCCGCGACACCGCCGCCTCGGAATCGCCTGCGGCGGTATCGGATTCGGCAGTCGGATCCGGATTCGCCACCGGCCCCGAGACATACAGCTCCGGGCCGGTCTGCCGGTTCGGCCAGACCGATACCACCGCGGTCTCCGCGCCGATCGTGCGCCGCAGCTCCTCGAGGCCCACGGTCAGCACCTCGACCACGCTGGTGGCCGCGCCGACCGCGGTCGCCAGCCGCGATACCGCCTGATCGCGCGCCTGCGCGTCGTGCTCGGCGGTCACGTCGCGGATGGTGCCGACGAAAATGCGTTCGCCGTCTTCGGGTTTCACCAGCGAGGAGGTGCTCACCGCCAGCCACAGCCGCCGCCCGTCGCGATGGCGCACCGGCATCACGAACCGGGCCGCCTCGGTGCCCAGATCCGGATAGCGCGACCCGTCGTCGGGCGCCCACGGATGCGGCAGCGCGTACGGCACGCCCTCCGGCCCGTACCCGGTCAGCGCGCCGAACGCCGAATTCACCTCGAGCAGCGTGCCGCGCGCATCGGAGACGAAGAAGCCGTCCTGCAGCGATTCCACCAGCGCGGCCCGGAAGGCGTCGCGGCCCGCCAGATCCTCGGCGCGCGAACGCTGCATCTCGTAGCTGCGGGTGCTGTCCAGGAAGCCGCGGGTGGCCACGTCCAGCGCCGCCATGGTCTGCAGCAGAAATTCCAGTGCCGCTTCGGATTTCACCTCCGAGCCGACGGGCGGCTCCAGCAGTCCCTCGCGTTCGAGCAGCCGGAAGTGGTGTTCGGTGAGATCGAGAATGCTCACGCCCTCGACCAGCGCCCGCCGCCCGAGCTCGTACCCCTCGGACAGCGTGTTCTGTGTCGGCGAATCCAGATGCAGGCGAAGAGCATTCGAATACGCTTCGCGAAAAGCGGCCAAAACCGCGCTCACGATGCAGGTCCCATGGGCCCGCGATGACGAGCGGCCAGGACCAGCGCGTCGTCGGTGTCCTTGGCGTACTTGGCGAGGATGTCGGAGGTGATCTCGGCGGTGGGCTTGGCCAGGTCGAGGCCGTCGACGTAGTCGTCCACGATGCCGTCGGTGGACATCAGCAGCAGGTCGCCGGGACGCACCGACACCGTCTGGGTTTGCAGGCTCGGGGGCAGCAGGTAGCCGACGATGCCGCGGGTCGGCAGCGCCCCCGCGCGGATGGTCGGCTTGCCGGGACCGACCGCGACGACCCGGGTTTCGACATTGCCCACCCCCAGCCACTGCAATCGGTCGCCGGGACCGAACAGGGCCAGCGAGACCGCCGCGCCGCGGGTGTCGGACATGGCGCGATGACACATCAGCATGAGCACGTCCAGCGGCTCCGCGCGATTCTCCGCGAGCACCTGGGTGGCGCGATCGGCCGCGTCGGCCGCCGCCGCCCCGTGCCCGAGCCCGTCGAGCACCGCGAAAAGCACCGAGCCGCCGCCTGCGTCGAGCACCAGCGAGCGATCCCCGGACACGCGCTGGCCCGGCAGGGCGCGCCCGGCGATCCCCCATTCGATCTGACCGATGTAGCCGTCCTCATGCACCGATGGGTACCCACTTCCACATCTCCACCAGCGTGCCCTGTCCGGGCGAGGACTCGATCACCAGTCGATCCATCAGCCGCCGTGCTCCCGGCAGACCGAGTCCGAGACCGCGCCCGGTCGAATAGCCGTCCTCCAGGGCGCGTGCGATGTCCTGGATCCCCGGCCCCTGATCCTGGGCCTGCACGACCAGTGCGCGCCGACCCTCCCGATCCTCCACGGTGATCCGAATCTCACCCGTGCCCGCATAACTGGTGATGTTGCGGGCGACCTCGGAGATGGCCGTGGAGATCATGGTGATGTCGGTCAGGGTGAACCCCAGCTTCGCTGCGAGTTCGCGCCCGGCCTGACGTGCGGTCACGATGTCGTTGGACACCTTCACCGCGATCACCACATTGTCAGCGGCCACGGTCACGACCGTCTCGCTGGCGGCGGCGGGCGGGCAACTGCTTGTTCAGCCATGCGAGGCCCTCCTCGAGATCGAGGGCGGTGTGCATGCCTTCGAACGTGAGGCCCAATTGCACCATGGCGAAAGCGACTTCGGGTTGCAGGCCGACGATGACCGTCTCCGCTCCCCGCAGCTTGGTCATGTGGGCGATGGTACGCAGCGAGCGCGCGGCGAAGGAATCCATCACATCGATCGCCGTGACGTCGACGATGATGCCTTGGGCGCGATACTTGCTGACGTACTTCATCAGATCGTCCTGCAGGCGCTCGGTATCGGCGTCCGTGAGTGCCGACTGCACGGACGCGATGAGGTAGGTGCCCTGCTTCAGAATGGGTACCGGCATGGGCCCGCCCTGGATTACCGGCCGTCGCGATCGCTCAGTCGCGATATTTCGTAGCCGAGAAGTCGCTCCGCCTCTTCGATACCGCCCTGCAGGTCACCGACGGCGTTCATCTTCGTCAGGTCCAGGCCGATGGTGACCAGGGCGAGCGCGATCTCCGACGACAGACCGGTGATGATGACGTTGGCGCCCATGAGGTTCGACGCGTCGACGGTCTGCACCAGGTGGTTGGCGACCGTGGAGTCGATCATGGGCACACCGGTGATGTCGATGACGACCACCTTGGCGCGGTTGGCGCGAATGGCGCGCAGCAGTTGCTCGGTGAGCTGACGGGCCCGCTGGCTGTCCAGCACGCCGATGATGGGGAGGATGAGCAGCTGCTCGCGCACCTGCAGCACGGGGGTGGACAGCTCGCGAATGGCCTCCTGCTGCTGGCGGATGACGCGCTCGCGCTCCTGCACGAAGGAGATGGCCACGGTGTTGGCGATGCGGTTGGCGGCCGGCTCGTAGGCGTCGAGCACCTTCTTGAGCAGTTCGAAGTCCGACTGGTATTTCTCGAACAGGCTGCGCGAGAGGACATCTCGTAGCAGCAGCACGATACCGACCACCTCATCGGTCTCGACGCCTCGCGGAATGATGCGCTCGGACAGATCGCGCGCGTACGCCTGCAGCGCCTCGACGCTACCGGTTTCCAGCACCTCGACGTAGTTGTCGTACACGGAGGTGGCCTCGGAGAAGATCTCCTCCGGCGTCATGGCGGTCAGCAGCTGAGCATCGGTGATGCGGCGGGCCCATTCCTCACGCAGCTCGGTGCGATTCTGACGCAAATGTTCGACCAGCTCCGGAAGCAGGTTGTCGACCGGGCCGGCCGGCCGTGAATCCGGCGAGAGGCCGATGGACACATCGGACATGAAACTCCTGTCCCTTTCCTTAAGGGTAGGTCGGTAGCTCGTCAGGGCTCGCACACGACAGGCCGAGGCCGCCGCAAGTCGAGCCTAGTCTTACCCCTTACCCGGTGGAGTGCAAAACAAACATCGACGATCGGTGGGGTGTCAGCCCCCGTGGCCGTTGTGCGACCCGCGATGATCGGCCGGTCCGCGATGGTGCGCGAGCAGGGTGTCGTAGATATCGGCCAGGGCGGTGAGCTGATCGCGGTCCAGGACATCGATCATGTGCCTGCGGACGCTGTCGACATGGGCGGGCGCGGCGGTGGCCAAGACGTCGTAGCCCTTGGGGGTGAGCACCGCGGCGGTGCGCCGGGCGTCGTCCGGAATCGCTTCGCGCGCAACCAATCCGCGCTTCTCCATCCGGGTGATCTGGTGCGACAGCCGGCTCTGCGACCACTCCAGCACGGCCGCGAGGTCGGCGAAGCTGCGCCGGTGGTCGGGGGCGTCGGCGAGGCGGGAGAGCACCGTGTACTCGACGTAGGTGAGGTTCGAGGCGCGCAGCGAATCGCGGCCCACCGCGGCGGCGATCAGGTCGCGGGTGAACACGAAGCCGAGCCAGGCGCGCTTCTCGAGGTCGTCGAGCCAACGGGGTTCGGTCACGATTCCTCTCCAGGTCCCAGGTTCGTCATGCTATTGCCTCCCCGTTCTCGGCCACCACTCACTGAGAGGTACACCCCTACTGTTGAAGGTGCAACCTCGACCATGATCATGAAGATTAGGCTTGCCTGAGATCAACGGCGTGTCGGTCGCTGGCTAGAGTCCCAGCTCGAGCCCACCGGACCCACCGCGAGGAGTGCGATTCGTGACCGCGCCTGATTTCCTGTATTCGGACCTGTTGCCGACCGGCGCCGACGAGACTCCGTACCGGCTGCTCACCACCGAGGGTGTCAGCACGTTCGAGGCCGGTGGCCGGACGTTCCTGCAGGTCGAGCCCGAGGCGCTGCGGCTGCTCACCGCCGAGGCCATGCACGACATCAGTCACTATCTGCGCCCGGCCCATCTGGCGCAGCTGCGCCGGATCATCGATGACCCGGAGTCGTCGGGCAACGACCGCTTCGTGGCGCTGGACCTGCTGAAGAACGTCAATATCTCCGCGGGCGGCATCCTGCCGATGTGCCAGGACACCGGCACCGCGATCGTCATGGGCAAGAAATCCGAGGGCGTGCTGACCGGTGTCGACGACGCCGAGTGGATCAGCCGCGGCGTGTACGACGCCTACACCAAGCTGAACCTGCGCTACTCGCAGCTGGCCCCGATCACCATGTGGGAGGAGCGCAATACCGGCTCGAACCTGCCCGCTCAGGTCGAGTTGTATTCCGCCGCGGGCGATCCCGCGCATCCGGCGTACAAGTTCCTGTTCATGGCCAAGGGCGGCGGCTCGGCCAACAAGTCGTTCCTGTACCAGGAGACCAAGGCCATCCTGAATCCGGATCGGATGCTGGAGTTCCTGGACGAGAAGATCCGCTCGCTGGGCACCGCGGCCTGCCCGCCGTACCACCTGGCGGTCGTGATCGGCGGCACCAGTGCGGAATTCGCGCTCAAGACGGCGAAATACGCGTCGGCGCACTACCTGGACGCCATGCCGACCGAGGGTTCGATGGCGGCGCACGGCTTCCGGGATCTCGAGCTCGAGGAAGAAGTGTTCAAGCTCACCCAATCCTTCGGCATCGGAGCGCAATTCGGCGGCAAGTACTTCTGCCACGACGTGCGGGTGATCCGGCTGCCGCGGCACGGGGCGAGCTGCCCGGTCGCCATCGCCGTCTCCTGCTCGGCCGACCGGCAGGCGCTGGCCAAGATCACCCCGGAGGGGGTGTTCCTGGAGCAGCTGGAACGTGAACCGGCGCAGTATCTTCCGGAACAGACCGATGCGATCCTCGGCGGGGACGTGGTGCGGATCGACCTGAACCGGCCGATGTCGGAGATTCGCGCGGAGCTGTCGAAATACCCGGTGAAGACCCGGCTTTCGCTGACCGGACCGCTGGTGGTGGCGCGTGACATCGCGCACGCCAAGATCAAGGAGCGGCTGGACGCGGGCGAGCCGATGCCGGAGTATCTGCGCGACATGGCCGTCTACTACGCCGGTCCGGCCAAGACGCCCGACGGCTACGCCTCCGGCTCGTTCGGCCCGACCACGGCCGGGCGGATGGACTCCTATGTCGACCAGTTCCAGGCCGCGGGCGGCTCGTTCGTCATGCTCGCCAAGGGCAACCGGTCCGCGCAGGTGACCCGGGCGTGCAAGGAGCACGGCGGCTTCTACCTGGGCTCGATCGGCGGTCCCGCGGCCCGGCTCGCGCTGGACTGCATCACCTCCGTCGAGGTGCTGGAGTATCCGGAACTCGGCATGGAGGCGGTATGGAAGATCGAGGTCGAGGACTTCCCGGCCTTCATCGTCGTCGACGACAAGGGCAACGACTTCTTCGCCGAGACCCAGAAGCCGATCGCGCTGCGGGTGCGCACGCGGTCCAAGGAACGGGTCTGAGGGTTCCTATTCATTCAATCTTGTGATTCCGGCGTGCTTTTGGCCGGAATCTGACGAGGTCCCGGCCAAAAGCACGCCGGGACCAAGGGATTGGGCTGCGCCGGGACCAAAGGGTTGGGTTGCGCCGGGGCCGCGGGATTGGGCTGCGTCGCGCGGGTGGAGGCGGGCGCGTGAATCGGAGCGCGATGGTGAGAGGGCGGTCAGGGTCAGTAGGGCCGCGGCGCCGAGGGCGGCGGCCAGCGGGACGAGCAGGTTCGCGGTGGTCGGTAGCGCCATGACACCCTCTTCGCTGTCGGTGGAGCCGAGCGCGCGGTGGATCTCACGGTAGCTGAAAGGTCGCTGATTCGTGGGTACGACGCCCGGGGCGTTACCGAAGCGATGATTCGGCGGTCATGTCCAGCAGCACCATCGCATCGTGATCGGGGGTGCCCGGGGCGGCGAGATAGACCACCAGGCGCTGCCCGTCGGTGTCGGCCAGCGGCATGGACTCGAACTCGAGGCTCATCCGGCCGACGGTGGGATGGTGGTAGATCTTGGTGCCCGCGCCGCGCGGCCGCACCTCGTAGCGATGCCACAGCCGCGCGAATTCCGGGCTCTTGACCACCAATTCGCCGACCAGCGCGGCCAGTTCGGGATCGTCGGGATAGGAGCCCGACATGGCGCGCAGGTTCGCGACGCTGCCCGCCACCATCGACGTCCAATCGGCCCACAGCGAGCGCGACGCCGGGTGCAGGAAGTGGTAGCGCAGCAGATTGCGCTGGGCGGGCGGCCAGTCGGCGAGTCCGGGCATGAGGGCGAGGCCCGCCGGATTGGCGGCCAGCACATCGTTGATGCGATTGAGCACCAGCGCGGGACTGGGCCGGACCGCCTCCAGCAGCAGCCGCGCGGTCGGCCGCACCGCCCGACTGCTGCCGCGGCGGCGGCCGGGGGCGTGCCCGGCGGTGCGGGCGGCGAGCGCGCGCAGATGCGCGAATTCGGCCTCGGTGAGCCGTAATGCGGTGGCGAGCCGCTCCAGCACGGCGGCGCTGGGCCGGGTCTCCTTGCCGCGCTCGAGCCGGATGTAATAGTCGACACTCACCCCGGCGAGGGTGGCGAGTTCCTCGCGGCGCAGGCCGGGGGTGCGGCGTATTCCCGCGGTGGGCAATCCGACATCGCCGGGCCGCACCAGCTCGCGGCGTGCCCGCAGGAATATCCCCAATTCGCTCGGTGCGGCCATTGTTCGAATAGTACGGGTGTCCGGTGACGCGAGAGAGGGTGTGGCACACCCCTGTTCCGCGCGCCCTGCCGGAATCCGCAGGCCCGGAACAGAATCGGCAGCATGTCGACGACCTTGGAAACCGCATCGCCGACCGCGGTGCGTACCGGCTCGCCGTCGGCGCGGGTGCTGATCCCCGCGCTGTTCGGCAGCTTCGTGATCGTGCTCGATGCCTCGGCGGTGAATGTCGCGGTGCCGGTGCTGGGCCGCGAGCTGGGCGCGAGCGTGTCCGGATTGCAGTGGGTGCTGGACGGTTACACGCTCATGTTCGCCGCGCTGATGCTGTCGGCGGGTGCGCTGGCCGACCGCATCGGCGCCGGGCGGGCCTTCTCGATCGGGCTGGCCGGATTCACGCTGGCCTCGGTGGCGTGCGGGGCGGCCCCGAATCTCGGCACGCTGATCGGCGCCCGATTCGTGCAGGGCATTGCCGCGGCGCTGGTGCTGCCGTCCTCGCTGTCGCTGGTGCGGCAGGGTTTCGCCGATCCGGCGCGGCGGGCGTGGGCGCTGTCGATGTGGGCGGTCGCGGGATCGGTGGCCATCG
Source organism: Nocardia terpenica (assembly GCF_013186535.1). Taxonomy (NCBI): domain Bacteria; kingdom Bacillati; phylum Actinomycetota; class Actinomycetes; order Mycobacteriales; family Nocardiaceae; genus Nocardia; species Nocardia terpenica. The sequence continues at coordinate 279,745 of NZ_JABMCZ010000004.1, forward strand.
CCGGTGGGCCGGTGGCCGGGGGAGTGCTGACCGGCATGGTGAGCTGGCGGGCCATCTTTCTGATCAATGTGCCCTTCGGCATCGCGGCGCTGGTGTTCGTCGCCCGGATGGCGCCGTCGCCGCGCCGGGCCGCGCCGCTGGATCTGCTCGGCCAGGCCACCGCCGTCCTCGCCTCGGCCGCACTGACTTTCGCGCTGATCGAGGGCGGCCAGGCCGGGTTCGGGAGTGGACCGGTGCTGGGCGCGCTGGTGCTGACGGTGCTGTCGGGCGCGGCCTTCTTCGTGGTGGAGTCCCGGGTCGAGCAGCCGATGGTGCCGCTGGGCATGTTCCGGGCACGCGGCGTGTCGATCACGATGGCCGTCGGATTCGCGTTCAATGCCGCCTTCTACGGCATCGTCTTCCTGCTGAGCCTGTATCTGCAGCAGGTGCGGGGCCTGTCCGCCCCGGCGACGGGTGCGGCATTCGTGCCCATGATGGCGATCATCGGGCTGGCCAACGTGGCCTCCCCACGGGTGGCCGCCCGCTTCGGCCCGCGGGTGCCGATCGTGGGCGGGCTGCTGCTGGTCGTGCTCGGCTCGATCCTGCTTCTCGGCGTACACGATTCGACCCCGGCCCCGCTGCTGGCCGTCCTCGCCGTGCCGGTCGGCGCGGGCGGCGGCCTCCTGGTCCCGACCGTCATGAGTGTCCTGCTGGAGGCGGTCCCCGCCGACCGCTCGGGCATGGCCAGCGGCGTATTCAACGCGATCCGCCAGATGGGCGCCGCCATGGCGGTCGCGGTATACGGATCCCTGGTCGCCGGTGGCGCGGGATTCCACCACGGCATGACCGTCGACCTACTGATCGGCGCGGCGCTGGTACTGACCTCGGCGGTCGCCGCGCTCGCAGTGCGGACGGCCGACCGGTGATTCGGTCGGTGGCGGTTCGCGTCGGTGGTGGTGATCGTTTTCGTTAGGATCGGGAGCATGGTGCGAGGGATTGCCGGGGTGATGCTGGGGGCAGGGATCGGGATTGCGGGTGCGGTGGTGCCGGGGGTGGCGCACGCCGACTTCGCCGCGGGGACCGAGGGACTCGGGTCGCTGTTGGCCGTGTCCTACACGTTGGCCGAGCGGGAGGCGCACGAGCAAGGGGTGCCGCTGTCGATCACCTCCGGCTACCGGAGTCCCGAGGAGCAGGAACGGTTGTGGGAGGACGGGATTCGCACCTACGGCGGGGCCGAGGCCGCGCGCCGGTGGGTGCTGCCGCCGAACGAGTCGACCCATGTGCAGGGGCGGGCGATCGATGTCGGACCGCAGCAGGGCGCGCAGTGGCTGGAGGCCAACGGCAATCGCTGGGGCCTGTGCCGCACCTACGACAACGAGTGGTGGCACTTCGAACTCGCCACCCTGCCCGGGGCGCCGTGTCCGTCGCGTCTGCCCGACGCGAGCGTGCGCTGATCCGGCCGCAGCGGTAGCTGCGAAGCAGCTTTCGGCAAACTTTCCGGGACACGCCGACCGTCCTCGCCGTAATGGCCGTGTCGGCGGTCCTCGTTCGGCATCCTGTGTGCTGGCGGCGTCCCGGCAAACGGCCGGACGAGGAAACGACGACGGAGGTATGGGTGACGCGGCGGGTGCGGGGCGAGTGTGTCTGGTCGGTGGCGATCCCCGAGTATCGACAACCAGCGCGCCGCCGGTTCGTGTCCTACTGCCCACCCGGCTGGTTGCTCCTCGAGCTACCCACCTCCCTGCTGTTGGCCGTGTTCGTCGGCACCGGCTGGCTCGGCTACGCCCAGCACGCCCGGCCGGTGCATGCGGGCGCGATACCGGCGGTGGTGGCGCCCGCGGTCCCGCCCGCCGGAGAGGTGTTCGGACGGCGCTGATCGCACCCCTCGTCGCCTCGAGGTGGAAATACTTACCCTCGAGGTGGAAATACCTACCCCGCAGCGGGGTTCGCCTCGCCCGTGGCGTTGCCCCGTCGTGGCGATCGCTGCGCGGTAGCATGCCCGCAGTCGGGGCGGAATGCCCGAATCGCGGTGTTGTTCGCGTCCCCGAGCGGTGCAGGTGACCGTATGAAGGAGGGGCGAACCAATGGCGTTCAGCGGTAAGGGATTTCTCGACACGGTGGGCAGTCGGTGGATGGCCGTCGCGGTGCTGACGGCGATCAGCGGGCTGTACTACCTGATCGTCGCGATCACCAATTGCACCGACACCGACACGAATCGGCGCGGGGTGCGCATGGTGCTGTCCATGCACGGCACCATTCACAACCCGAGCATCAACTGGCACGCGATCAGCAACGGCGCGGTCGTGAACGTCGCCTACATTCTCATCGTGATCTGGGAATTCCTCATCGCGCTGGTGCTGTTGGCCGCCACGGTGGCCTGGGTGCGGGCGCTGTCGGGGCGGTCGGGGGCGGCGGGCAGCGAATTCGCGGTGAAGCTGTCCAGCCTCGGCTGGACCATGGTGATCGTGCTGTTCGTCGGTGGCTTCCTCACCGTCGGCGGCGAGTGGTTCCGGATGTGGGCCAACCGGGAGATCAACGCCTCCGCCACGGCCCTGCAGAACTTCCTCGTCGCCGGGGTGGGGCTGATTCTCGTGCATCTGCCGGAGCGGGAAGCGCGTCCGATATAGGACCGAGCTGGTCCTATATGTGCGCAATGATGGTGGGATGACCGATACTCCGGCACGCCTGCTGCGCCTGCTGTCGCTGCTGCAGACGCCGCGCGAATGGCCGGGCAGCGAGCTCGCCGAGCGGCTGGGCGTCACCGATCGCACCGTGCGCCGCGATATCGAACGCCTGCGGGAGCTGGGCTATCCGGTGACGGCCACGCTCGGGGCGGCCGGTGGGTATCGCCTGGCCGCCGGAACCGCCCTGCCGCCACTGCTGCTCGACGACGAGGAGGCCGTCGCCGTCGCGGTCGGGGTTGCGCGCGGCGGCCGGGCAGGCGGTGGCCGGGATCGAGGAGGCGTCGGTGCGGGCGCTCGCCAAGCTGGAACAGGTGCTGCCGTCCCAGCTTCGGCGCCGGGTCCGGGTCGTGGCCGCCGCCACCGCCGCGGGATCGAGCCCCGGTCCGCAGGCGGATCCCGAGGTGCTCACCGCGCTCGCCGCGGCCGTCGCCAATCGCGAGCGAGTGCGGTTCACCTACCGCGACGGCGCGGGCGCCGAAACCCGCAGGCATGCCGAGCCCGCGGGACTGGCCGTGACCGGCCGCCGGTGGTATCTCGTCGGATTCGACCTCGATCGCGCCGCCTGGCGCGGTTTCCGCGCAGACCGCATGGCCGCCGCCCAACCGACCGGGGTCCGTTTCACTCCGCGCCCGCTGCCCGCCGCCGATGCCGCGGCGTATCTGGCCGGTCGCCGAACCGATTGGGCCACACCGGCATACGAGGTCGACATCACCGTGCACGCGCCCGCGCACCGCATCGCGGGCAGGCTCGGCGACCCGCCCGGCGCCCTCGACGCGGTCGACGAGCGCACCTGCCGCCTCGTCGCCACCCGCGACGACGACCCGGAATGGCTCGCCACCCGGCTGATTTCGCTGGGCGTCGACTTCGAGATCCGCGAATCCCCGGAGTTGATCGCGCAACTGGGCCGCCTGCGCGACCGCCTCGCCCGCGCCCTGCCCCACAGTCGCTGACACAGCCCGTAATCCGCCCGCCGACCGGGGCGCGACGATGCGGGCCAACGGCTTCCGCGCCCGTCGGCGGCCTGTTTTCGAGTGTGGTGTGGTCGTGGCCGGGGGCGTACGATTGACCATCACGACATATAGTGAATGATCGGCAACTGTCGGCCGATTGCCCGAACCTGCCGGAATTTTCCCGGATGACACTGCGGATTTACACCATTGTTAAGGGAATTGCCCTAGTCTGGCAAATGATTGGCAATCACGTAGGTCGGCGCGGGAGTTCGGTATGACGGCTGAGCGAGGCGAGATCGATCGGAATGCGGTCCCTGACCGCGCTTTGCCGTCGCGGCGGCGATCGGCACGCCCGGACTGCCGTCCGTGTCGGTGCAATTCGTGGATCCGGCCGCGCTCGGGCCGCGAATCGACCACCGGGACAGCCACGCTCGACGTGGGATTCGAAGTGGGAGTACCGTGGTCGCTACACAACATCGGCGTCGATGTGTTCACCCCCAGCGTCGGCGTCACCGGCGGTGTCACCGCAGGCGTCCAGGCACCGCTCACCATCGGCCCCACCGGGCCGTCGGCCGGTAACACACCGTCGATCGGTGCGCATGCCGGTGCCACGGTGACGGTCCTGCCGTCGCGGGAGGTCACCTTCCGGCCACGATCTCCCTCCCGAACCCCCTTGCCTACCTGGATCTTTCCGAGATTCACTTGATCCCAGCATCGTGAACAGTCCAGTGAAGAAAAGCCCAGCGAATCCGATTCGAGGAGGCTCGATGCGCATCGAAATTCGTGACCCTCAGCGGGTCCAACGCCTCCGGGCGATCGTGGCGGCGGGCGTCATCACGGCCGTCGCGGCCCCGACGTCGGCCGAAACCGCCCCGCCGACGGTGAATCCCGGTGCGCCCGACCCCGAGGACCCCACCCCGAAACCCTTCGCCCCAGCCTTCACGATCCCCGGGGTCGTTGCGAAGTAGTGCCGGGGCCGACGAGAAGTAGTGCCGGGGCCAGCGGGAAATAGTGCCGGGGCCAACGAGGAGTAGTGTTCCGGGGCCGACGAGAAGAAGTGATCCCAGGGCCGCCGGAAGTAGTGTTGCGGGGCCAGCGGGTGTGATTCCCGGGTCTGGCGGGGAAATGGTGGACCCGGCCGACGCGAAATAGTCAGGCGTCCAACACTTTGCCGGGGTTGAGCAGCCCGAGTGGGTCGAGGGTGCGTTTGATGGCGGTCATGAGATCGGCGGCCGGGCCGTGCTCCTCGCGGAGGTAGCGCTTCTTGGTCAGGCCGATGCCGTGCTCGCCGGTGGCGGTGCCGCCCACCTCGAGCGCGTGCCGGACGACCCGGTCGGAGAACTGTTGCGCCGCTTCCCGGGTGGCCTCGGTGTAGGGCACCACCGCGTGGACGTTGCCGTCGCCGATATGACCGGCCACGCTGGCCTCCAGGCCGAGTTCGGCGCCCAGCCGGGTGGCGGTGGCCACGGCACCGGCGATCTTCGAATACGGCACCGCGGTGTCGGTCACCAGAAAGCGGTGGCCGGGATAGCGGGCCTTGAGCGCGAAGAACAGGTTGTGCCGGTCCTCCCACAGCGCGTAACGATCGGTGTGGGTGCGGGCCAGGGCGATGTCCAGGGCCCCGTGGCCGCGGGCGATACGGTCGATCTCGGCCTCGTCGGCGTCGGCCGCGGCGGCGGAACCCGCCTCCAGGTCGACGAACAGCGCGGGCGCCTGCGCGTGCGCGGTGCCGCGATAGGCATTGATGGCGGCGATGCTCACCGCGTCGACGAGTTCCAATCGGCTGACCGGCAGTGCGGCGCCGAGCATGTCGACCGCCGCGTCGACGGCCGCCGCCACCGTCGGGAACGAGATCCGCAGCGAGCGAAGCCATTCCGGAATCGGATGCAGCCGCACGGTGAGCTCGGTGATGATGCCCAGCGTGCCCGCCGAGCCGATCAGCAGATCGCGCAGGTCGTACCCGCTCGACGACTTGTGCACCGCCCGCCCCAGCCGCGCGTGCGTGCCGTCGGCGAAGACCGCCTGCAGCGCAAGCACATTCGCGCGCATGCCGCCGTAGCGGACACCGGTGGTGCCGCTGGCGTTGGTCGCGGCCATGCCGCCCAGCGACGCGTCCGCGCCCGGGTCGACGGTGAACTGCAGGCCGTAGTGCTGTGTCGCCGCATTCAGTGTGGCGCGGGTGACGCCGGGCTGCACGGTGGCGGTGAAATCGGCGGGCGCGATCTCGAGGATCGAATTCGCCTGCGACAGATCGACGATCAGCTCGTCGCCGCGGGCCAGCAGATGCCCCTCCAGGCTGGTCCCGGCCCCGCGGCAGATCAGCGGTGTGCGGGTGTCGCGCGCCCAGCCGACCACCGCCAGCACCTCCTCCAGTCCGGTCGGATGGACGACGCCGCGCGGGCGGCCGCCGGGCCGTCCGGTCTCGTCGATAGTGAACTGATCCAGCACCGACGGGCGGGTGTCGACCGCGAGCGGCAGCGCGTCGAGCGCGGGGTGGTGGTCGTGTGGTTCTCCCATCCCACCCATGCTGTCAGACCTACGCCGGTTCCATTGCCTCGTCGAAGGTTATCCCGCCCTCCACGGTGTGCGGGGTGCGGCGGCGGTTGGGGGAGCCCAGCGCCTCGGTGAGGTCCGAGCCGTCGTGCTCGGCCAGCAGATCCTTCGAATCCCACACCAGAAGCGTTGCGCTGACGGTGTTCTCGGCCGCCGAGTGCGCCAGGTCGTAGTGGGCGCAGGCGGGCACGTGGTCGTAGGTGATCCACAGGTCGTAGCCGGTCATGAACAGGTCCAGATCGAAATCGACCGACAGGCCCAGCAATTCGCTGCGGCCGTTGTCGTCGACACCGGCGAACGCCTCGTCCAGCGCGAGCAGCCGTGGCGCCTGCGGATCGGCCGAATCCAGCATGACGTGGGCGGCCGCGAACAGCGGCAGGTGCAGCGACACCGACTGCTCGCCGCCGGAGAGCGCGCTGTGCCGGGCCACGGTGAGCCGGTCCTCGGTCCCGTCGGCGGTGATCAGCGTGAACGAGAACACCCGCCAGGTGCGGTAATCCAGTGTGGTGGCCAGGATTTCGGGATAGGAGCGCTCCGGGTGCGCGGCCCGCGCGGTCCGGATCTCCGCGGCGAACTGGGCTCGAATGGTGGCCAGATCGTCGGGCCCCAGATCCGATGCGTCGCGGTCGAGCAGCTTGCACACCGCGCGCGCCGACTCCGACAGGTTGTCGGCCAGCACCCAGTGCACGCCGATGGTGTTGCCGGACGACATCCGCCGCTGCTTCATCTCGCTGCCCATGCGGGTGATGAGATCGCGTGCGTCGCAGGTGCGTTCGTGGATCTGCTGGGCCAGGCCGGTCAGCAGCGCGTCCTCCAGGATGCGGCGCTCGGCGTCGGTGAGCAGCAGCTCCTGATCGGCGCGGGCGCGGGCGATGCGGTCGGCGAAATCCGCCAGCGCCGCGACGCCCTGGTCGTCGTGCACCTGCACCACGGTGAGCCCGTCGGCGGCGTCCCACTGCAGCCGGTAGTCCTGGCGCGCGGCGGCCAGCGCGGCATCGAACTCCTGCAGCGCCGCGGTCACCGCGCTGCGGGTGGACTTGCGGGCCGCCTCGCCCGCGCGCACGGATGCCGTTGCGGCGGACAGGCTCTCGAACAGCTCGTGCACCTCGTCCGGCAGCACCCGCGGCTCGGCCCGCGGGCCGCCGGTCTCGATCCGGTACAGCAGCTGCTCCGGTGTCGACCACGCCGCCTCGCTGGCGGGCCAGCGGCCGTCCTCCGGCGCGCCCAGCAGCGACAGCAGATCCGGGCGGGCGTACGGGGCCAGGTGTTTCACGTCAGCGAGCAGCTCGGTGAGGGCGGTGCCGAGCGCGTCGTGCGCGGCCCGGTAGGCGCCCTCGGCGGTGCCCACGCCCTCGATCGCGTCGGCGGCGGCCTTGCGGGCCGACTTCTGTTCCGCGCGAGCGGCTTCGATGCGTTCGCGGGCCTGTTCCAGCTCACGATCGATATCGGCCGCGCCCGCGCCCAGCGCCTCGCGCAGCGTCTCCAGCTTGCGCAGCTGCTCCTCGTAGCCGGTGCGGGCGGCCTCGGCCTCCTCGGCGAACGCCTCGGCCAGATCCCGGGATTCGGCCATCCGGTCGTCGGCCTCGCGGGCGCGCTCGGCCTCGCGCAGCTGGTCGCCGCGCAGCCGCAGCAGCGCCGTGCCGGTGTTCTCGAAATGCCGGATGGCTGCGGCCAGCGCGTCGAGCTCGCCCGGATCGCGCGGGGCCCGGTGCGTGGCCGCGACCGACCGCACCTTCTTGTCCGCGGCGGTGAACTCGGCGACGGCCTGATCCAGATCGCGCTCGGCCTGGGCCGCGGCCTCCGACCGCGACCGCAGCACGCCCGCGGCCTCGGACACCGCCCGCAGCGCCGCGGTGACGGCGCTGGTACGCGGCAATGCCTTGGCGGCCGCCGAGATCCGGCTCAGCGCCTCGGTGGCAGACTCCTCCTCCGCGCGAGCAGCACGCCCGGCCTGCTCGGCCTCCTCCAGCGCGCCCGCCAGATCGGCCAGCCGCAACTCACGGCGACGAGCACGAGCGGTGGCACCGATAAACTCGGCATGCGGTTTGGTGTGACGCCCCACCTGAACCCCCTGCCGATAGCGACCGTCCGCGGCAACGGAGACCGGAGCCCCGGCTTCGCCGGGGAAGGTGCCGCCGGGGGAGTTGGTGTCGGACAGGGCGATCGAGGCGAGTATGTCGGCGACCGCCTGGTGGGGGACGGTCAGTGACTCCGAATCCTCTTCCACCGCCAGTACATCGGCGAGGGTGCGGCCGGAGGGGCGCCGTTCGGGGGGCAGGGGGATCAGGAACTGGTCCGAATTGTGGTGTGGCGGTGGGCTGTCTGCGGATACCCAGGCGTCCAGGAGGTTTGCGGCCTGCAGGGCTGCCTCGAGGCCCGCGGCCTGTTCCGGTGTCACCGAGTCGGCGAAGCGGACCAGTCGCCACAGGGGGGCGCCGGTTCGGCCGGTGCGGTCGTCGGTGCGGGCCGCGAATGGCGGTGGGGCGTCGTCCTTTTCGGCCGCGACCTGCTGCTGTTCGGCGCGCAGCGCGGCGGCGCGGGCGGTGGCCTGCTCGGCGGCGGCGCGGGCCTGCTGGCGGCGGGTGCGGATCTGCTCGGTCAGCGGCTCGGTGCGCTCGGAGAGCACCTCCGCCAGGGTGGGGGCGTCACCGGTCCCGGCGTCGGCGAGCGCGACGTCGAGCGCCTCGAACAGGCCCGCGCGGACCGGCTCGTGGATCTCGCGGTGGCGCTCCCACCAATCCCGCAGGGCCGCAGCGGTATCGGCGCGGGCCAGGGTGACCGCGGCCTCGGCCTCGGCGAGCGCGGCGGCGGCCGTGTCGCGGCCCTCGGTGGCGCGCTGGGCGGCCCGCTCGGCGCGGGTGCGGTCGGCCGCCGCGGCGTCGACCAGGGTGAGCGCCTGCCGCACCGCGCGCACGTCGGCGTCGCGCTCCTCGGCGTGACTGCGCACGGTCGTGGTCAGCTGATCGCCGCGGGCCTGCTCCGGCAGTGCGGCCCAGGCGATTCCGGCCTCCTCGGCCGCGGCGCGCAGCTCCTCCTCGCCGCGGGCGAGCGCGGCGGCGGCGGATTCGACGGCGCCGCGGGCCCGTTCGGCCTCGTCGGCGCGCTGGTCGACCGCCTGCCGGGCCTTGGTGGCCTTGTCGCGGTGCACGGCCGCGGAGGTCTCCAGCCGCCGCACCGCGTCGGCCAGGTCGTCGAGCTGCTGCTTGCCCTCGTAGGCGCTGGACCGCTGCAGCGTCTCGCGATCGGACAGGGCCTGCTCGTAGGCGCGATCGGCCTCCTCGGCGCGCACCTCGGCGGCGCCGCGCTCGGACTCGCGGCGCTCGCGCAGCGCGGTCGCCGCGAACAGCGCCGTGCTCGCGTGGTTGACCGCGTCCAGGCGGGCGCGGACCTGATCCACATCCGATTTGGCCTGCACACCAAGGTATTTGCGATAGACGTCGACGAAGGCGCGGGTGGCGGTGTCGGCCTGGACCAGGCCCTCGAGCGTGCGGCCGACCTCCTCCATATCGCTGAACGAGCGGGCCGCGTCGAGGATCAGTTGCTCGTCCAGCGGGCGCAGGCCGTCGGTGAGCGCCTGCGACAGGCCGCGCGGGTCGAGGTTCTTGGCCAGCTGCGGGCGGCGCAGCGTCAGAATGAGATTGATCAGCTGGTCGTAGCGCTGGATGCCGAGCCCGAACATGCGGGCGTCGATGGCCGCGCGATAGTCGACGGGCCGGTCCACGATGGCGTCGGTGCCGATCTGCTCGGCCAGCTGCTTGCGGGTGAGCGGGCGATCGTCCGGGCCGATGAGCGAGAAGTCCACGCCCACCCGGCCGTCGGCGACGAAGTACCAGCGGGTGACCTTGTCGTTGGATTTGGTGGCGCGCATGCCGATTCCGACGGTCACGATCTCCGGATCGCTCCAGCGGCCGCGCGCGAACTCCATCCACACGTACGAGTACGCCGATTCCTGCTTGCGGTACAGCAGATTCGACTTCATCGTCCGTTCCTCACCGGCGAACGGGTTGAGCCGCCGCGGCTCGATCCGGCCGTCGAAGACGAACGGGAACAACACCTCCAGCGCCTTGGTCTTGCCGGACCCGTTGGGCCCCCGCAACACCAGGCGCCCGTCCGCGAAGCAGAACTCCTGATCCCGGTAGTCCCAGAGATTGACGATGCCCGCGCGGGTGGGGACGAACCGAACTCCACCGTGAATAAGGTCCATCAGCCGTGCCGTCCCCTTCTGTTCTGTCCATGCTTGCTGCGCAGCGTATTTCGGCCCGCCCCTCGTCGCTCCCGGCTGGCGACCCCTCGTTGTTCCCGGCTGGCGACCCCTCGTTGTTCCCGGCTGGCGACCCCTCGTTGTTCCCGGTTGGCAACCCCTCGTCGTTCCCGGCATGCTTTTGGCCGGGACCTCCCGCCGGTCACGACGCGTCCTCCCCCGCAGCGTGCGCCCCCAGTTTGGTTGCCGAGGCGAATAATTCGCTCTCCGCGCGAGTACGAACTGTGACCACCGCGCCCCGATACCGGGCCAGCGCCGGAAGAATCATCAGCTCGTCGCCGAGAACGCGGACCAGGCGCAGCCGCTCGAGCAGGGCCACGACCTCGGTGGTGAGGCCGGGGACGTCCGCCTGCCACTGGGCGGCGAAGGTGGAGCCGTAGCGGTGGGTGAGCTCCTGGACGGTCTCCCGGATCCAGGACAGGGCAATGACCGGATGCTCGGCGACCACCGGCCCGCCGTCGCTCTCGGCGTCCGAATCCTCCTCGGCGGCATCGGGTTCCGCCGGTACCGACAGGGGAGCGAAGACCGTCGCCTCGGGAATCGCGCCGTCGAGCTGATCCTGCAGGGTCGTCGGCGGGGCGGGCAGCGGGCGGCGCGGCACCGGGTTGTCGATATCGAGCACCAGATCCGCGATCTCGCCGACCAGCAGCAGCGCCACCTGCGCGAGGGTGCCGGTGCCGGGGAAGCGGACGTCGGTGAACCGGCCGGAGCTGTCGATCAGCGCCACCCCCTCGGCGCGGCGCTCGGCCCGCAGGCCGGTGAGCAGCTCGACCTCGGCGACCAACTTCTCCGTGCCCAGCAGCGTGCGCTCGTCGGCGGGCAGCTCCTCGGCATACACCACCGGCAGCTCGACCAGCGCCCGGCGCACCCGCCGCGCCGCCGCCGCCCGCGTCTGCGCGCCGGAACCCGGTGCGGCGGAATCGCTCTCGTCGGCGAGCAGCCCGCGCACGCTGTGCAGGTGCTGCAGCACGCGCGGCGGCCGGAACAGCGCGAACACCACCGACCGGTCGATGTCGTAGAGCGCCTCCCCGGCCTCCGGATCGGCGGCCCAGCCCCCGGCGTCGCCGTCGGCGAGGGCGAGCGCCCCGCGCGCGGCCAGCCACGCCACCGCGTCCACGAACGCGTCCCGGTCCGCCGCGCGATCGGTGGACAGCTCCAGCCCGTCCACCCGCGTCGCATAGGCCGCGACCTGATCGGCCAACTCCGACAGCGTGATCTGATCCCCGGCCCGGCCCAGCGCGGCCAGCGCGAGCGACAGATACGCGTAGCGGCGGCGGTCGAAGACGCGCTCGGCCGGGGTGCGGGCGGGCCGCCCGGCGTCCAGGCGGTCGAGCACCGGGAACAGTCGGGCCGTGGTCTCGGTGACCTCCAGCCGGTAGCCGAACAGCTCGGCCAGGTCCTCGCGCAGCTCGGTGGCCCAGCGCCGGATCAGCGGCAGCGCAATACGATCCGGGAAGGTGCGGGTCACCAGATGATTGGCCAGCACGACGCGGGCGGCGCGCTGATAGCTGTCCAGCGCCAGCGCGTCGATACCCCTGGCATGCATCACGGCCGCCCGGAAGCGGTTCGGGCGCGGCTGTTCTCGCGCACCACGAGCTTGCGATTGTTCAGGTGCAGCAGTCCGCGCGCGGTGCGGACCGCGGTGGAGCCCGGATGCTCGGACACCGTCAGCGTCACCCCGCTGTCGCTGCCGGTGGTGCCGGATACCTTGCCGCTCACCGGAACCCACGCCGTCGACGCCGCGTCCAGCAGCCGCAGCAGCACCTCGGTCTCGCGCTCGTCGAGCTCGCGCTCGTGCACGTCCCCCGACGCCAGCGAGCGCGCGGCCTCGGCCCGGGCCCGCTGGGCGTCCAACTGCGCCTCGCGCAGGCGGCGAATTCCCGCGTCGTTGCGCTGAATTCGCGACGGCGCACCCGGCGACGGCGGCCGCCCGGTCTCGGCGAGGGTGCGGGCGATCTCCAACGGCGGTGCGTCCCACCAGGATCGGATCGGCGGGATGACATCCGCGTCGGGGTGCTCCATGGCCAGGTGGCGCGGGCGGCCCAGCCCGAACACCGCGTCGAACAGGGCGTGGGCGCTCTCGGTGGTCGGGGCGGCGGTGAACCAGCCCGCCAGGTGCCGCAGCGCCGACTCCCGGCTCACCCCGCCCTTGCGGGTCTCGGTGACCCGGCGCAGCAGCGACAGCACCGCGGCGATCGCGCTCATCGTCGCCTCCCGCAGCCGCTCCGCCTCGGTGACCGAATTGCCCTCGCCTGCCACGGCTTCGGCGGTGGTGACGAACCACCCGCGCAGGCCGCGCCAGCGGGCCCGCCAGTCGGCCTCCCGCTCGGCCACGCTCAGCAGCACGCGCTCGTCGCACGCCCCCGCCCGCGCGATCAGCTCCTCGACGCCGGTGTCCTCGACCTCGGCGATGGCGGCGGCCAGCCGGGGCGCGAACCGGGCCAGATCCATGCTGAACTCGCGCATGTGCGCCAGCAGCGCATCCTTGTGCGCCAGAAAGGCTTCCGGCGTGGCCTCGGTGGTGCGGACCAGATCGCCCAGGGTCAGGTAGAAGTGGGCGGCGCGGTCGGCCAGTTCCGACAGCGCGGTGTCGAGCCGGTTGAGCACGCGGTAGACGCGCTCGGCGTCGCCGGTCCGGTTGGCCTGCGCCAGCGCCTGCAGATCGGCCAGCAGCTCCGGCAGCACCAGCCGCGACAGCGACGCCTCGTCCAGCCGCGCGCCCAGCACGTCCGCCACCGCCCGATACGCCTGATATCCGGCCTGCGAGAACTGATACACGAAGTGCCGGTTGCGGTATTCGGCCAGCGTCGCCGCGCGGGTGCCGTCGTAACTGCGCTCCAGCACACCCCACTGGTGCAGCTGCTCGAGCAGCGGGCCCACCTCGGCCGCGGTCGGCCGCGGCGCCTGCGGCATCCGGGCCAGGGTCTCGGCCACCTCGCTGGCGTGCAGCAGCACCACGTAGGCGGCGCGGGCATGATCGAACGCGCGCAGCACCCACAGGTATTCGCCGCGCTTCTCCGCGGTCGCGAAGGAGAACAGGCGCAACCGCTCCTCGGCGGCGGTGGCGGCGGTTGGCAATCCTTCAGCGGACTCGGTCACCGGGAAGAGGGTAGTACCGATGTCCGACAGGGCGACGCCGTGGCCGGGCATCGGCGCGCCGCCGCGGCGCGAGCCCGCGGCCGATCAGTCGGCCCGGGTGGCGGCGGTGTGCGATTCGCGCTGGTGAGCGCGGGTGTCGGCGCTCGCCTCGAGCGCCGCGCGCTCCACCGTGAGCAAGCTCTCCTCGCTGTGTTCGGCGTGGTAGGCCCGCCCGCCGCCGTTCAGGCCGAACAGGCGCTTGGACCACAGCAGCCAGATCACCGCCGCGATATTGATCAGCAGCGCGCCCGCCCGCACCACGGTGACGCGCTCGGTCAGCTCGTAGATCTCGAACGGCAGGAAGATACTGGTCGCGATCACCGCGAAGTACTCGCCCCAGCGCTGCACCAGCCACAGGCCCACGGCCTCGACGAATTCGATGACCGCATAGGCCAGCAATCCCACCGCGATCAGGGTGAGCACGGTCGGGGAGAGCGTCCAGCCCTTCTCGATGAAGTGCACGATCTTGGAATTGTCCGGATTCCAGCCGATCTGGTCGGCCAGCGGCTTGATCAGCGGCATCTCCCGATCGAAGGCCGCCTTCAGCCGGGTCTGCGAGTTGCGCACCTTGAATACGCCGACCGCGAGTAAGACGAACACGATGCCGCGCACGATGCGCTCGGCGGCGAGCAGCCGCATGATGAATCGGTCGCGCAGCAGCCGCCCGCGCGGAACCTCGGGCGCCGCGTCGGCCGGTCCGCGCCCGCGCGGCTCGCCGACCACGAAGTCGCCGCAGCGCAGGCAGCGCCACGCCGGTCCGGCCGCGGTCGAAACATGCAGGCGCTCAGCCAATCCGGTCTCATCGGGGGCGTAGGTCTCGTGGCCGTGCCAGGAGCAGGCCCGCAGACTGAAGTCCATTCGGTGCAGAATACCGGTGCCGCGTCAATCCGCCGCCAACGACCGCAGCTGATCCAGATACGCGTGCGTGCGCGGGTCGCCCGGATAGCGCTCGATCATCTCCCGCGCCGCCTCGCCCGCGATCCACAGCAGCGACGGCAGCGAGCGGCGCTTCCCGGACAGCGCGCGGATGCCCTCGTCGACGGCGCGCTCCAGATCACGGGCGCGCACCGCCACCACCGCCAGCGTCAGCTGCGCCTCCGACACGCGCATCGGCCTGCGAATAGAACCGTCCGGTCCGGTCGAGGTCCGGATGACCTGGCGGGCATAGCTTTCGGCCAGCCGGTCGTCACCGGCGACCCGGCAGCAGTCCATCGCGTAGAAGTCGAACTTCTGCGGGTCGACCACGAAGTGATTGTCCAGATTGGCCGGGCAGTCCAGTCGCTCCAGGATCGCCCTCCCCTGCGCGAGGGCCGTTTCCATGGCCGATCGATCGCCGATGCGCGCCCAGCTCTTCGCCTGCTGCGCCGCCAGCTGTACGCCGACGCCGAGATGCTCGGTAGTTGCCCGCGCGCCCTCGGCGGCCTCGATCGCGCCGCGATAGTTGCCCTGGGTCAAAGCGAACCAAGCGGCCATTTCGGCTCCCCAGCCGATGATTTCGGCGTGCTCGGCCTCCTGGCCCAGCGACGTCGCGGCCCGGCGTGTCGCCTCGGCGGCGGTGCGCCAGCCGAGGTCGTAGTCGACACATCCGACCAATAGCGCCACCCATCCGGCGAGCACGAGCACCTCGCGATGCTGCGCCAGTGTCAGGCGGCCGTCCAGGAGCGAGGTGATGCGCCGCAGCCACGCGGTGCCCTCGGCGTGCAACTCGTGCGGATCGGCGCAGGAGTATTCACAGCACAGTCGCTCGGCGGTGATGCGGATGGCGTCCAGGGTCGCCGACGAAACATCGGACATCCGAAGGCGTCCGATGAACTCGAGGGTGTCCATGCCGGTGGAGGACAGCAGCTCGTCGTCGCGGTTGGGGCGGGCCTTCGGGAAGAAGGCCGCGGTCACCGTGTCGAAGGCGGCGGCGATGATAGGGGCATAGAAGTCGTCCGGCCGCGACTCGCCCGATTCCCAGCGGCGCCAGTTCCGCAGGAGGGTACTGTCTGTCGGCAGATTGTGCGACGACTTGGCGCGCATCGCCCGGACGGCATCGGCCTGTGACCACCCCCTGGCGTCGCGTTCCGAACGCATCCTGACAGCCCAGACGGGTCGATCGTCACCAGCGGCCACGATCGTAGTATCCCACCAGTTAACGCAAGATGGCCCGGATAGGGCATCCAGTTGTCACCGCATTGACATCTGCAAGTACATTTGCACGCATCGCATGATGAGTGTGGGTAGTTTGCCAGCCCTGTGCAGGCCCCCTGCGCACCGTCGAAACTGCAGTACCTCGCCCGCTTCGGCGGGCGGCCTATCCAACCAAGAGAACAGCGAATCCCAGTCCACATCCATACGGAGGTTCGGGTGGAAGCGTTGATCTATGGATACGTGCGTGACGACCTGGCCGATGGTCACAGCGACGAGCTCGAGGACGCGATGTTCACCTTCGCGCGCGCCGAGGGTCTCTGCTTCGCCGCAACGTTCCATGAATCGACCCCGGGTGACGGCACCGCGTTCGCGGAGCTGACGGCCGAGCTCAAGCGCGCCGATGCGCACCATGTGGTGGTGCCGTCACTCGATCATCTTGCCGGTCAGACCATTCCGCGCGACCTGCTGATCGCGAAGCTGGCGCACGAGGCGGAAGCCCAGATCTGGACCGTCGAGCACTGCGACCGAGCCCCGCAGCGTGCGCGCTAGCGCCACCAGCCCGGCCGCGAACACACCCACCGCGAGCGAGGCCACCACCGCCACCGCCGGGTGCTGTCCGAACAACGGATACACCTGCCAGTGCAGCAGATACGTGAACAGGGAGGCGTCTGCGAGCACCGCGGCCCCGGCGGCCACGAGCGCCGGCGTCCGCAGCGCGGGCAACCAGATCAGCAGCAGCAACCCGGCGACGACCACGTGTTCGCGGTCGGCATTGTCGAAATAGCCGGGCACGGCCGCGATCACGATGGCGCTGAGCGCGGTGCGCCGCACCGGATCGGTCGCCTTGGCGGCCGCCCAGCCGAGCACGAAGATCCAGAACGCCAGTGGCGAGAAGGGTGCGTCGGCCTTCGGATACCAGCCGAAGGTCTGCACGCGCGCGATCAGCGCCACCCCCAGCAGCGCCGCCGGAAACCAGAACGGCGCGCGCCGCGCCAGCGCGTCCACCCACCGCACGCGCAGCAGCAGCGCGGCGGCGAGCAGGAAGTAGACCAGCACCTCCACGAACCACAGGTGGCCCGCGGTCGGGCTGTCGGTCGGGCCCAGAATCTTGTTGAGCAGCAGCAGGTTCTGCCAGGAGTAGTAGTCGGAGAACAGCATGGTCGCCGCCACCCAGGCCGCGGTGGGCACCGCGATCAGCGCCACCGTGCGCAGGATGTGCCCGAGCCGCTGCGCCCGCGCGGTGGTGAGGGCGAACCGGGCGAAGTTGAATCCGGCGACGCCGAGCATCACGTGCGCGCCGCCCCACAGCTCGAACAGTCCCGCGTGCGAGCCCACGATCAGCACGATCCCGATCGCGCGCAGCAGCACGGTGGTGTCGAGGGAGCGGCCGAACCCGGTGCGGCGGCGCGCAACCGCGGCCAGCTCGGCGATCGGGGTGTTCGGCCAGTCGGCGGGCAGCCGCCCGAGGGCCTGCCCGAGGCGTACCGACAGCCGGACATAGGTGAGCGAATCGCCGCCGAGTTCGGCGAACGTGCGGCGCGGATCGATCGCGGCGGCGTCGCGGCCGAGCGCCTCCGCGAACAGTGCGCGCAGGGCGTCGGCCGACGATCCCGCCGGGGGCGGAACGGATTTCGGGCGTCGATTCCCGATGTCGCGAATGGCGGAGTAGTCCGTTTTCCCGTTCGGTAGCCGAGGAATTTCCGAGACGGCGTGCACCAGGATCGCCGAGGCCGGTAATCCGGACAATTCCGCTACCAGACCAGTCGGGTCGGCGGTCGGATTCTCCACGGCGACCACGAGGGTGCGGTCGTCGAATTCCGCGCAGTAGCCCCGATATCCGGCGGCGGCGAGCCCGGATTCGATGCGCTGCAGGTCGATTCGCAGCCCGAAGATCTTCGCGAACCGGCTGCGGCGGCCCAGCAGCCGGTACAGGCCCGCGTCGGTGCGGTCGGCGAGATCGCCGGTGCGCAGGGCGGTCACGGTGCGGCCGAGCGCGAGATCGGCGGCCGATTCGGCGTAGCCCAGCATGACATTGGGGCCGTGGTAGACCAGTTCGGTGCCCTCCTCGACCTCGGCGAGGCCGAATCTGCCACCGGGGATGGCGATTCCGACGCAGTCGGGGTGGTCGGCGGCGAGCGCGGGCGGCAGGTAGGCCATCCGCGAGGTGGCCTCGGTCTGCCCGTACATGACCACGAACTCCCAGCCCGCCGCGGCGGCGAGCCCGGCGTAGCGGCGCACCGCCGCCGGATCCAGGCGTCCGCCCGACTGGGTCACATAGCGCAGGTGCGGCAACGACATTCGGTCGAAGCCGATGCGGTCGAGCAGGTCGATGGTGTACGGCACCGCCGCGAAACAGGTGGCTCGGTGGCGCCGGAACCGTTGCCAGAACTCGGGATCGGTCACCGACCGGTCGGTGAGCAGCAGGCTCGCGCCGCGCAGCAGGTGGCTGTGCACCACCGACAGTCCGTAGCAGTAGAACAGCGGCAGTGTGGTCGCCGCCCGGTCCGCCGCCCCGATGCGCAGATAGGTGGCGATGGCGGCGGCGTTGGCGAACAGGTTGCGGTAGGACAGCCGCACCAGCTTCGGCGACCCGGTCGAGCCCGAAGTGCTCAGCAGCAGAGCGAGATCCGGATGCAGGGTGTGTGCCGACCGCTGCCGCAGCACCGTCGGCGCCGGGATGCCGCCGTGCGGGTCGGGCTCGATGACGACGTCGGGATCGTAGGTGCGCGAAAGGTCTTCGCCCACCTCACCGGTCAGCAACACCACGCATCCGGCCGCGAGCGCACCGAGATAGGCCACCAGCGAACCGATCTCGTTGCGGGCGGCGAGCGCGACCAGCCGCCGCTGCGGACCGAGCCGGTGCGCGTAGTCGTCGACCAGCTCGGCCAGCCCCGCATAGGTGACGGCCCGGTCCCCGTCCGCGATCACCGCCGTCCGTTCGCCGAATGCCCGCAGGTGCGCGACGATCCGAGACGAGGTCACCCGCGGGAGTGTAGTGCTGGAAGTTCGCTGCCCCCGGGAGGCGCGCGCCGCCTACAGGCCGAAGCCGCCCTTCCCGCCTCGTCGTCGCAGATATTTCTCGAACTCCGCCGCGATGGCGTCGCCGTCGATCTTGGACATGGCCTCGTTCAGGTCCACGGCCGCGTCGCCGCGCTCCTCGAGCGAGCGCACGTACTCGCTGACCTCCTCGTCCCCGGCGGTCATCTCGTCGACGGCGGACTCCCAGTCCTCGGACTGGGCGGGCAGCTCGCCGAGCGGGACCTCGATGTCGAGCACGTCCTCGACCCGGTGCAGCAGGGCGATGGTGGCCTTGGGGTTGGGCGGCTGCGACACGTAGTGCGGCACCGCCGCCCAGAACGACACCGCCGGAACGCCCGCGCGCACGCAGGCGTCCTGCAGCACGCCGGTGATGCCGGTCGGGCCCTCGTAGCGGGTCTGTTCCAGGTTGAAGCGCTCGGCCGCCTCCTTGCTGTAGGCGGTGCCGGTGACGGGGACGGGGCGGGTGTGCGGGGTGTCGGCGAGCAGCGCACCGAGGATGACAACCGTTGTGACGCCGAGCTGTTCGACCAGTTCGATGATGTCGGCGCAGAAGCTGCGCCAGCGCATGTTCGGTTCGATGCCGTGCAGCAGCACCACATCGCGTTCGCTGCCGGGTGGCGAGCACACCGACAGGGTGGTGGACGGCCATTGGATCTCGCGCGTGACGCCGTCCACCTGACGGACGGTCGGACGGTTCACCTGGTAGTCGTAGTAGTCCTCGGAGTCCAGCTCGGCGAGGGGTTCGGCGTCCCAGATCAGTTCCAGATGTTCCACGGCGCCACTGGCCGCATCGGCCGCGTCGTTCCAGCCTTCGAAGGCGGCGACGAGGACCGGATCGCGCAGCGTCGGCAGGTCCGGATCGGGTGATGCACTGGGGTTCACTCGGTCAGCCTACGGTGTCTCGCCCCGCCTGTTCACCGCATATTGCTCGAACGCGCGTGTCGCTAGGGGCGTTGCGGACCGGCGGGTACCGACGGCCCGCAACGGGGAAGTGTGGCGCGGGACACGTTCGGTGGGTGGAGGGTGTGCGCGGGGGCGGGATTGTCGACCTTGACCATTACTCTTGAGTACATGTCTGTGTCCTCGGGTTCCGCGTTCGATACCACGCTTCTCGATGCGCTGTCGCGGCGCGTTGTGATCGGCGACGGTGCGATGGGCACCATGTTGCAGGCCGCCGATCTCACCTTGGACGACTTCCGGGGGTTGGAGGGGTGTAACGAGATCCTGAACGAAACCCGGCCGGATGTGTTGCGGTCGATTCACCGCGCGTACTTCGAGGCGGGCGCCGATGCGGTGGAGACCAATACCTTCGGGTGCAATCTACCGAATCTCGCCGACTACGGGATCTCCGACCGGATCCGGGATCTGTCCGAGCGCGGCACCCGGCTGGCCCGCGAGGTCGCCGACGAGATGGGGCCGACCGCCTACGGGACCGCGCGGTACGTGCTGGGGTCGATGGGTCCGGGTACCAAGCTGCCGACGCTGGGACACGCCCCGTACGCCGTGCTGCGCGATGCCTACACCGAGGCCGCGCTGGGCATGCTCGAGGGCGGTGCGGACGCGATTCTGGTGGAGACCTGCCAGGACCTGTTGCAGGTCAAGGCCGCGGTCGTCGGCAGCAGGCGGGCGATGGCGCGGGCCGGGCGCCGGATTCCGATCATCACCCACGTGACCGTGGAGACCACCGGCACCATGCTGGTGGGCAGCGAGATCGGCGCGGCGCTGACCGCGATCGAACCGCTCGGCGTGGACATGATCGGCCTGAACTGCGCGACCGGCCCGGACGAGATGAGCGAGCATCTGCGGCACCTGTCCAAGCACGCGGAGATCCCGGTGTCGGTGATGCCGAACGCGGGCCTGCCGGTGCTGGGGGCCAAGGGCGCGGAGTATCCGCTCGCCCCCGACGAGCTGGCCGCGGCGCTGCGCGGTTTCGTCACCGAATTCGGGCTGTCGCTGGTGGGCGGCTGCTGCGGCACCACCCCCGAGCACATTCGCCAGGTCGCCGCCGCGGTGGCGGACGTGCAACCGGCGCAGCGGACCCCGCGGCACGAACCGGCGGTGGCCAGCGTCTACACGGCGGTGCCGTTCGAGCAGGACGCGTCGATCATGATGATCGGCGAGCGCACGAATGCCAACGGCTCCAAGGCGTTCCGTGAGGCGATGCTGGCGGGGGACTGGCAGAAGTGCCTGGACATCGCCAAGGACCAGACCCGCGACGGCGCGCACATGCTCGACCTGTGCGTCGACTACGTGGGCCGCGACGGCACCGCGGACATGGCCGAGCTGGCGGGGCGGCTGGCGACGGCGTCGACGCTGCCGATCATGCTCGATTCCACCGAAACCGCGGTCCTGCGTGCGGGTTTGGAGCATCTGGGCGGCCGGTGCGCGATCAACTCGGTCAACTACGAGGACGGCGCGGGGCCGGAGTCGCGGTTTCAACAGACGATGCGACTGGTCGCCGAGCACGGCGCCGCGGTCGTCGCGCTGACCATCGACGAGGAGGGGCAGGCGCGCACGGCGGCGAAGAAGGTCGAGATCGCCGAGCGCCTGATCGCCGACATCACCGGCAACTGGGGCCTGGCCGAGAGCGACATCATCATCGATACCCTCACCTTCACCCTGGGCACCGGGCAGGAGGAGTCCCGCCGCGACGGGATCGAGACCATCGAGGCGATCCGCGAACTCAAGCGCCGCCACCCGCACGTGCAGACCACCCTCGGATTGTCGAATATCTCCTTCGGCCTGAATCCGGCGGCGCGGCAGGTATTGAATTCGGTATTCATGCACGAATGCGTGCAGGCCGGTCTGGACTCGGCCATCGTGCACGCGTCGAAGATCCTGCCCATCAGCCGCATTCCGGAACGGCAGCGCGAGACCGCCCTGGACCTGGTCTACGACCGCCGCCGCGACGGCTACGACCCGCTGCAGGAACTGATGGCGATGTTCGAGGGCGTGTCCGCGGCTTCGAGCAGGGCGTCGCGCGCGGAGGAGCTGGCGGCGCTGCCGCTGTTCGACCGGCTGGAGCGGCGCATCGTCGACGGCGAGAAGGCCGGGATGGCCGAGGATCTCGACGCCGCGATGGCCGAGGTCCCGCCGCTGCAGATCATCAACGAGACCCTGCTGGCGGGCATGAAGACCGTCGGTGAGCTGTTCGGGTCCGGGCAGATGCAGCTGCCGTTCGTGCTGCAGTCCGCCGAGACGATGAAAGCGGCCGTGGCGCACCTGGAACCGCACATGGAGGCCACCGACGACTCCGGCAAGGGCCGGATCGTGCTGGCCACCGTGAAGGGCGACGTGCACGACATCGGCAAGAACCTGGTCGACATCATCCTGTCCAACAACGGGTACGAGGTGGTGAATCTCGGGATCAAACAGCCGATCTCGGCGATCCTGGACGCCGCGGTGGACAAGAAGGCCGACGTGATCGGCATGTCCGGGCTGCTGGTCAAGTCCACGGTGGTGATGAAGGAAAACCTCGAGGAGATGAACACCCGGGGCATGGCCGACCAGTACCCGGTCCTGCTCGGCGGCGCCGCCCTCACCCGCGCCTACGTGGAGAACGATCTCACCGACGTCTACGAGGGCGACGTGCACTACGCCCGCGACGCCTTCGAGGGCCTGCGGCTGATGGACGACATCATGACCCGCAAACGCGGCGGCGCCGTGGTCGACGACAGCCCGGAGGCGCTCGCGGAGAAGCGCAAGGCCGCCGAGCGCAAGGCCCGGCACGAGCGATCCCAGCGGATCGCCGCCGAGCGCCGCGCGCAGGAAACCCCGGTCGTGGTGCCGGAGCGGTCGGACGTGGCCGCGGACCTGCCGGTGCCGGTGCCGCCGTTCTGGGGCACCCGGGTGGTGAAGGGCCTTGCGATCCACGACTATTCGGGCCTGCTCGACGAGCGCGCCCTGTTCCTGGGGCAGTGGGGGCTGCGCGGTCAGCGCGGCGGCGACGGCCCCACCTACGAGGAACTGGTGGAGACCGAGGGCCGTCCCCGGCTGCGCTACTGGCTGGATCGGCTCGCGACCGAGGGCGTGCTACAGCACGCTGCCCTGGTGTACGGGTACTTCCCGGCCGTCTCCGAGGGCGACGACGTGGTGGTGCTGTCCGAGCCGGATCCCGCTGCGCCGCAGCGGTTCCGGTTCACCTTCCCGCGCCAGCAGCGCGACCGGTTCCTGTGCATCGCCGACTTCGTCCGCTCGCGGGAGGCGGCGGTGGCGCACGGACAGGTGGACGTGCTGCCGTTCCAGTTGGTGACGATGGGCCAGCCGATCGCCGATTTCGCCAACGAGTTGTTCGCCGCCGACAATTACCGCGACTACCTCGAGGTGCACGGGATCGGCGTGCAGCTGACCGAGGCGCTGGCCGAGTACTGGCACCGCCGGATCCGCGAAGAACTTGTCCTGGAAGGACATTCGATCGCCGAACAGGACCCCTCCGATGTGCGGGACTACTTCAAACTGGGATATCGTGGTGCCCGCTACTCCTTCGGCTACGGCGCCTGCCCGGACCTCGAGGATCGGGCGAAACTGGTGTCGCTGTTGGAATCCGAGCGCATCGGTGTGACATTGTCGGAGGAGTTGCAGCTGCATCCGGAGCAGTCGACGGATGCTTTCGTCCTACTGCATCCGGAAGCTAAATACTTCACCGCGTAGGGTTTTGGAATTCCGGGCTTCACACGCAGAGTGGCAGGGTGGCTCGGCGTGTGAGCGCAGGAGGGTACGACAACATGACGGCGGACCGGCTGGTCGCGGGACGGTACAGGCTGGGCGATCCCATCGGCACCGGGGCCATGGGGGTGGTGTGGCGGGCCAGTGATGTGCGTCTGCGCCGCACCGTCGCGGTCAAACAGCTGATCCTGGCGCCGGGCCTGACCAAGGCACAGGCGCTCGAGGCCAAGATGCGGGCGATGCGCGAGGGCCGCATCGCCGCGCGGCTGCACCATCAGAACGCCGTCACCGTATTCGACGTCGCCGAAGAGGACGGCCAGCCGTGGCTGGTCATGGAATTCGTCGACGCCCCCAGCCTGGCCGCGCTCATGCGCGACAAGGGTCCGATGGATCCGCAGGAGGTGGCGCGCATCGGCGCGAAGGTGGCCGGCGCCCTGGCCGCCGCGCACGCCGCGGGCATCGTGCACCGCGACGTCAAGCCCGCGAATATCCTTGTGGCCGATGACGGTACGGTGAAGATCACCGATTTCGGCATCTCCCGCGCGGTCGGCGACGTGACCGTCACCTCGACCGGATTTCTGGCCGGTACCCCCGCGTATCTGTCGCCGGAGGTGGCGCGCGGGGAGAACCCGGAGCCGAGCTCCGATGTGTTCGCGCTCGGCTCCACGCTGTACGCCGCGGTCGAGGGCACCCCGCCGTTCGGTGAGGGCGACAACCCGCTCGCGGTGCTGCATTCGGTGGCCCGCGCGCAGGTGAACGAGCCCAAGCGCGCCGGAACGCTGGGTCCGGTGCTGATGACCCTGCTCGCCGCCGAGGCCGCCGACCGCCCGACCATGAAGCAGGCCCGGGAGGCGATGGAGGCGGTCGCCGAGGGCCGCGCCGCGGAGCTGCCCCGGCAGGCCACCAGGGTGCTGCCGAAAACCGCTGCGGCCGTGGACACTTCCGCCGCCACCACGGTGCTGTCGGGCGCGCGGCCCGCGGGCGATGCCGCGGCCGCGACCGTGCACATCGCCGCCGACTCCGGTTCCGGTGGGACCACGCCCGCGGCACCCGCTGCGCCGCAAGCGAATTCGGGCGGCGCGGGAAATCGCAAGCTGCTGCTGCTCGCCGGTGCGGGCGTGCTGGTCGTGCTGGTGATCGTCGGACTGATCGCGGTCCTGACCCGCGGCGGCGACGGCGGCAGTCACTCGGTCGCGGCCGGACGGGCACCGGCGGCGTCCTCGGTGGCGGCGCCCCCGGCGGAGGGTGGCGCGCCGGTGCCCGGCGGCGGCCAGGCGGGCGGCGCCCAATCCGGTGGTGGCCAGTCCGGCGGTTCGCAGGCCGGTAGCGCTCAGCCCGGTGGCGGCGCGGCGGCGACCACGACGCCAGCGCCGCCGAGCACGTCCGGGTCGGCGACCCCGACTCCCACTCCGTCGGCGCCGAGCTCGGCGCCGCCCAGCAGTGCCCCGCGGACCACGGTCACCACGACCCCGTTCGGCCCGGCCGCGCCCCCGGCCGCCAATCTGACCGGCTTCGTCTACAGCTATTACGGTGCGCTGCCGGGCAATACGTCGAGCGCGTGGGCGATGCTCTCGCCCGGGTATCAGGCATCGACCGGCGGATACCAGGCGTATGCGAGCTGGTGGTCGACCATCGCGTCGGTGTCGGTGAACAGCGTCACGCAGACCGGCCCCGATATGGCGACCGCCGCGCTGACCTACCGCAAGAAGGACGGCACCGTCACCTCCGAATCGCGGTGGCTGCGGGTCGACTCGTCCGGTGGCCGCATGCTGATCACCGGCTCCGGAACGTAACCCGTGGCCGCCGGTGTGTCGGCTGCCGTTATCCTGGACGCCGGTCCGGATCTTTCCGGGCGGAGATAATCATCGTTCGGAAGGAGCTCTCCGGGTGACAGCGCTGGCCGCCGTCCTGTGGGATATGGACGGGACTCTGCTGGATTCGGAGAAGCTCTGGGACATCGGGATGCGGGAGCTCGCGGTCGAGCTCGGCGGGCGGATGACCGACGAGATCCGGCACGCCCTCATCGGCGCCGCCGCGCCCGAGGCCCTGCGAATCACCTTCGACGGTCTCGGCCTGGAACGCGACCCCGCGGCCATGGCCGCGGCCGGCGCCTGGCTCGAGCGCCGCGTCGTCGAATTGATGGCCGGGCCCATCCCGTGGCGCCCGGGCGCGAAGGACGCCCTGGCCCTGGTCCGCGCGGCGGGACTGAAGAGCGCCCTGGTCACCAACACGAAGCGCTCGGTAGCCGAACTCTGCCTGGACACCCTCGGCCGCGACTACTTCGACCACACCGTCTGCGGCGACGACGTCCCCCACGGCAAACCGGCCCCCGACCCCTACCTCCGCGCCGCCGAACTCCTCGGCGTCCCCCCGAAAACCTGCCTGGCCGTAGAAGATTCCCCCACCGGCTCCCGCGCCGCCACCCGTGCAGGCTGCGCCGTCCTGGTGGTCCCCTGCGAAGTCCCGGTCCCCCCGGCCCCCTCACTGATCTTCCGCCCCACCCTCCTCGGCCTGACCCTCCCCGACCTCCACCAGATCCACCGGGAATCCCTGATCTCCTCCGACTCCCCGCACTGACTCCCTCGGCTTGCCGTGCCGAGTCTCCTGGCTCGTCGCGCTGAGCCCCTTGATCCTGCGCGCTGAGTCTCTTCATCCTGCGCGCCGGGTCCCTGCACGCTGAGTCTCTTGTCCCCGGCGCGTCGAATCTCTTGATCCCGGCATGTCGAATCTCTTGATCCCGGCATGTCGAATCTCTTGATCCCGGCGCGTCGAATCTCTTGATCCCGGCGTGCTTTTGGCCGGGATCCACCGCGAGATCCCGGCCAAAAGCGCGCCGGGATCAAGGGTGTATGCGCGCCGGGATGGGGGGTGTATGCGCGCCGGGATGGGGGGTGTATGCGCGCCGGGATGGAGGGTGTATGTGCGCCGGGATGGAGGGTGGGTGCGCGCCGGGATCAAAGGTGGAGGCGCGCCGGGGGCCATCGCAATCCGGCCCTTCCCGCCCGCTGACCCTTATATGACGTTTCTCTGTGATCTCTGGGAATCCCGGCGCGCCGCCGACGTGCCGGTACAGAATGAGCGGTATGGCTGCGGCGGAACTGCTTGATTCCGAACGGTATCCACTGACCGAACCGGACAGCGCCGCCTGGCGTGCCGTGGTGGCACAGGCACGCGACGATCTCGCCGCCGACGGATGTTGCGTACTACCGGGATTCATCCGCCCGCAGCTGCTGGACACCCTGCGCGTGCAGGGCCGTGCGCTGGCCCCGCACGCCTACTACACCGTCGAGCAGGTCAATGCCTACAATATCCCGGTCGATGCCGACCTGCCCGAGGGGCACCCGGGCCGGATCGTGCTGGAACGCGGAAACGCCTTCGTCGCACGCGATCTCATCCCGCCCGACGCGCTGATCCAGGTGCTCTACACCAGCCCGCTGTTCCAGCGGTTCGTCGCCGACTGCTTCGGCCTCGCCGCACTGCACGAATTCGCCGACCCGCTCGCCGGGCTGTGCCTGAACGTGGTGTCGCCCGGGATGTCGCATCCGTGGCACTTCGACACCAACGAATTCACCGTCTCCATGCTCACCCAGGAACCGGAGGAGGGCGGAATCTTCGAGTACTGCCCCGCGATCCGGTCGCCGCACGCGGAGAACCTCGCCGACGTGCGCGCCGTACTGACCGGCGACGGTGAGCGTTTCATCCGCCGGCTGACCCTGCGGCCCGGCGATCTACAGCTGTTCCAGGGCCGGTTCGCGCTGCACCGGGTCTCGCCCGTGGTCGGCGACCGGCAGCGGCACACGGCGATCTTCGCCTACAGCGAGCGGCCCGGAGTCATCGGAAACCTCGAACGCACCCGGCAGTTGTTCGGGCGGGTGCTTGCGGATCACCACGCCGCGGCCGGCGTCGTCCGCGGTGATCGACTACTCGACTGAGAGAGAGACGTCCGTGCCGGTTTCCTTGGACAGCACCGGGAAAGCCTCCTTCGACGACATCTACGATCGCCCCGACCCCGCCGCCTACTACCTCCGCATGTCCGAATTGGACTACCAGATCCCCGAATTGGCGAAGCCACACTTCCGGCGGATCATCGACGATTACCGCGCGGCCACCGGAACCGCGCCCACCGTCCTGGACATTGGCTGCTCCTACGGCGTGAACGCGGCGCTGCTGCGGCTGGATACGACGATCGACGACCTGGCCGGGCACTACCGCGACGGCGATCCCGCCACCCGCGCCGACCGCGACCGCGCCCGGCTCGCCGCCGGCGACCGAATGCCGGACGTGCGTTTCCTCGGCATGGACGCCTCCGCGCCCGCGCTGTCGTATGCGGCCGCGGCCGGGCTGCTGCACGACGTCGTGCACGCCGACCTGGAGGCCGCCGACCCCACCGAACCGCAGCGGCGGCTGCTGGCCAGCGCGGATCTGGTGGTGTCCACCGGGTGCGTCGGCTACGTCACCGACCGGACGCTGCTGCGTGTCGTGCGGGCGCACGGACAGCGGCTGCCGTGGATGGCACACTTCGTGTTGCGGATGTTCTCGTTCGAACCGATCGCGGAGCGACTCGCCGAGCTCGGATATCGCACCGAACGCCGCCCCGGCACCTTCCGGCAGCGCCGCTTCGCCTCCGCCGACGAACAGGATCAGGTCCTGAACACCCTGTCCGCCAACGGAATCGACCCGACCGGCCTGGAGGCGGACGGGTGGCTGCATGCCCAGCTCTACCTGTCCGTACCCGACGCTCACCCCCGCACCCCGAACGACCACGAGGACCTTTCGTGACCGACCGAACCTTCGCCTTCGACGATCGGCTGCCGCGCGTTCCGCTGCCCACCCTGGAAGACAGCTGTGCGCGCTTCCTGCGGTGGAGCGCGCCGCTGCTGACGGAGGACGAATTCGCCGAGACCGAGCGCGCCGTCGCCGACCTGCTGCGCCCGGACGGACCGGCCCGTATCCTGCACGCCGACCTGGAGCGCTTCGACGCGCAACCCGGCGTGGGCAGCTGGCTCGACGAGTTCTGGCCCGCACGGTATCTGGGCCGCCGCGACCGCATCGCGCTGAACGCGAACTTCTTCTTCCTGTTCCGCGACGACACCCCGCTGGCCCGCTCCACCCCCGCGCAGCAGGTCGAGCGGGCGGCCGCGATCGTCACCGCCGCGGTGAACTACAAGCTGCTGCTCGACGCCGAGGCCGTACCGCCGGTGACCCAACGCGGGCAACACCTGTCGATGGTGCAGAACAAATCCCTGTTCTCCGAGACCAGGATTCCCGGCGACCCGCAGGACACCGTGCGCATGCCCTACAGCGCCGAGTGGCCGGGGCCGTCGCGCGCGCGCCACATCGTGGTGTTCTTCCGCGGCAACATCTTCCGGATGGATGTGCTCGGCCCGGACGGCGCGCCCTACGGTCCGGGCGATCTGGCCGACGGGCTGCGGGCGGTGCTGAAGGCGGGCGCCCGGCGCGCACCGACCAACAGCGCGGTGGGCCATCTGACCACGCTGGCCCGCGCCGAGTGGGCGGGCGTGCGGGCCGCGCTGCGCACCGAACCGGCGAATGTGGCGGCGCTGGATGCGATCGAGACCGCGCTGTTCTGCGTGTGCCTGGAGGACTTCGCGCCGCGCGACGTCCAGCAGGCGTGCGATCAACTGCTGCACGGCGACAGCGGCAACCGGTGGTTCGACAAGGCGGTGTCGTTCGTGGTGTTCGGTAACGGCAGCGCCGGGATCAATGTGGAGCACTGCGGCCTGGACGGCACCACGATCCTGTCGTTCGTCGACGCGCTGCTCGAGGCACCCGTCGGCGAGCACGCGGAACGGTCGGGCGCGCGGGCACAGGGGTTGCCGGAGATCGAGCCGGTCGAGTTCGTTCTCGACGATGCCCGGCACGCCGAGATCGCCTCGGCGGCGGCCTCGTTCGCGCAGTTCGCCGCCGACAACGCGACCGCCGTGGTGTCGTTCGAATCCTTCGGCGCGGATCGTGCCAAGGCGCTGGGGATCTCGCCGGACGCGTTCGCGCAGCTGAGTTACCAGCTCGCGCATCGGCGCAGCAAGGGGCTGACCGGCGCCACCTACGAGTCCATCGCCACCCGGCAGCTCCGCAACGGCCGCACCGAGGCCATGCGCGTGGTCACCCCGCAGATCCTGGATTTCGTTGCCGCCATGGACGATCCGGCCGCCGATGCCGACGCCCGGCGGGCGGCGCTGCGCGCGGCGGCGCAGGCGCATGTGACCCGAGCCAAACAGTGCCAGCGCGGCGAGGCCCCCGAACAGCATCTGTGGGAGCTGCAGCTGATCCAGCGCCGCCGCGGCGAGCGGCTGGGCGCCACCGCGCCCATGCCGTTCTACGACAGCCCCGGCTGGCGCATCACCCGCGACGATTACCTGTCCACCAGCTCCGCCCCCTCGGCCAATATTCAATACTTCGGTTTCGGCTGTACCAGCCCGAAATGCATCGGCGTCGCCTACGTCCTGCTCCCGGACCGCTGGAACATCTACCTCGCCACCCCGAAATCCGTTGCGTCCCAAATGTACGAATTCGCCGATCAGCTGCGCGCGGCGGTGCGGGAACTGGAGGAATTGCTGGCCTCCGAGCAATAGATAGTCGTCGCCCCCTGGTCCCGGCGGCCGTCGGCCCTCTTGTCCCGGCGGTCGTCGGCCTTCTTGTCCCGGCGTCCGCTAGCCCCCTGGTCCCGGCATGTCCCGCTGGCCCCCTGATCCCGGCATGTTTTTGGCCGGGACCAGGAGGTATCGCGGTCGACTACGCCGAACCGAACGTCCCCAGGATCTTGATGAGGTTGAGGATGCCGCTGGTGGCATTCGCGAAGGTGGACGAGCCGGTGCTCAACGTATTGAGGTCCATCAGAGAGAACTCCTTCATCAAATTCAGTCCTTCCATACGGGAGGACCTAACAGAAGGTATGACAGGGACCACATGCCCGCAACCGGAACAGAATTCATCCCCCGATTCGAGTGGCGGCGACTGACTTTCGCCGACTTTCCGCTACTGGCAAGGTGGCTCGCGCAACCGCACGTGCGGCGGTGGTGGAACCACGAATTCACCCCCGAGGCAGTGCAGCGGGACTTCGGCCCGACCGCCCGGGGCGAGGAACCGGCCGAGGATCTTCTGGTCTGCGCCGACGGCGAACCGGTCGGCCTGGTACAGCGGTGCCGCCTGGCCGACTATCCCGAATACCTCGGGGAACTCGAGGCGCTGACCGAGATTCCCCCCGAGGCGGTCACGATCGACTACCTGATCGGCGATCCCGACCGGACCGGCCGCGGTCTGGGATCGGCGTTGATCGCGGCGACCATCGCCGGGACCTGGTCGGCGTATCCGCACGCGAACTGCATCGTCGTCGCGATCGCGGCCGCCAACCGGGCCTCGTGGCGTGCGCTGGAGAAGGCCGGTATGCGCCGCGTTGCCGAAGGGACGCTGCCCCCGGCACATTCGGCCGACGACGGCCACCACTACGTCTACCGGGTCGATCGTCCCTGATATCCGATTGCGGAAGATGCGCTCGGGTCTGAGAGAATGGCCCCCCGTGAAGTCTTTCGAAGCCCTGTTCGCCGAGCTGCAGGACCGCGCGGTCAACCGTCCGGAAGGATCCGGGACCGTGGCCGCATTGGACGCCGGCGTCCATGCACAGGGCAAGAAGGTGTTGGAAGAGGCCGGCGAGGTGTGGCTGGCCGCCGAGCACGAGAGCGATGATCAGCTCGCCGAGGAGATCTCCCAGCTGCTGTACTGGGTGCAGGTGCTGATGGTGGGTCGCGGTCTGCGACTCGAGGACGTCTATCGACATCTGTGACGGACAGCCCGCGGCAACGGGCACGCCGACAATCCGTCACGAGTCCCGAAAGGACATCCCATGCTTCGCGTCGCCGTCCCCAACAAGGGGGCCCTCTCCGAATCGGCCGTCGAGATCCTGAGCGAGGCCGGTTACCGCAGGC
Organism: Nocardia terpenica; assembly: GCF_013186535.1. Taxonomy (NCBI): domain Bacteria; kingdom Bacillati; phylum Actinomycetota; class Actinomycetes; order Mycobacteriales; family Nocardiaceae; genus Nocardia; species Nocardia terpenica. Next base: position 311,090 of record NZ_JABMCZ010000004.1, read on the forward strand.
GCACCGACTCCCGCGACCTGTCGGTGCTCGACAACGCCAACCAGGTCGAGTTCTTCTTCCTGCGCCCGAAAGATATTGCCATCTATGTGGGTTCGGGTGAGCTGGATCTGGGTATCACAGGACGTGACCTGGCGCTGGATTCGGGTGCGCCGGTGCAGGAGCGGCTGAGCCTCGGGTTCGGCCGCTCCACCTTCCGGTACGCCGCCCCCGCCGGGCGGGAGTGGAAGGTCGAGGACCTCTACGACAAGCGCATCGCCACCGCCTACCCCAATCTCGTGCTGCGCGATCTGCAGCGGCACGGCGTCCAGGCCGAGGTCATCCGCCTCGACGGCGCGGTCGAGATCTCCATCCAGCTGGGCGTGGCCGACGCGATCGCCGACGTGGTCGGCTCCGGGCGCACTCTGCGCCAGCACCACCTCGTCGCGTTCGGCGACTCGCTGTGCGACTCCGAGGCCGTGCTGATCGAGGCCGCCGGTTCCGACCGCCGCGACAAGGCCCGCAATCAGCTGGTCGCCCGCGTCCAGGGCGTGGTCTTCGCCCAGCAGTACCTGATGCTGGACTACGACTGCCCCAAGGAACTGCTGGACGCCGCGGTCCGCATCACCCCCGGCCTGGAATCCCCGACCGTCTCGCCCCTGACCGACGAGAACTGGGTCGCCGTGCGCGCCCTCGTCCCCCGCGGCCAGGGCAACGACGTCATGGACCAACTCGCCGACCTCGGCGCCAAGGCCATCCTCGCCACCGACATCCGCTCCTGCCGCGCCTTCTGACCGACGCCCCCGTCGGTCCCGGCCTGACCGGCGCCCCCGTCGGTCCCGGCGTGCTTTTGGCCGGGACCCCTACCGCAGGTCGGCGGCCACCTCCGGCCAGCCCGGGTAGGGCGGGGTCGTCCCGCCGAAGGCCGGGCACAGCGGCTTGTACTCGCAGAATTCGCACAGCCAGCCGGGATTCGGCTGGAAGTCGCCGCTGCGCCCGGCCTCGGTGATGGCCGTCCACAGGGCCGACAGGATGCGCTGGAAGCGGCCCAGCTCCTCCGCGTCGGGGGAGTAGGTGAGGATCTGGCCGTCGCCGAGGTAGATCAGGCGCAGCTGGGCGGGCACCACGCCGCGGGTGCGCAGCATGATCAGCGCGTAGAACTTCAGCTGGAACAGGGCACGGTTCTCCCAGCCGGGGGACGGGGCCCTGCTGGTCTTGTAGTCGACCACGCGCAACTGCCCGCCGGGGGCGACGTCGATGCGGTCGACGAAGCCGCGCAGCGGGGAGCCGTCCGCGAGCCGCACCTCCACCAGCGCCTCGCACGACTCCGGGTCGAAGGCCGTGGGGTCCTCGAGGCGGTAGTAGGTGTGGACCAGGGCCGCCACCTCGGCGAGGAAATCGTCGAGGCCGCCGTCGGCGACGAGGCCCGCGGCCTCCGGGCGTTCGGCCAGCAAACGCTCCCAGGCGGGCCGTACCAACTCGGCGGCACGCTCCGGAACGCGTTCGCCGCTCGGTAGCCCATACAGCGATTCCAGCACGGCGTGCACCACCGTGCCGCGTACCGCATGACGGGACGGCGCCTCCGGAATGTGGTCGATGGTACGCAATCGATATTTCAACGGGCATTGTTTGAAATCGATTGCCCGCGAGGGCGACAGCGCCGGGCCGCGAGAGCCGGGGAGCTCGCGGGCCGGGGTCGTCGTCGGTGGCGCTGACATACCTGGCAGGCTATCGGGGGGCACCGACAAATCCGGCACGCTCGCATCCACCACGAAAACGCATCAGTAGAACGGAGATCCATGACGGCCAGACGGACCGGTCCATTCACCGCCGGTGACCGGGTGCAGCTGACCGACGCCAAGGGCCGACAGCACACGGTCGTGCTGGAGCCGGGCAAGGAGTTCCACACCCACAAGGGCCAGATCCGCCACGACGACCTGATCGGCTCCGACGAGGGCTGCGTGGTGCAATCCGCCAACGGCACACCGTATCTCGCGCTACGGCCGCTGCTGGTGGACTACGTGTTATCGATGCCGCGCGGGGCCGCGGTGATCTACCCCAAGGACGCCGCCCAGATCGTGCACGAGGGCGATGTCTTCCCCGGCGCCCGGGTGCTGGAGGCCGGGGCCGGTTCCGGGGCCCTGACCTGCTCGCTGCTGCGCGCGGTGGGGCCGCGGGGGCGGGTGCTGTCCTACGAGATCCGCGACGACCACGCCGACCACGCGGTCCGCAATGTGGAGCGGTTCTTCGGCGAGCGCCCCGACAACTGGTCGCTGACCATCGCCGACGTCGCCGATTACGACGGCGAGCAGGTGGACCGGGTCGTTCTGGACATGCTCAAGCCGTGGGACGCGCTGCCCGCCGTGTCCAAGGCGCTCGTTCCCGGCGGCGTGCTGATCGTCTATGTGGCCACCGTCACACAGCTGTCGGAGACCGTGGAGGCGCTGCGCCAGCAGCAGTGCTGGACCGAGCCGCGCTCCTGGGAGTCGATGGTGCGGCCCTGGCACGTCGTGGGCCTGGCCGTGCGCCCCGAGCACCGCATGCAGGGCCACACCGCGTTCCTGATCAGCGCGCGCCGACTCGCCGACGGCGTGGTGGCGCCCAAACCGCAGCGTCGCCCGTCCAAGGGCTGACCGCGGAAAATTAGGGGTTTCGCCGCGCCCCTTCCGGGAAACGTAGACCCTGCGGGTCGCGATAGGGGGATACGGAACCCGGAAAGGGGTGCGGCAGTTGGCATTACGCCTGACAGGGGGCCTTGCCCATGGCGAGGATCGTGCACGCGCTGGCATCGCTGAGCTGCCAGCCCGCGGTGGTGTGCTGCCAGGTCATCGGCATGGCGGGCGCGGGGCCGTGCGGCGAGTTGATGACGACCTGCGCGGTCGCGGTGTCGCCCTCGGCCTTGACGTCGGAGACCGCGAAGCCGATCTTGCCGTAGTTGGCCAGGCCCCGGGTCATGGTGTCGATGTTGGCGGTCCGCTTCTCGCCGTCGACCACCAGTTTCGCCTTCCGGTCGGTCGGTTCGGCCGGGTCCACGAAACCGTCCAGGGTGGCCTGCAGGGCCTCCACCGAGGGTGCGGCGTGCGAGCCGCCGGTATGGGCGGATGCGCTGGTCGCGGTCGCCGAGGAGCCGGAGCCCGCGGACTTGTCGGTGCCGCATGCTGTCATACCGGTAACGGCCAGCGCCGCGAAAGCGGTAGCAACGGAAACACGAACGGTGCGTGCGGCGTTGCTTCTGGGGAGAAGTCCCGCCACCATGGGACGACCGGTGGGAAGGAGCATTCGACTGACACCCTTTCGGCTCGGTCCGGCGAGAATTAACTCGCCGGAAACAGGTTAGGGCAGGCTAACATGGTTGATCGGCCGCAGACCGCAGCCTAGATGTGATCACGACGAAACCATGTCGGAAAGCGAGAACGGTTCGCGCCCGGTAGCGTTGATAGACCGGGACTGGGAGGAGCAGCATCATGAGCCCCATCGAGAATTCGGATTCGGCGGCCTGGAGGGAACTCGAGGTGGTACGCGCCGAGGCGGCTGCACTCCGAAGGCAACTCGCCGACACGCCGGATCGCACAAGGGAATTGGAAGCGCGTATCGATTCGCTGACGATTCGCAACACCAAGCTGATGGACACCCTCAAGGAAGCCCGTCAGCAATTGGTCGCGCTGCGCGAGGAGGTCGACCGGCTGGGCCAGCCTCCGAGTGGCTACGGCGTGCTGATCGGCGTCTACGAGGACCAGACCGTCGACGTCTTCACCTCCGGTCGCAAGATGCGGTTGACGTGCTCGCCCAATATCGACACGTCCACCCTGCACTACGGGCAGACGGTCCGCCTCAACGAGGCGCTCACCGTCGTCGAGGCCGGGGAGTTCGATCGCACCGGTGAGATCGGCACCCTCCGCGAGATCCTCGACGACGGCCGCCGCGCCCTGGTGGTCGGCCACGCCGACGAGGAGCGGGTGGTGTGGCTGTCCGGCCCGCTGAGCCGCCTGGTCGACGTCGACGACATCGACGATCCCGACCATCCCATCCGTAAGCTGCGCCCCGGCGACTCGCTGCTCGTCGACACCAAGGCCGGTTTCGCCTTCGAACGCATCCCCAAGGCCGAGGTGGAAGACCTCGTCCTGGAGGAGGTGCCCGACGTCGACTACGAGGACATCGGCGGCCTGTCCCGGCAGATCGAGCAGATCCGCGACGCGGTCGAACTGCCGTTCCTGCACAAGGATCTGTTCCGCGAGTACGCGCTGCGTCCGCCCAAGGGTGTGCTGCTCTACGGCCCGCCCGGATGCGGTAAGACGCTCATCGCCAAGGCCGTGGCCAACTCGCTGGCGAAGAAGATCGCCGAGGCGCGCGGCGAGGACGCCAAGGAAGCCAAGTCCTACTTCCTCAACATCAAGGGCCCCGAGCTGCTGAACAAGTTCGTGGGCGAGACCGAGCGCCACATCCGCATCATCTTCCAGCGGGCGCGGGAGAAGGCCTCCGAGGGCACCCCGGTGATCGTGTTCTTCGACGAGATGGACTCGATCTTCCGCACCCGCGGGTCGGGCGTCTCCTCCGACGTGGAGACCACCGTGGTGCCGCAGCTGCTGTCGGAGATCGACGGCGTCGAGGGCCTGGAGAACGTCATCGTCATCGGCGCCTCCAACCGCGAGGACATGATCGACCCGGCCATCCTGCGTCCCGGCCGCCTCGACGTGAAGATCAAGATCGAGCGCCCGGATGCCGAAGCGGCGCAGGACATCTTCTCGAAGTACCTCACCGAGGGCCTGCCGCTGCACGCCGACGACATCACCGAGTTCGGTGGCGACCGGGCCAAGTGCGTGAAGACCATGATCGAGCGCGTGGTCGACCGCATGTACGCCGAGAGCGAGGACAACCGCTTCCTGGAGGTCACCTACGCCAACGGCGACAAGGAGGTCCTGTACTTCAAGGACTTCAACTCCGGCGCCATGATCCAGAACATCGTGGACCGCTCCAAGAAGTACGCGATCAAGTCGGTGCTCGAAACCGGCAACCCCGGCCTGCGCATCCAGCATCTCTTCGATTCCATCGTGGACGAGTTCTCCGAGAACGAGGACCTGCCCAACACCACGAATCCCGATGACTGGGCCCGCATCTCGGGCAAGAAGGGCGAGCGCATCGTCTACATCCGCACCCTGGTCACCGGCAAGAACGCCTCGGCCAGCCGCGCCATCGACACCGAGTCGAACACGGGCCAGTACCTGTAGAACAGCGGAACCCCAAGGGCCGCGCCTTCATTCGAAGGCGCGGCCCTTGCCTCAGCCGGGGCTGATCAGCGACACCGTCGGGAAATAGGACGAATAGCGCCGGGTGTCCCTGGTCAGGATTCGATAGCCGCGGACGGCCGCGTGGGCGCCGATGTAGAAGTCGGCGATGGGCGATCGTTTCGCGCCGCCGCGCCTGCGGTACAGCAGGAAGGCTTGTCCCGCTAGAAAACCCGCCTCCCAGGGCAGCGGTTCGCGCCGGTAGTCGCTGGGCGGCAGGGCCTCGTCGAGTTCTTCGATCGTGGTGAAGTCCGCCGAAATCTCCGCGTAGATCAAGGGATTGATGGCCAGGGGACCTTCGTCGGCGGCGTCGGCGAGGGCGTTCTCCGACCAGGCGGACCACCGGGGATCCTCGGTCAGCAGATCGAAGATCACGCAGGAGTCGACGAGTGTCGTCGGGGGCGTGTCAGTCCTCGGCACGCAACAGCCTCATGAGCTCGTCGGTGCTCATGCCGCTGGCGCCACCGCGGCCCTTGAGCTTCCGGGCCAGGGCGCGGCCGTGGGTTTCGCTGCCCTGGACTCGAACGATGCGCACGGCATTGCCGTCCACGACGAAGTCGACCTCGGTGCCTTCGTGCCACCCGAGCTGCTGCCGGATCGGGCTGGGGACGGTGACCTGCCCCTTGGACGTGATTCGCATGATCCCTCCGTAAGACTCCTACCCGTAAGAGTAAGAATATCGCCCGCTCTCCGGCGTTGCCTCCGATTCCTCGGGGTGCGGGATTCTGGCCCGGTGGGTTAAAATTTGGCCATGCGGTCAGAAAATGGTCCGGATGGTCAGAGGAGGTCGTTCATCGAGGAGGCGCGGCGGCGGCAGATCATTGCGGCGGCGGTGGAGGTGATATCCGAGGTGGGGTATCAGGGGGCCTCGCTGGCGCGGATCGCCAAGCGGGCGGGGATCTCGAAGGGGGTGATCTCATATCACTTCGAGGGCAAGGACGATCTGATGACGCAGTTGGTCATCCAGCTGTACGTCTCGGGTGGGGAGTTCGTCGGGCCCGCGGTCGGGAAGGCGACCGGGGCGCGCGCGAAGATGCTGGCCTATCTGGATGCGAATCTGACCTTCCTGGACGACAACCGCGACTACGTGACCGCGCTCACCGAAGTGGTGCTGTCGCTGCGTAATCCGGACGGGAGCCTGAGGTTCGCCTCCTCCGAGGGCGAGGGGGACATCATCAATCCGCTCATCGAGATTCTGCGGGACGGCCAGAGTGCCGGGGAGTTCGGCGAATTCGATCCGATCATGATGGCCAAGGCCATGCGCGACACCATCGACGGCGCGGCGGGGCGCTTCATCCGGGAACAGGACTGGGACATGCGGAAATACTCCGCGGAGGTGTGCCGGATCTTCGATCTGGCCACGCGGAAGGAAAAGGACCGATGACAACGGCAGTGGAATCCGGTGTGCCGCAACGCGATATCCGGCAGGAGAGTGCGCCGTACGCGACGGTGGGCGTCGCGGTGGTGGCCGGGGTGGCGGCGGTCGCGCTGCTGCTCACCATCGGACGCTACGGATTCTTCGGCGACGAGCTGTATTTCATCTCGGCGGGCCGCCGGCTGACGGTCGGCTATGCCGATCAGGGGCCCGCGGTACCGGCCATCGCCCGGCTGATGGATCTGCTCGCTCCGGGATCGCTGGTGGCGCAACGACTTCCGGGGGTCCTGCTGACGGTGGTAGCGATCGCGGTCACCGCGCAGATCGCCCGCGAATTCGGTGGTTCGCGCCGGGCGCAGGTGCTGGCCGCGCTGGGTTATGCGGTCGCGCCGTTCCTGCTCATCCAGGGCGGGCAGCTGTCGACCAATGTCGTCGATATCGCGCTGTGGGTGGTGATCAGCTGGCTGATCGTGCGCTGGGTGCGGACCCGCCGCGATGTGCTGCTGCTGTGGGCGGGCGCGGTGACCGCGCTGGATATGCAGGTGAAATGGCTGATCCCGTTCTTCTGGGTCGCGCTCGCCGTCGGTGTGCTGGCCTTCGGCCCGCGGGAGTTGCTGCGCCGCCCCGCGCTGTGGTGGGGTGCGGCGTTGGTGGTGGTGACCATGGTGCCGAGCCTGATCTGGCAGGCCGGGCACGGGTGGCCGCAGCTGGCCATGGGGGCACAGGTGTCCGCCGAGATGGGCGGGGACGGCGGCCGCCTGCTCTTCGTTCCGATGGCCCTGTACGCGGCCGGGGGCTGGGGCCTGCTGCTGCTCTGCGTGGGCCTGTGGGCGCTGTTGCGTGCGGAAGCCTTGCGGCCCTACCGTTTTCTGGGTGTGGTGCCGCTGGTGCTGATGGTCGCGTTCGTGGTGACCAACGGTCGTCCCTACTACGTGATGGGCTGCTATCCGGTGGTAATGGCGGCGGGCGCGGTGTGGTGGGCGCGCGCGGTGATGCCGCGGTGGCGCATGATCGTCGCGGTGGTCACGATCGCCTCGTCGGTGCCGTTCGTGGTGCTGGGCCTGCCGGTGACGCCGGAGCAGGACCTGAAACCCGCTGCCAGCGAACCGGATTCGGCCGCGATGTTCGTCAACGGCAAATTCGGCTGGTCGGACCTGGCGCAGGGCGCCGCGGCGGCCTACGCGGCCCTGCCCGAGGCCCGGCGCGCCCACGCCGTGATCGTCACCAACTCCTATTGGCAGGCGGCAGCACTCGACAACGACCGCGACCGATACGGACTACCGGCCGTGTACAGCCCCAACCGCGGCTTCGGCTACTTCGGCGCCCCGCCCGACTCGGCCATCACCGTGCTGTGGGTGGGCGGCAGGGAATCCGACCTGCGCTCCCGCTTCGCCACGGTGACCCCCATCGGCCGCGTGGACGCCCGCCTCGGCTATCCGGGCGTGACCCGCGACGTGACCATCTGGCGCTGCGACGACCCGCGTCGGCCGTGGTCGCAGGCGTGGGCGGGGATGCGGCGGTTGTAGATTCCCGACTCCTTGTTCCCGGCCAAAAGCACGCCGGGAACAAGGGAGGAAGCCGCCGGGATCGAGGGCTTGTGTGCCTTCCGGCCCGGGCGCCGCGCGGCGTCAGTTGCGGGCGGTGGTGACCGATTCCAGGGTGACGGGGGTGGCGGGCGCTCCGTCGGGGCCGCCGTCCTTGACGCCGCCGGTGGCGATGTTCTGCAGGACGCTCAGGCCGCCGGTGATGTGGCCGAAGGGGGTGTAGTTGGGCGGGAGCTTGCTGTCGGAGTAGACCAGGAAGAATTGGCTGCCGTTGGTGTTGGGACCGGCGTTGGCCATGGCGACGGTGCCGGTGGGATAGGTTGCCCCGGCGAGGTTTTCGTCGGGGAACTGGTAGCCGGGGCCGCCGGTGCCGGTGCCGGTGGGGTCGCCGCACTGGAGCACGAACAGGCCCTGGGTGGTGAGGCGATGGCAGGGCGTGTGGTCGAAATACTGCTGCCCGGACAGGAATTCGAAGGAATTGACCGTGCGCGGCGCATGTGCGGCATCGAGGGCGATATCGATTGTGCCGCAATTGGTTTGCAGCTTCGTAGCATAGGCGGCGGCCGGATCGATGGTCATGGCCGGTTCGCTCGGGAACTGCTTGCCGTTGGGCTTCTCGTCGGAGGCGGCCATGCACCCGGGGGCCTCGGTGTGCAGCGGCAGCGGCACCGCGAAGGCCCGCCCCGCCGCCGCGATGGCCAGCGCCGCGCCCGCGGCCACCAGACCCATCCGGCGTAGCGTCCTGCGCGGCTTGCGGTTCCGTTCGGTCGGTTGGTCGACGTCGAATTGCTGGTCGTGCGGGACGCTCTGCACCGGAGGGTGCCTCCTTCATCAGGAATGGGGGAACGATACCGACGGGCATCTTTCCACGTCGTCCTATCCGAAGCGGGCATAGGCCGAGAAATTCACTGCGAGGACGTTTTTCCGGTAATTGCCTGGCGGTAACCTGACTGTCAGAGGGTCGTCAACTCATCGTCGTTGCGCTGAGAGAATCCCATTTCATCGATTGCCATGCGGTAACTGAAAATCAGAACTGCTCGGTTCGGCGGACACGCCGATAAGTCGGAATCGCCGATGCCGCCGCGGCGAGATGAGCCGCGAGATCGGCGATACCGGATTCGGGAACCGCCGCGACCGTCACGCGGAGATGATCGGTGCGGGGGTGCTCGGTGACCTCGAACGGCCCGCCCGGCGCGGCCTTGATGCCCGCGGCCGCCAGCGAGATCATCGCGGCATTCTCGTCGGCGACCGGCAACCACAGATTGATGCCGTCCGGTCGCGGCAGCGCGATACCGTGCCCGGCCAGCGCCTTGCGCAGCGCATCGGCGCGGGCGCGATAGGCGCGACGGGCGGCCGCCACGGCCGCGGCCGCCTCGGCGTCGGTGAGCATGTGCGCCAGCACCCGCTGCAGCAGGCGGCTGGTCCAGCCCGGCCCCAGCATGCGGCGCTCGATCACCGGATCCAGCAGGCGCCCCGGCCCCGCGGCCACCGCCAGCCGCAGATCCGCGCCGTGCGATTTGGAGTACGACCGGATGTGCACGGTGCGGTCCGGCCGCCGTGCGCCCAGCGACCGCGGCGGCGCCTGGGCGATGCCCGCGCAGTGATCGTCCTCGACCACGACGGCCGGGCTGTCGGCCAATACCGCCGCCAGTTCCCGCACGCGCCGCGCCGACAGCGAGGCGCCGGTGGGGTTCTGGGCGCGCGGTTGCAGTAGCACCGCGGTCGGAGCGTAAGTGGCCAGGGCGGCGGCGAGATCGCCCGGCAGCAGCCCGGATTCGTCCATGCCGACCGGAACCGGCCGCGCGCCCAGCCGGGCGAGCAGATCGAGAAACGGTGGGAAGCACGGGTTTTCGACAACCACCGCATCGCCGAGCCGGACATGTGCGGTGAGCAGCCGGTCGACGGCGTCCAGCGCGCCGTCCAGGACCGTGAAACGCTCTGCGCGCCAAGGCCAGTCGGCACGAACCAGCCGCTCCAGCTCGGGCAGCACCGCCTCGCCGAGGTAGGTCGCCGACAGGCGGTCGATGGCGCCGTCGCTCGCCAGCACCCGCAGCGCGGCCGTGAGATCGGGCAGCAGTGCGGGATCGGGCACCCCGCGTGAGAGGTCGATCCGGAAGGCGTTGTCCGAGCGCGGATGCAGCCGCTGATAGCGCCCGGCCGGGGTACCCGCCGACCCGGCGGGCGGGGTGCCGACGAAGGTGCCCGCCCGGCCGCGCGCCACGATCGCGCCCGCCGCGGCCAGCGCCCGCCACGCCTGATTCACCGTGGCGGGGGAGACCTTCAGCTCGCGCGCCATGTCCCGCACGGTCGGCAGCCGGGTGCCCGGCGGCAGCGCGCCGGAGCGGATGCTCCGGCTCACCGCGGCCGCGATGCCCGCGGGGGTGCGGTCGTCGAGGTCGGCGGTGAGCACCGCGAGGGCTACGGTGTGCGGATCGAGTTCGGTGGTCACGGCGTCATTCTGGGCGGGTGCGGGGGCTCCGACCAGCGCCGGGGCCGGAATTTACGAATCCGAAAATGTTTCCTCACCGTTGTAACACAACGGAACTGGTTCAGGGTGCACAATAACAAAGCATGGCGAACGTTCGAGCCGCCCTAGTCCAGACGAACTGGACCGGCGACAAAGAGTCCATGATCAAGGCCCACGAGGACTACGCGCGGCAGGCCGCCGCGCAGGGTGCGCGGGTGATCTGTTTCCAGGAGTTGTTCTACGGGCCGTACTTCTGTCAGCTGCAGGACGCGAAGTTCTACGACTACGCCGAGTCGGTGCCCGGTCCCACCACCGAGCGCTTCGCGGCGCTGGCCAGGGAACTCGGCATGGTGATCGTGCTGCCGGTGTACGAGCAGGAGCAGCCCGGCCTGCTCTACAACACCGCCGCGGTGATCGACGCCGACGGCAGCTACCTCGGCAAGTACCGCAAGCATCACATCCCGCACGTGAGCGGGTTCTGGGAGAAGTTCTACTTCCGGCCCGGCAATCTCGGCTGGCCGGTGTTCGACACCGCGGTCGGCCGGATCGGCGTCTACATCTGCTACGACCGGCACTTCCCCGAGGGCTGGCGGGCGCTGGGCCTGGCGGGAGCGGAGATCGTGTTCAACCCGTCGGCCACCTCGCGCGGCCTGTCGGGGTATCTGTGGAAGCTCGAGCAGCCGGCGTCCGCGGTGGCCAACGAGTACTACATCGGCGCCATCAACCGGGTCGGCGTGGAGAGCGACTACGGCGACGACGACTTCTACGGCACCAGCTATTTCGTCGATCCGGAGGGCAAATTCGTCGGCGACGTGGCCTCCGACACCGCCCCGGAACTGGTCGTCCGCGACCTCGACATGGACCTGATCAAGGTGGTGCGCGACCGCTGGGCCTTCTACCGCGACCGGCGCCCCGACGCCTACGGACCGCTGGTGCAGCCCTGATGGCCCGCACCCTCATCCGTGGCGGAACGGTGGTGTCCGCCACGGGATCTCAGCTTCTCGACGTGTTGATCGACGGCGAGACCATCGCCGCCGTCGTGCAGCCCGGCAGCACCGCCCTGGGCGTCGATCTCGCCGCGGCCGCCGATGTGGTCATCGACGCCACCGGCAAGTATGTGATTCCCGGTGGCGTGGACGGGCATACCCACATGCAGATGCCCTTCGGCGGCACCGAGGCGTCGGACACCTTCGAAACCGGCACGCGCGCAGCGGCATTCGGCGGCACGACCACCATCGTCGACTTCGTGGTGCAGACGCCGGGCGTGCGGTTGCAGGACGCGCTGGCGAGCTGGCACGACAAGGCGTCGGGCCGGTGCGCGATCGACTACGGTTTCCATCAGATCATCGGCGAGGTCACCGACGAATCCCTGAAGGGCATGGCCGAACTGGTGTCCGAGGGCGTGACCAGCTTCAAGCTGTTCATGGCCTATCCGGGCGTGTTCTACTCCGACGACGGCAAGATCCTGCGCGCCATGCAGACCGGCGCCGAACTCGGCGCGCTGCTGATGATGCACGCGGAGAACGGCATTGCCATCGACGTGCTCGTCGCGCAGGCGCTGCGGCGCGGCGAGACCGCGCCGTACTACCACGGCGTCACGCGGCCCTGGCAGCTGGAGGAGGAGGCCACCCACCGGGCGATCATGCTCGCCCAGGTCACCGGCGCCCCGCTCTACATCGTGCACGTATCGGCCAAGCAGGCGCTGGAGCAGATCGCGCAGGCACGGGGCAACGGGCACAACGTGTTCGGCGAGACCTGCCCGCAGTATCTGTACCTGTCGCTCGAAGAGCAGTTGGGCGCACCGGGTTTCGAGGGCGCGAAGTGGGTGTGCTCCACGCCGCTGCGCGCCCGCGCCGAGGGGCATCAGGACGAGCTGTGGCGCTACCTGCGCACCGGCGACGTGACCACCGTGGCCACCGATCACTGCCCGTTCTGCATGAAGGACCAGAAGGAGCGGGGCATCGGCGATTTCAGCAAGATTCCCAACGGAATCGGCGGCGTCGAGCATCGGATGGACCTGATGTTCCAGGGCGTGCGCGACGGTCGTCTCGCGCTGGAACGCTGGGTGGACGTCTGCTGCACCACGCCCGCGCGGATGTTCGGCATGTATCCGCGCAAGGGCGTGATCAGCCCGGGCGCCGACGCCGACATCGTGGTGTACGACCCCAACGGGCACACCAGCATCGGGGTCGGCAAGACCCATCACATGAACATGGACTATTCGGCGTACGAGGGTTTCGAGATCGACGGGCACGTCGATACGGTGCTGTCGCGCGGCCGGGTGGTCGTCGACGACGACCGGTATGTCGGCAGCGCCGGACACGGACGATTCGTCCGGCGCGCGTTGTCGCAGAACCTCATCTGAGCATCGGAACGGAGTGGGCCACATGGACATCGGTGTGGTGCTGCAATGCACCCCGCCCGCCTCGCGCGTGGTGGAATTGGCGAGATTGGCCGAGACGTACGGATTCTCGCATGTCTGGACGTTCGACTCGCACCTGCTGTGGCAGGAGCCGTACGTCATCTACAGCCAGATCCTCGCCGCGACAAGGAAGGTCGTGGTGGGGCCGATGGTCACCAACCCCGCGACCCGGGACTGGACGGTGACCGCGTCGACCTTCGCGACGCTCAACGAGATGTTCGGCAATCGCACGGTGTGCGGGATCGGCCGGGGCGATTCGGCGCTGCGGACCCTCGGGTCGCGGCCGTCGGATCTGGCCGCGCTGCGCGAATCCGTCGGTGTGATCCGGGAATTGGGCAATGGCCGGTCCGCGCGCATCGGCGACCGGGTGATCCGGTTCCCGTGGGCGCACGCGTCCCGGCTGCCGGTGTGGGTGGCCGGGTACGGGCCCAAGGCGCTGGATCTGACCGGCGAGGTCGCCGACGGATTCATTCTGCAACTGGCGGATCCGGATATCGTCGCGTGGACGGTGGCCCGGGTGCGCGCGGCCGCCGAACGCGCCGGTCGCGATCCGGACGAGGTGACCATCTGCGTGGCCGCCCCGGCCTACATCACCGACGGGTCGGCGGCCGCCCTGAAACACGCTCGCGAGCAGTGCCGCTGGTTCGGCGGCATGGTCGGCAACCACGTCGCCGACATCGTCGCGAAATACGGTGCGGGCAGCGAGGTTCCGGCCGCGCTGACCGACTACATCGCCGGGCGCACCGGCTACGACTACAACCAGCACGGCCGCGCGGGCAATACGCACGCCGACTTCGTGCCCGACGCGATCGTGGACCGCTTCTGCCTGCTCGGCACCCCCGGGGAGCAGGTGGCGCGGCTGCGGGAACTGCGGGGGCTCGGCGTCGATCAGTTCGCGGTCTACCTGCAGCACGACGCGAAGACCGCCACGCTCGACGCCTACGGCGAGTCGGTCATCCCGCACCTGGCGGGGCCCGTCACGGCCACCGCGAGCGCCGAAGGACAACGATGATGGACCATGTCTTCTATCCGTGGAGCGCGCAGGCGGCGGTGAATCCGGTCCCGATCACGGGCGCGTCCGGCTCGTGGTTCTGGGACGCCACCGGCAAACGCTACCTGGACTTCTCGTCCCAGCTGGTCAACGTGAACATCGGTCACCAGCATCCGGATGTGGTGGCCGCCATTGTGGCCCAGGCGAATACGCTCACCACCATCTCCCCGACCGTCGGCAACGAGGTGCGCAGCGAGCTGGCCCGCCTGATCGTGGAGCGCGCCCCGGGCGCGCTGAACCGGGTGCTGTTCACCACCGGCGGCGCGGAGGCCGTCGAACACGCGGTACGCCTGGCGCGCAGCTACACCGGGCGCACCAAGATGCTGTCGGCCTACCGCTCGTATCACGGCGGCACCGGCACCGCCATCGGCCTCACCGGTGAGCCGCGGCGCTGGGGCGCCGAGCCCACCAATGTGGACGTGATCCGGTTCTTCGGGCCGTATCCGTACCGATCCGCCTGGGACACGGGCAGTCCCGAGGAGGAGACGGCGGCCGCGCTGCGGCACCTGCGGCAGGTGATCGAACTCGAAGGGCCGCAACACATTGCGGGCCTGATCCTGGAAACGGTGGTGGGCACCAACGGTGTTCTGGTGCCGCCGCCCGGTTATCTGGCCGGGGTGCGGGCGCTGTGCGACGAGTTCGGCATCGTCTACATCGCCGACGAGGTGATGGCCGGATTCGGCCGGGTCGGCGAGTGGTTCGCCGTGCAGGCGTTCGACGTGGCGCCGGACCTGATCACCTTCGCCAAGGGCGTGAACTCCGGATACGTGCCGCTCGGCGGCGTTCTCATCGCCGAGCCGATCGCCGCCCGCTACGACCACACCGTGTACCCGGGCGGGCTCACCTACGCCGGGCACCCGCTGGCCTGCGCGGCCGGGGTGGCCTCCATCCAGGCGTTCGAACGGGAGGGCATTCTCGAGCACGTCCGCACCGCGGGCGCCGATGTGCTGGGAAAGGGCCTGCACGACTTGGCAACCCGGCATCCGTCGGTCGGCGAGGCGCGCGGTCTCGGCTTCTTCTGGGCGCTGGAACTGGTCCGCGACCGCGCCACCCGGGAGCCGCTGGTGCCGTTCGCGGCCGCCGGACCCGCGGCCGAACCGATGGCGGCGGTGGTCGCGGCGGCCAAGGACCGTGGCCTGTGGCCGTTCCCGGCGGGCAACCGGCTCCAGCTCGCCCCGCCGCTGACGACCTCGGCCGACGAACTGCGCCAGGGCCTGGAGATCCTGGAGGAGGTGCTCACCGTCGCCGACGCCTACGTCGCTTCGAGCTGAACGGTCGCGGACACTGCTAAATTCGCGGTCATGAAGGTGGAGCTGCGGCACAATCCCTCCTCGACGATCGGGCGTTGCTTCCTCGCCGGCGGCGAGCCCATGCGGGTGGAAAGCGGTGCCATGGTGGCGCATTCGGCCGGTGTGGCGCTCGCCGCCAAGGCCGAGGGCGGCATCCTGGCCGGGCTGAAACGGTCGGTGCTGGCCGGTGAGTCGTTCTTCGTGTCGACGTTCACCGCGCCGCCGCAGGGCGGCTGGGTGGACGTCGCACCGGCGCTACCGGGCGACATGCTCGCCCTGCCGATCGTCGCGGAGCGCCCCTTCTTCATCAGCCGCGGCAGTTGGATCGCCAATTCCCATGGCGTGCAGGTGGAAACGAAGTGGGGCGGGTTCGCCAACCTGTTCGGCGGGGAGGGCGGATTCGGCCTGCGCGCGCACGGGCAGGGCGAGGTGGTGCTCGGTGTGTTCGGCGCGATCGACGTGTTCGATCTGCAGCCGGGCGAGACGGTGGCCATCGACAGCGGGCATGTGGTCGCCTACGACCTGTCGATCAAGTTCGGTATCCGGCGGGCGGTGTCGGGCCGCTCGCTGCAATCGCTGAAATCGGGGGAGGGGCTGGTGTTCGATTTCACCGGTCCCGGCCGTGTGCTGCTGCAGACCCGCAACCCCGGGGCATTCGCCGCCTGGGCGGGCGCGGTCACCGCCTCCGGGTAGGCCCTGCGATCGGATCCCGGGCCGCCCCCGAATAGGGGGGCCGACCGGGCATGCGGGCGCGCGGAGCAGCGGGAATACTTCCGAGGCGAAGGGTAAATACCCGAAAACGCCTCCACCCCTACTGCGGGTCGGGCATGCTTCGGTCGTAGCCGAAACGGGCGAAATGCGGCGTCCCGAAAGGAGGAACAACCCCATGGGAACCGGACCTGCCGCAGATTTCCTGGCCGAATTTCTGGCCAAGTTTATCGTGGATTTGGTCCAGGCTTTCATGCCGACCGGAAGTGGCTCGTAGCCGGTCGACCGCACGACAGCCCACCGGGAGCGCGGACCCGGTGGGCTGCGTGCCGTCCCGCGACGATGGGCCGGACAACCGGTCAGGCGAGCAGATCCGGGATGAGCACGCGGGTGTCGGGCACGAACGGCCAGTCCGGATCCGCCAGGTGCGCACGCAATTCCGCGTCGGTCCACCACCATCCGGCGGCGATCTCCTCGGGCTGATGGCGGATCGGGCCGTCCCAGCGCACCTCGTAGGCGAACAGGTGGCAGCGCATCGGCCTGCCCAGCCACTGCCCGTCCCAGGACGCCCGGGCCAGCGGCACCGGATCGGCGGCCGGGGTGATTCCCAATTCCTCGCCCAGCTCGCGCACGGCCGCCGCGGCCGGATTCTCGCCCGGGTCCAGCACGCCCCCGGCCAGGCAGTCGTGCATTCCGGCGAACACCGCCTTGGTGTCGGTGCGGCGGTGGACGTAGATCCGCTCGCCGTCCGGCGACCGCACCAGCACCCCGGCGCTGGCGTGCCACAGACCCTCGGCGTAGACGACCGAGCGTTCGGCGCTGCCGGTCGGCCGCCCGTGCCGGTCGTAGATCGCGATGATCTCGCCCATGCTCAGGACACCCGGCCGAGTTCGGCGTACGCGGCCAGGATCTGTGCCTCGGCATCGCGCAGGTAATCGGCCAGCATCCGGGCCGACGCGGCGGCCTCGCCGCGGGCGAGCGCGTCGTACACGTCGTGATTGCGCCGCAGATACGGGCGGTGGAAGGCGTGCGGATCGGCGACCACGTGGAAGATCAGCCGCAGCTCGTTCCACACCGAGGCCATCAGCGCATCGAGCAGGCGGCTGTCGTTGAGCGCGGTGACGGCGCGGTGGAAGTCGACGTCGGCGGTGCCGACGCCGGTCCAGTCGCCCTGTGCCGCACAGTGATCCGCGCGCTCCAGCGCCGCGCCGACCGTGCCGAGGTCGGCGCCGGTGCGGGCGTGGTCGCGCAGCGCCGCGCACTCCACGATGCGGCGGCACTTGTACACCTCGGCGACATCGTCGGCGCTCGGAATGCGCACGAACACACCGCGATTGAGCTCGTGGACGACCAGCCGCTCCTCGATGAGCGTGCGGAACGCCTCGCGCACGGTATTGCGCGAAACACCCAGTGCCGCACAGATGTCCGGCTCCGACAGCCGGGTGCCCGGCAGGAAGGTGCCATTGAGAATGCCCTCGCGCACGATATCGGCCACCTGGGCGCTGCGGCTGGCGCGATCGAGCCGGTCGCGGTGGGCGGCCAGCGTCGCGTAGGTCCCGACGGCCGCGCCGGATGACGCCGTCATCGCGGTCCTCCCTGTTTCTGTGCCGATACACGCTCTGCCTCGAGATTACCCCGGTCGACGGACAATTTCCGAACAATCCACTCGTGGTATTGCAGGATCGTTCAACGATTCCTACGATGAGACCTCTGCCACACCCTCCCGAGGAACACGAGGGGTCACCATGACCGACACACCGACAGCCGCCCGCACCACCGCGCCACCGATGCAGTGGTTCCGCACCCTGAGCGCCCCGGGCCGGCGCGCCTTCGCGGGCGCGTTCGGCGGATACGGGCTGGATTCCTACGACTTCCAGGTGCTGCCGCTGGCGCTGGGCGCCATCGGCTCCTACTTCGCGCTGAGCACCGGGCAGTCCGGGCTGCTCACCACGGTCACGCTGGTGGTGTCGGCCGTCGGCGGGGCGGCGGCGGGCGTGCTCGCCGACCGCATCGGCCGGGTGCGCACGCTGCAGCTGACCATCGCGGTGTACGCGGTGTTCACCGTGTTGTGCGGGCTGGCCTGGAATTTCGAGACCCTGCTGCTGTTCCGGGCGCTGCAGGGGCTCGGCTTCGGCGGCGAGTGGGCGGCGGGGGCGATCCTGGTCGCCGAGTACGCCCGGCCGGAGTACCGGGGCCGGGCCGTGGCCTGGGTGCAGAGCGCGTGGGCGGTCGGCTGGGGGCTGGCCGTGTGCGTGTACACCGTGGTGTTCCAGCTGTTCGACGAGCGGGTCGCGTGGCGGGTGTTGTTCTTCACCGGCGCGCTCCCGGCGGTGCTGATCGTCTGGGTGCGGCGCAGCGTGACCGACGCCGCGGTGGTGACGCGGTCGCCCGGGGACACCGCCGGGCGCGGCGGTTTTCGCGGCATCTTCGCCCAGGACCTGTGGCGCACCACGGTTTTCGCGGCGATCATGGCGACGGGCGTGCAGGGCGGCTACTACACGCTGGCCACCTGGCTGCCCACCTACCTGAAGAAGAGCCGCCATCTCACCGTCGTCGGCACCGGCGGCTATCTGGTGTTCCTGATCGGCGGCGCGTTCTGCGGCTACATCGCCGGGGGTATCCTCACCGACAGGCTCGGTCGCAAGCGCAATATCCAGCTGTTCGCGATGCTGTCGGTGGTGTTCATGATCGCCTACACGCAGGTTCCGCAGGGCGCCGACACCCTGGTGCTGGTGCTCGGGTTCCCGCTGGGCTTCTCCACCTCCGCCATCTTCTCCGGCTTCGGTTCGTATCTGGCGGAGCTGTTTCCGACCCGATACCGCGGCACCGGGCAGGGGTTCACCTACAACTTCGGGCGCGGCGTGGGCGCGGTGTTCCCGACGGCGGTGGGATACCTGGCCTCGACGACGCTGGGGATGGCGGGTGCGATGCTGTTCGGGGCGCTCGGTTACGCGGTCGCGGTGCTGGCGCTGCTCGGGCTGCCCGAGACGCGGGGCCGGGCGCTGGCGTGAACGGAACCGGTTGTGCGGTAAGAGAATACGAGGTAGGGAGTGTGATGATCGATCTGAACAGTGATCTCGGCGAGGGCTTCGGCGCCTGGACCATGGGCGACGACGCGGCCCTGCTGGAGGTCGTGACCAGTGCCAATATCGCGTGCGGATTCCACGCCGGGGATCCCGCGATCATGCGCCGGACCTGTGAGCTGGCGGTGGCGCGCGGGGTGCGGATCGGCGCGCACATCTCCTATCGGGATCTGGCCGGATTCGGCCGCCGCGCCATCGCGGTGCCGCCGCGGGAGCTGGCCGACGAATGCCTGTACCAGATCGGTGCGCTGGACGCCTTCGCGCGGGCCGCGGGCGACCGGGTGCGCTACGTGAAACCGCATGGCGCGCTGTATCATTCGGCGTCCTCGGACCGTGCCGTCGCGGACGCGGTGGTGTCCGCGATCGCGGCGCACGGCGGGCTGAGCGTGCTGGGGCTGCCCGGATCGCAGCTGGAGGCGGCGGCGACGGCGGCCGGAATCGCGTTCCACGCCGAGGGCTTCGCCGACCGCGCCTACACGCCCGCCGGATCGCTGGTGTCGCGCAGCGAGGCGGGCAGCGTGCTCGACCACGAATCGGCGCTGGCACAGGCGATCTCGATCGCCGTGGACGGCTCGGTGCGCGATATCGCGGGCGCCCCGGTGGCGGTTCCGGCGCGCAGCCTCTGCGTGCACGGCGATTCGCCGGGCGCGGTCGCCATGGCCCGCGCGATCCGAGAGGCGTTGACCGGCAAGGGCATCGAGCTGCGGGCCTTCGCATGAGTGATCTGCTGATCCGCCCCGCGGGGGATCGGGCGCTGCTGGTGGAGCCCGGGGACCACGCCGCGCTGGCCGGTCTGGTCGATCGGCTGCGGGCGCGTCCGCTGGCGGGGATGACCGATTTCCTTCCGGCGGCGCGGACGGTGCTGGTCACCGTGGAGCGGGGCGTCGATCTCGCCGCCGTGGCCGATGGGCTGCGGGCGGCGGCCGAGGCGGTCGAGGGGACGTCGGGAGCCGAGAGTGCCGAGGAGCCGATTGTCGTCCCGGTCCGCTACGATGGCGCCGATCTCGCGGAAACCGCTGCCCTGCTGGGTATTTCGACCGACGAGCTGATCCGCAGGCATACCGGGCACGTGTGGCGGTGCGCCTTCATCGGATTCGCGCCCGGCTTCGGCTATCTGGAGTCGCCGGAGGCGAATCTGGCGGTGCCGCGCCGCGATCAGGCGCGCACCCGGATCCCGGCCGGATCGGTCGCGCTGGCGGGCGGCTACAGCGCCGTCTACCCGCGCACCTCGCCGGGCGGCTGGCGGATCATCGGGACCACCGACGTGGCGCTGTGGGATCTCGATCGGCCCGAACCCGCCCTGCTGCATCCGGGCGGGCGGGTCCGGTTCACGCCGGTGCGGGACTGAGCCGTCGCGTGCCGGGTGCCGTGGTGGGTGTGGTTGGGGAAGAAGGGATGTGGCGGTGGTGACGAGCACGGCGAGGCTGCGGGTGCTGGAGCCCGGAATGTTGTGCACCGTGCAGGATTTCGGGCGGCGCGGCTGGTTCCACTCGGGTGTCGGAGTGGCGGGCGCCGCCGATCGAGGGTCGTTCGCGCTGGCGAATCGGCTCGTCGGCAACGACGAATCGGCCGCGGCGATCGAATGCCTGATCGGGGGGCTGCGGCTGGAAACCACCGGGCCCGTGGTGATGTCGGTGACCGGCGCGCCCGCGCCGATCACGGTCGACGGCCGCCGCGAGGCGCACGCGTCGGTGCTGTACCTGCGGGCCGGGCAGCGCCTGGACCTCGGTCATGCCGCGGCCGGGATGCGCAGCTACCTCGCGGTGCGCGGGGGCATCGACGTCGCGCCGGTGCTGGGGTCGCGCAGCCGCGACACGCTCGCCGGGATCGGGCCGGAGCCGCTGCGCGCCGGAGACGAGCTCCCGGTGGGGGCCGCGCCGCGGGGCTGGCCGACCGTGGCGGTGGCGCCGGTCGCCGCGCTCACCGGCGAACCGGTGCTGGCGCGAGTTCGGTTGGGCCCCAGGGACGATTGGTTCACCCGGGCCGCGGACCTGTGCGCCGGGCAGTGGCAGGTGTCCACCGACACCGACCGCGTCGGGGTGCGGCTCGATCGCGTCGGCGACGGTCCCGCGCTGGTCCGGGTCGATGCCACGGAGTTGCCCACCGAGGGGGTCGCGCTGGGCGCCATCCAGATTCCGCCGTCCGGGCAACCGGTCGTTTTTCTTGCGGATCACCCGATTACCGGCGGGTATCCCGTGGTGGGCACGGTGCTGGATGCCGATGTGGACCTGCTGGCGCAGGCGCGGCCGGGGCAGCGGGTGCGGTTCCGGATGTGGGCGCCGTAACAGGGTGATCGCAACCGGCGCGCAACGGTCGGCGCGGGCGTAGCCTGTGGGGCGCACAGACAGCCGAGAGGGGTCGCTCATGCCGTTTCCGCACGCACTGGCGAAGTTCAACCGTCGGGTCACCAACCGGGTCGCGGGCCTGGTCGCCGGCCGCGCGCCGGGTCTGGGGGTGATCGTGCACGAGGGACGGAAGTCCGGTCGCGTGTATCGGACGCCGGTGACGGTGTTCAACCAGGACGGCGCCTTCCGCATCGCCCTGACCTACGGCCGCGACGTCGACTGGCTCAAGAACATCCTCGCCGCGGGCGAATTCGATATGGAACTCGGCGGCCGCGTGCTACACGTCCACGATCCGGTGGTGCGCCACGACCCGGCCGCCAGCTGGGCCCCGGTCGGCATGCGCCCCTTCTTCACCGCCCTGTCCGCCGAGTACTACCTGGAGGCGCGCCCGTCCTGAGCCGAATACCGCCGCGCCGCACGAGAAGTCGTCAGGCGTGCGCGGTCAGGCGAGCTCCCACAGGGCCGCGCGGACGCGGAGCAGCATGTCGCAGTCGACCGGTTCCTGAGTGCCGGGGTCGGACGGCCCGGTCCTCGGCGTCCTCCGTCGCCGCTGGGGGAGCGGCGCGGTGGTCGCCGAGTCGGGGCGCTGGATCAGGTCGGCCGCGGTGAGTTCCCGCACGGCCGTGAGGCAGCCGTAGGTCGTGCGGCCGAGGTCGTGGGCGATGGCGGTGACGCTGCGCCGGGCATCGGTGGCCGCGAGCACCTCGGCCTGGGCGTCGGTGAGCACCGGGTGCCGACGCCGCACGTGGCGGACCGGCACCACGGGCGTGCGGTCGACCAGATCCACCGGCCACGGGCCCGCGGCCGGATCGCCGCG
Organism: Nocardia terpenica; assembly: GCF_013186535.1. NCBI lineage: Bacteria > Bacillati > Actinomycetota > Actinomycetes > Mycobacteriales > Nocardiaceae > Nocardia > Nocardia terpenica. Next base: position 333,449 of record NZ_JABMCZ010000004.1, read on the forward strand.
GCGCGCGCATTCGTCGACGAGTGCGCGCGGGGCGACGCGGCAGACCGGGGTGAGCCAGTGCCGGGGCGCGGGCCGGAATTCCGGCTCCGCCGGGGCGGCCAGCAGGAAATAGGCGGCGTCGAAGATCGACAGCAGCGCAAGCGTTTCCAGCCGAGGCCGATGCAGCAATCGGCCGGAATCCCCGGCGCGAATCCGCCGCCATTCGTCGACGGTGGCCGCACCCGATTCGACGACGAGCCGATCCAGCCCGGTCGTGCGGTGGCATTCGGCGGCGGCGATGGTTCCGTCCGCGAGGTGAAATGCGCCGTCTCCGACGGACAATATGCCGGTGCTGCGCGCATTTTCCAATCGATACAGTTCGTCGATGAGTTCAGGCGACATGGCCGTCCTCGGACAATTCGGCGGGAATCCCCGTGCGGGTTCGTGTAACGAGACGGTACACACCGCGGGCCGGGGATGTCCGGACATTGCCCCGAAAATGTCTGTGAGACAGTCATTTCCGCTGGCAATGCCCCGAGAATACCTTGCGGTATAGAACCTTTCGGAATTCAACACCGGCCGGTATCGAATACCTTCATTCGATCGGCGATCGGTCGGCGACCAATGCGCGCGCCGGGCCGAACCAGCGCGCCAGAACCTCGGGGAGGTCGCCGGGCTCGGAATCGTCCGTGGCCCAGGCGATGTAGCCGTCGGGACGGATCAGCAGGGCGGCCGCCGGTGCGTCGGCCGCGGTGGCGGCGACGGTGTCGACGCGGTCGGACCAGTCGGCGGCGTGCGGGGCGAGCGCGCCGGTGAGGTCGAGCAGCAGCGGTCGTCCGGAATGCAACAGTTCGGCGATTCGCCGTGGGCCCGTGCCGGTTTCGACCGTCGCCTCCGGGAAGAAGCGCCCGGCGAGCGGGTGGTCGCTGCCGACGTCGTAGCGAATATCGGTCCCCGACATGGTGCGGGCGATGTGCTCGACGGTGGACGGTATGGTCAGCAACTCCCCGAACAGCTGCCGCAGCGCGGTCACCTCGGGGCCGGAGGCCATGAGCGCGCTCTGCGAGAGGGAGCTCATCATCACCCGCTCGCCGATCGGGCGCCGTTCGGACTCGTAGGTGTCGAGCAGACCCTCCGGCGCCCAGCCCCGGATCTGCGCGGCGAGCTTCCAGCCGAGGTTGAGCGCGTCCTGCAGGCCGAGATTCAGGCCCGGGCCGCCGATGGCCGAGTGCACGTGTGCCGCATCGCCCAGCAACAGCACGCGACCGTCGCGGTACCGTTCGGCCAGCCGGGTGTTCTGGCCGCTGATCCGACGCAGCGCGGGCACGCCCGCCCAGGTCGGCGGCTGTATCGGCAGGTCGGCGCCGAGCACTCTCGACACGCTCTCGCGGAGTTCGTCGAACGTCATCGCAATGCTGTCGTCGACCGGTTCGGCGTCGAATTCCATGACGGCGACCAGGGGTCGGCCCGGCTGCAGTTCGGCGAAGATGAACATGCCGCGCTCGAGGCGATTGTGACCCCAGTGCAGGTCTTCGACGCCGGGGATCCGGAGATCGCCCGTGGGCGTGCGGAATTCGTCGGGAACCATCGCGTGCCCCATGCGCGAGACCTGGTTGGGATTGGTGTGCCCGGGGAAGTCGATCCCGGACCGCTTGCGCACCAGGCTCTTTCCGCCGTCCGCGGCCACCAGGTATCGGGCGGTGAACCGCCGCTCGCCGGACGGGGTCGTGACGGATGCGGTGACGGTGTCGGCATCCTGGGTGAAGTCGGTGAGGGTATGCCCCCAGCGGATGTCGACACCCAGTTCCCGGGCCCGCTCGACCAGCAGCCGGATCAGGTCGGGCTGCGGGATCATCCAGGCATGCATCGGATTGTCGTGCAGCAGGCCGAGATTCAGAGGCATGCCGCTGAAGAGGAAGCCGTCCATCGGCCGCGGCGGCGAATCCGGGTACAGGCCGCGCATATCCATGGCCCGCACCACCTGGCCGATCATGCCGTTGGCCTTCTGCTCGACCGACGGTTCGGGCAGCCGCTCCAGCACGATCGGCGTGATGCCCGCGAGCGCCAGCTCGCAGGCGAGCATGAGCCCGTTCGGCCCACCACCGGAAATAACGACATCGCACCGTGTTTCGGACATGACGAGTAAACCCCCTGACGGAGTGGTTATTCAGATATTCGGATCGAAGGGACGAGGAACTACGGCGGGTCATACCCCGCCGGACGGGTCCGGGAGTCCGGCGGCGACGGCCGCGAACGCCTCCCGGAGCAGATCGGTGACGATCACCGGCGGATCGGCGTGGATGTAGACCTCCAGGGCGCTCTGATGGACGGCGAGGGTTATCCCGGCCACCAGGCGGGGGTACGGATGCCGCTGCGGGTCCAGGCCCGTGCGCTCGGCGATCGCGGCGACGAACTCGTCGAGGGCGCCGCGTGTCATCGAGGCCTGCACCTCCGGCGACCGGACGAACTTGCGGATCTCGTGCATCTGCGCCGCGGTGGGCGCCCCCCACCCGACGCGGTCGGCCTCGAGGGTCTCCAACACCGCCGTGGTGACCGCGGTCCAGGTCGGCTCGTCGGCCGGGCGGGCGCGGAATGCCGCGATGGTGCGGTGCATCCGCTCGATCTGGCGGTAGGCCAGGGCGTCGAACTTACCGTTGAAGTAGTTGTTGAAGGTGCGCACCGAGACCCCGGCCCGTGCCGCGATGTCCTCGCGCACAACGTTTTCCAGGCCGAGCTCGAAGACCAGATCCAGCGCGGCGTCGCTGAGCGCCTTGCGGGTGTCGAGCTTCTTGCGCTCCCGGAGACCGGGGGTCTGTTCGGTGGGCATACACCAAGCATGACAGAAAGATGCCCACCGAGCAAGATTTCCTTACGAGAAAACTTGCCCGATGGGCATCTGTATGGCTCGACCGACCCCGTTGGCGATCGCGCCGGTCGCTCAGCCCTGAGCGGCCGTCTGCACGAGATCGGTGACGACGCCGAGGAACTCGGCGACCACCGCCCGCGCGGTCTGGGTGTCGGGATAGCGGGTGCGCAGCGCGAGCCCGTCGTCGGTGCGGGCGAACCACAGCTGCACGTCGTCCAGCGGTGCGGTGCGGCTGATGTGGGTCGCGTTGCGCGGCAACGAGAGTCCGAGCTCGCTGCGGGAGCCGCCCGGCAGCTGCCGGTAGTCGGCGTAGGACACGCTGAACAGCCCGTGCCGCTCCCGGCGCAGCTCGCCGTCCAGGGCGGCGAGCACCCGGGTCGCCGGGACCTGCGCCAGCCGCTGCCCGGACCGGATCGCCTGTGCCGCACCGGGAATGGTGGCGGCCAGATCGGGACCGACCTGGATGCGCGCCGGTGCGTTGGACACCAGCCAGCCGAAGGTGTTGTGGTGCCGCGGTTCTCGCCTGGTGTGTACGGGGAACACCAGGTCGGTGTGGTCGCTGCCGTCCAGCTTCGCGGTGGCCTGCGCGACCGCCGCGAGCAGCACGGCGAACAGGGAGTGACCGCCCGCCCGGGTGGCCCGGTGCAGGCCCGCGGTCGTCCCCGGCCCGAGCACCGTGCGCACGTCGCTGCCCGGCGGCGCCAGCTCGCCCGATCGCACGCCCAGATCCATGGGGAAGTGCGGCAGATCGTTCCCGGCCGCGCTCAGGAACTCCCGCCACTCGCGCAGCAGCGGATCGGTGGTCATCGCCGGGACCGCCGCCTCGCGGGTGGAGTAGGCCAGGAAACTGCTTGCCTCGGGCAGTCTTTCGAGCGCCGTCACCGCGCCCGCCGGACCGTCCTCGTGTGCCGCGCGATACAGCTCGTCGAGTTCGGTGACGGCCACCGTGATCGACCACGCGTCACACACCGCGTGATCGAATCCGCAGATGACCGTGGAGGTTTCGGATCTGCTGACCGCGCCGAGGAAGTACGGCGGGAAGGTGAACGGCGCGCAGGCCGCATCCAGCCGGGCGCCGAGCAGGTCGCGCAGTTCGCCGGGGGTGGCGGCGTACACCGGCCTGCGGCGCTCGAGCCGAATATCGCTGTCGGACACCAGATTGACGGTCGGCCCGGCGCCGAAGCAGCAGTGCAGGGCGTCGTGGCGGGGGAGCCAGGCGGCGAAGGCGGCCTGCAGGGCGGCCTCGTCGATCGGCCCGGCGACGTCGAAGGTGGCGGCCAGCCAGGTGGTCGGCCCCGTGCCGGACAGGTGGATGATCTGATTCGACGTGGGCGGCGTCGGATCGGGCGTCGGTCCGGGCCGGGCGGACACCGACCACTCCACCAGCGTGCCGGGTTCGGGCGCCAGCTGGTCGAGGAACAGCAAACGCATCAGGTCGCCTCCGAACCCACCGGGACCGTGCCGTATTCACCGGCGGTGGCGATGCTGCGGCACACGGTGCGCAGCCGGTCCAGATACTCGTTGACCGAGGCGTGCGCGATCGCGGTGTCCGGGAACATGACCGCGACGTGCACGCGGTCGTGCTCGCGGTTGAACCACAGCGGCGAGGGCTGGCCGATCCGCGAGGACGAGCTCAGGCCCCGGATGCCGTTCAGACCCGGCAGCGACTGTTCCAGCATCGCGCCCGAGATCGGCCGCATGTCCATGTAGGAGACCCACGGCCAGTCCCGCACCTGCGGGAACTCCCGTCCGCCGGTCAGTTCCGTGGCGCGGCGCAGCGCGGCCAGCAGCGGGATGCCGCTGAGCGGCTTGATGTCGTTGAGTGCGCCGCGGGCCCGCCCCACCAGCTCGGTGAACCGCGCCGCCTCACCCACCTCGAAGGCGACCGGCACCAGATTGATGAACCAGCCCTGGGTGAACTGGAACCGCGGATCGAGGCGGGTGCCGACCACGTTGAGCCCGAGATACCGGGTGCGCCCGGCCAATTCGAGCTCGGTCAGCGCGATGGCGGCGTAGAGGCCGGAGGCGAACGAGTCGCCGTTGGCCGCGCACACCTCGGTGAACGCGTTGACCTCGTCGCCGGTGAGCAGGTCGTACCGGGTGCCGGTGCTGTCGCCGAATTCGCCCGGCGCCAGGCCCAACTCCCACGGCGTGGGCCGGATGTTGTCGACATTGTCGGCGAGGATTTGCGCCAGCCGCTCGAGCTCCGGGGGTTGCGCGGCGACGGTGTCGCGCTCCTGGCGCGCGTACTCGGCGTAACCGGTCACGGGCGGCAGCTCGGGTTCGCGATCGGCGGCGAAAGCGGTGTAGAGCTGGTGCACCTCGAAGATCGACGCGACCAGCGAGGTGCCGTCGGTGAAGGCGTGGTCGAAGCTGACGTAGACGGTGAAGCCGTCCATGCCGTGGTCGATCGCGCCCAGGGTGAAGGCGGGCCAGCCGGTCGGGTCCGGGGTCTGGAATCGCACGCCGAGCCGGTCGCGCAGCTCCTCGCTGGAGTCGAAGCTGCCCAGCGAGACCGTCGCCAGCTCGACCGCCTCCGGGTCGAGAACGTGCCCGACCAGCGGCGTTTCCGGCGATTCGGCGATATCGAACCAGCAGCGCAGGCTGTCGTGCCGGCGCAGATATTCGGTGTAGGCCTGGCGCAGCGCCACCCGGTCGAGCGGGACCGCCATGCTGAAGCACATCGACAGCTCGTTGCGGACGTTGTCGGCCAGCTCCTCCGGCGCGGACGCCAGGCGGCGGCCGTGCCAGTACCGGATGTGGAACTCCTGGATGAACGAGGCGGGCACGGTCGCGACGGAGGTCGGTGCCACGGCGGCGACAGTGCGTGCGACGGGCACGAATTCGAGCAGTTCACCCGGCTTGGGCAGCCACTCGCTGAGGTGGGTCATCTCCATGTGGGTGCTCCTTGTCCGATCCGGAGGTGGGCGTCGCCGTGGCGGGCGTACGCGCCGAGCAGTTCGCGCACCCGCAGCACGTGCCGGTGGACGTCGCGGGTGGCGCGGGCGGTGCCGGGGTAGCGCATGTTGAGCGTCACCCCGGCCTGGGTGCGCAGGAACCAGAAGAAGTACTCGTCGGTCGACGAGCACCGGCTGCGCAGCCAGCGGGTATCGGACTCGATCCAGCGATCCGCGCCGACGATCGAGCGGATGTCCATGTAGGACACCATGAACGAGATGCGCGGCTGCACCTCGAGCAGCTCGCACACTCGCGCGAAGGGCACCGAGGCGGCCGGGCCCACCCGGCGCAGCTCGGTCCCGGCCGGGCCGACCAGGTCGGCCAGACCGCGGGCGTCGCAGTCGATCCAGTACGGCGCGAGGCCGACGTACCAGCCGAGGCTGTCGGCCCAGCGCCGCTCGCGGCGGGTGTGCATCGGCACCACCGTGCGGAAGTCCGGCGCGCCGGTCGGTTCGGTCTGGGCCGCAGCGAAGGCCGCCAGCAGGGCCGCGACCAGACCCTGACCCTGTTCCCGGGCCGCGGCGGACGCGCGGTCGGTGGCCGCCGCGTCGAGCACCTCGACGGCCAGATTGCGTTGCAGCACCGGCCGATCCGCGGGCGCGCCGCGGTCGACCAGTTCGACGGGCTGGGCGGCGACCCCGGCCAGGCTGCCCGGGGCGGGATCGTAATCGCTGCTCCCGGCCAGGAATTCGCGCCAGATCCCGACCGCGGGATCCTCGGCGGTGACGGCGTCGGCCAGCGCGCGCTCGTCCCGGCAGAAGTCGACGTAGCTGGCGGTCTCCGACAGCTCGGCCGGGGCGCCGGTGCGGGCGGCCTCGTAGAGGGCGCGCAGCTCACCGCCGATGGTGGTGGTCGAATAGCCGTCCATCACCGAGTGATCCGCGGCGACGACGGCGGTGAAGGAGTTGGTGCGGGCGATGGTCACGCACAGGTGCGAGGGCCAGTCCAGGGGGGAGGTGCGTTCGTCGAGCAGCCGCTGCACCAGGCGGTAGCTGGCCATGACAGAGGTCGGTCGGCCGGCGTCGACCGGCCGCACCTGCACCGCGCCCGGCGGCAGCGTGTAGCGGGCGGGCGTGCCGCCCTCGAAGGTGACGTGGCTGCGCAGCACCTCGTGCCGATCGACCCACGCCTCCAACGCCTTTCGCCACGCGGCCGGATCGAGCGGCCCGTCGATGCGGACGACGTGCCCCAGCCAGCTGGGCTGCGGATTGCGAATCCGGCTGTGCTCCAAGGCATTCCGGAGATGATATTCGTGATTGTAGGAGACCGATCGGGTATCGCGCGGCCAGTGGGCCCAGTGTGATTGTGCGGTCGGTAGCCATTCGATGACGTGGCCGGCGTGCAGGGGGTAGTCGGCCAGCTCGATGAATTCCATTGACAGCCCTCATCCGGAGTGTTCAGGTAATTCCAACCGGAAGAAGTATTTCCGGTGTGTCGGGGAAATTATCGGCGCGCGCCGGTGCGTGCTCTGATTGTCGGATTGTGCCGGTGACCTCGTCGTACGCCGGAATGGGCATGACTCTAAATCATGGGAGCGACGAATGTGACGGTGAGCTCTGTCACGGAGCGGTTTCGTCGCATAACAATCCGGTAGCAATCTTGTAGCTAATTTCGGACTGAAGTACTACTGCCAGTTGGAATGATGTGTCAACTATCGCTCGGTAGGCAGATTCTCCGCCGCCAGCCTCGATCTGGTACGACGGAATTCACTTCGACTTCTCCTGATTTTTACAAGCCTGCGGCACGCCGTCCGCGTGGCGTGGCGCACTATGCCGGACCAGCAGTGTTACCCGGCTTACGGTGCGAACGAGGCGGATTCGAGCCGCCGCGCGATGCGGGCCGCCGACAGCGTCATGGCGTCGGTCGGCCGGTGCGGATCCAGCCCGGTGAGCTCGTGCACGCGGGCGAGCCGGTAGGTCACGGTGTTGCGATGGATGTTGAGCAGCCGGGCGGTGGCGAGCTGGTTGAAGCCGGTGTCGACGAACACCTCCAGCGTCTCGGCCAGCAGCGGCTGGCTGTCCAGCGGCGCGAGCACGATCGCCAGGCCGGGCCGGGCGGGCCCGCTGGCCGCGACGGTGTATTCGAACTGCAGGTCGCGGCGGCGGCAGAGCAGTTCCGAACGGTCCAGGCAGCGGCCCAGTTCGGCGAGCACGCGCGCCTCGGCGTAGACGTCCGGGATGTCGGCGCGGCTGCGGGCGGGCCCGACGCCCACCCAGAACGGCGGCGGCAGTTCGGGATCGCGGCCGGGTAGGCGGCCGGACAGTCCGGCGGCGGTGGCGGTGCCGTCGTCGCCGGGCAGCAGCGGCACCAGCGCGGTCCAGCCGCCGCTGTCCAGCCGCAGGAACACCCCGGGAATGGCCTCGATGCAGTGCCGCAGCTCGCTGGTGTCGACGCCGTGGCGGCCGCGGGTGGCGGCCGCGGCCAGCCGGAACACCGCGATGAGGAATCCGTCGGGCACGGTGATGGCGGGTTCGTCGGCCCACTCCACCGGATCGCGGCCGGTGAGCAGGGCGTCGGCGATGCCGCGGCGGCGTTCCAGCAGTTCCCAGCGCGGATCGTGGGCGCGGCGCACATAGGCGGTGGCGATGCGTTCGACCAGCACCGTGACATACCGCAGCAGCGGCACCGCCATATCGGCGAGCAGTTCGCGGTCGGCGGCGGAACCGGCCGCGCGCATCCGGTCGAAGATGTATTCCGCGCCGGAGCGGTAGCGGCCGAGCACCACGTCCAGCGCCTCGCCGTCGCGCACCCGGTCCAGCGCCAGGTCGACCAGCTCGCGGGTGTCGTTCTCGCCGGGCAGCCGCCCGGTGCGCAGGAAGTCGAAGAACAGTTCGACGTTCAGCTTGGTCCCGCGCTCCAGGCCGGTGGCCACCAGCGACTGCGGAATGGAGCGGTAGGGGGGCATGGTGTCGAAGAATTCCCGCATGAGTACACCGGCGCGGCGGTAGAGGTTCTCCAGCGCCTGGTCCCGGGTCGGTGGTTCCACGGCTTCCTCCGTCCGGAGTTATGTGGCATACAGGGATTCGATGGTATCGGCATAGGCCGCGGCGATCGGTTTGCGCCGGAGTTTTCCGGTCGCGGTGAGACACTCGCCGCCGGGGGCCCAGACCTCCGGCAGCACGGCGAATTTCTTGATCTGCTCCACCCGCGACAATTTCGCGTTGGCGGCGGCGACGCCCTGCTCGATCGCGGCGCGCACCCGCGGCTCGGCGGCCAGGGCGGCAATGCTCGTGTCGGCCAGCGCGTTCCGCTCGGCGAAGGCCGCGGCCAGGTCGGGGTCCAGGCAGATGAGGGCGGTGTTGTAGGGCCGTCCGTCGCCGATCACCGCGACGATGCCCGCCAGCGGCGTGCTCTCGGTGACGGTGTTCTCGATATTGGTGGGGGACATGTTCTTTCCGGCCGCGTTGATGATGAGTTCCTTCTTGCGGTCCACGATGCGCAGATAGCCCTCGGCGTCGAGTTCGCCGATATCGCCGGTGTGCAGCCAGCCGTCGGCGTCGATGGCCTCGGCGGTCTTCTCGGGCTCGTTGCGGTAGCCGCGCATGACCATCCGGCCGCGGATCAGCACCTCGCCGTCGGGCGCGATGGAGATCTCCGCGCCGGGCAGCGGCGTGCCCACGGTGCCGAGCTTGATGCGCCGCGGCCGGGTCAGGGTGGCTCCCGCGGTGCATTCGGTCATGCCGTATCCCTCGCACAGCGGCAGCCCGAGGCCGAGGAAGAACTCGTGGGTGTCGCGGGGGATGGGCGCGGACCCGGTGACGGCGATGCGCGCGCGGTCCAGGCCGATGCGGGCGCGGATGGTGCGCAGCACCAGCCGATCGGCGACCCGGAAGCCGAGTTCGCCGAGCACGCCGGGCGAGCGGCCGTCGGAGACGGCGCGGGCGCGGGCCCGGCCGACGCCGATCGCCCAGCCGATCAGCCTGCGGCGCACCGGATTCGGCTCGGCGGCGAAGCGTTCCTCCAGGGCCGCCTTGACCTTCACCCAGATGCGCGGCACGCCCAGAAAGATCGTGGGGTGCACCTCGGCGAGGGCGTCGACGACCTGTGCGAGCTCGGGGACGGTGGTGATCTGCCCGCCCTCGACCAGGCACAGGTAGTGCGCCAGCCAGCGATTGGCCGCGTGCGCGTCGGGCAGGTAGGACACCACCCGGTCGTCGGGGCCGCCGCCACCGAATTCCTCTGCGATGCGGACGTTTTCGAGGAAATTGGTGTGGGTGAGCTCCACGCCCTTGGGCGGCCCGGTGGTGCCGGAGGTGTAGACGATGGTGAGCAGATCCTCCGGATCGACCGCGCGCCAGGCGGAATCGAAGTCGAAGCCGGGTGCGGGCCTGGCCTCGACATCGGCGAGGGCGACGGTGCCCTCGGGTGCGGCGTCCACGCAGATCACGTGTTCGATCCGGTGGCCCTGCGCGGCGGCCTCGCCGGCCGCGGCGAGAACCTGTGGCGCGAACCGGTTCTCGCAGATCACGACCGCGCACCCGGCATTGCCGAACTGGTAGGCCAGGGTGGCGACCGGGTTGGTGTTGTAGACCGAGAACGGGGTGGCGCCGGTGTGCAGCACGGCGGTGTCGCAGAGGTGGAATTCGGGGCGGTTGGTGAGCATGAGCGCGACCGTGTCGCCGCGCCCGACGCCGAGCGAGGCCAGGCCGGTGGCGATGGCGCGCACCCGGGATGCGTACTGGCGCCAGGTGATTCGCACGGTGTCATCGCGCGTGCGCAGGGCGACGGCGTCGGGGTGGCGGACGACATCGGCCTGGAACGCCTCGCACAGGGTGCGGGGCCGGGCCCGGTCCGCGGCAACGACGGAAGAACTCACGACCTACCTCTGGTTCATGCTCGGTCGAGGACACGGCGGTGCCCTCGATGTCCGGTTCCAGCAGACCGCATCCGCGGGGTGCGGCGGTACCGGCAATCGGGCAGAGCGCCGACCGGCGGTTTGTGCACTGTGCACCACGATTGCGGGGTCGGATGCGGCGTGAACAGTGACTATGCAGATCACGACGTGCTCCGATCTGGCGAACCGATGGAACTGGTCAGATACATTACCAGTATTTCGACCGCCGGAACAGGGGCGCGCGGGACGCGGGGCCGGGCGGGTGGTGAATGATCTTGGTACGGAACGCGATTCGCGTTCCGGAGCCCGACGCCACGCCGTATCGTTGACGGAAGGTGTGCGGGCCGCGAGTTCACGAGGAGTTACCGGTGATCACCCCTACCACGGATGGCGTCCAGGAATTCATCGCTACCGAGGAGGTGGAATACGTCGACATCCGATTCTGCGATGTTCCCGGTGTGCAGCAGCATTTCTCGATCCCGGCGAGCATGTTCGGGCCCGACCTGGTCGCCGACGGGATCGCCTTCGACGGGTCGTCGGTGCGCGGCTTCCAGCAGATCCACGAATCGGACATGCTGCTGCTGCCGGACCTGCGGACCTGTCGGACCGATCCGTTCCGGGCGGCGAAGACATTGAACGTCAACTGTTTCGTGCACGACCCGCACACCCGCGAGGCCTACAGCCGCGACCCGCGCAATGTGGCGCGCAAGGCGGAGGAATATCTGCGCAGCACCGGCCTGGCCGACACCGCGTTCTTCGGGCCCGAGGCGGAGTTCTACATCTTCGACGCGGTGCGGTACGACACCACCATGAACGGCGCCTTCTACGAGGTGGATTCGGCGTCGGCGGACTGGAATACCGGGGCCAAGTTCAACCCGGACGGCACCATCAACCGCGGCTACAAGATTCGCCCGAAGGGCGGGTATTTCCCGGTCGCGCCCTACGATCACGACGTCGATCTGCGCGATGCCATGTGCACGAATCTGCAGCGCTCGGGCATCGAATTGGAGAAGGGTCATCACGAGGTCGGCACCGCCGGGCAGGCCGAGATCAACTACCGGTTCAACACGCTGCTGGCCGCCGCCGACGACCTGCAGCTGTACAAGTACGTGGTCAAGAACACCGCCTGGCAGCAGGGCAAGACGGTGACCTTCATGCCGAAACCGCTGTTCGGCGACAACGGTTCGGGCATGCACGTGCATCAGTCGCTGTGGAAGGACGGCGCGCCGCTGTTCTACGACGAGGTCGGCTACGCCGGGCTGTCGGATCTGGCGCGGCACTACATCGGCGGGCTGCTGCATCACGCGCCCTCGCTGCTGGCGTTCACCAATCCGACCGTGAATTCCTACAAGCGGCTGGTACCCGGATTCGAGGCGCCGGTGAATCTGGTCTATTCCCAGCGCAATCGCTCCGCCGCCGTGCGCATTCCGGTGACCGGCGCCAACCCCAATGCCAAGCGCCTGGAATTCCGCTGCCCCGACGCCTCCGGCAATCCGTATCTGTCGTTCGCCGCCATGATGATGGCCGGGCTGGACGGCATCATGAACAAGATCGAGCCCGCCACCCCGATCGATAAGGACCTCTACGAACTCACCCCCGAGGAATCCGCGTCGGTCACCCAGACCCCCGCGAGCCTGTCGGCGGTCATCGACCGCCTCGAGGCCGACTACGACTACCTCACCCAGGGCGGCGTCTTCACCGACGACCTCATCGACACCTGGATCCGCCTCAAGCGCGACACCGAAATCGCCGAAATCAACGTCCGGCCACACCCGTACGAGTTCGACCTGTACTTCGACGTGTAGGGCGGAAAAGGGGTCGGTACGGGCCGCTGCGGAAGGTGACGGCCACAACACGGATGCGACTCTCGGCAAGTCTCGAGCTACGATGATCAGCGGGCGTCGCCGACGCCCAGCGTCGTAGATTGCTATCCGGCGCACCGGCGTCCAGCGGTGCGGCACGGGCTCTCCTTGCGGCGATCGATATTGCCCATCGGCAATCTCGCCACCCCGTGCCCCGGCGCGGACCGCACCCGGTCCGACGCGCGAAGCGGCACCCCAGCCCGAAAGACCCTGGCACCACTGTGAATTCATCGATGTCCTTTGCCGCGCTCGGCCTCCGCGAACCCCTGATCCGGGCGCTGGAGCGAGCCGGTATCACCGCACCGTTCCCGATCCAGGCCGATACCCTGCCCGACACCCTCGCCGGGCGCGACGTGCTCGGCCGGGGGAAGACCGGCAGCGGTAAGACCCTGGCCTTCTCGATCCCGATGGTCGCGCGGCTGTCCGGTGAACTCGCCGGAGGGCGGCGGCCGAATCGCCCGCTGGGGCTGATCCTGGCGCCGACCCGGGAGCTGGCGACCCAGATCGCGGCCGCGCTCGAACCGATGACCGCCGCGTATTCGATGCGGGTGACCACCGTTTTCGGCGGTGTGTCGCAGCATCGGCAGGTGCAGGCGCTGAAGGCGGGCGTCGATATCGTCGTCGCCTGCCCGGGGCGGCTGGAAGACCTCATGCGGCAGGGGCTGGTGAGCCTGGACGCCGTGCGGATCACCGTGATCGATGAGGCCGACCACATGGCCGACCTCGGCTTCCTACCCGGCGTCACGCGCATTCTGGCCGCGACACCGGCGGGCGGGCAGCGGCTGCTGTTCTCGGCCACGCTGGACAACGGGGTCGACAAGCTGGTCAAGCGCTTCCTGCCGAAGGCGGTGCTGCACTCCGTCGACGAGGCGCACTCGCCGGTCGCCGCGATGACCCACCACGTGTTCGAGACCGAAAGCGCCACCGCCAAGC